>NZ_JAMPQL010000024.1:0-109528 GCF_028482435.1 Providencia sp. PROV119
TAATTTGAAAGTATCTGGTGATATTAAGCCACCAACATGTTCTATCAATAATCAGAATGAAGTAGATATTGTATATAATTACACGATATCGCCAGAAATGCTTAACCGTTCAGAAAAAACACCTTTAGATAAACAAAAGAAAAGAATCGAAATAGTGTGTGATGCTACAACTTACTTAAGCTTTGAAGCCAAAGATAACCGTATTGATAGCGTTTCTTCAGAACAAGGTCATATTTTATTTGGATTAGGTACATATGGTACTGATAATAAAGAAAATATTGGTGCTTATACCATTACAATGTCAAATGCGACTGTTAAAGCGAATAGTGAAGAAGCCGACAAAAACGTTTTAATATCGACAGGAAATACCGTTAAGTCAGAAATTTCGGTAGAGCAATCGAAAAAAATAGCTTGGGCTGAAACATCGAAAAAATTAGCAGCAGGAAAAATTTTTGCTGCTGATTTTGAGGTTTATGCGGTATTAAATATAATCAGAACAAATAATATTGAGGATATATCTCTAGATGGCAGTGCGACATTATCATTTGGTTTTGGTATTTAATTTTATTTTAAATAGGTTAGGTAATTGACCTATTTAACTTATTGAGATTGTTAATTCATGATGAAAAACACAATAACATGTTTGGGCTTATTGCCGTTATTGGTAGCAGGTTTAAGTTATGCAGATATCAGTGCTAATTTGAAAGTATCTGGCGATATTAAACCACCAACCTGCTCTATCAATAATCAGAATGAAGTAGATATTGTATATAATTACACGATATCGCCAGAAATGCTTAATCGTTCAGGAAGAACATCTTTAGATAAACAAAAGAAAAGAATCGAAATCGTATGTGATGCAACGACTTACTTAAGTTTTGTGGCTCATGATAATCGCATTAGTCCTAGCGACGCAGCATTATTATTTGGATTAGGTACATATGGTGCTGATAATAATGAAATTGGTGTTTATAGCATTACAATGTCAAATGCGACTGTTAAAGCGAATAGTGAAGAGGATGCTAAACGTGTTTTAGTGTTACCAGAAGGAAGCAAAGCCGTAGCAGAAACCTCGATAGCGAAAATGGAAAAAACAGCTTGGGCTGAAACATCGACAAAATTAGCTCCGGGGAAAATTTTTGCGGCTGATTTTGAAATCTATGCGGTATTAAATAAAATAAAAGAAGATGATATTGAGAATCTATCCCTAGATGGCAGTGCGACATTATCATTTGGTTTTGGTATTTAATTTTATTTTAAATAGGTTAGATAATTGACCTATTTAACCTATTGAGATTGTTAATTTACGATGAAAAGCACAATAACATGTTTGGGCTTATTGCCGTTATTGGTAGCAGGTTTAAGTTATGCAGATATCAGTGCTAATTTGAAAGTATCTGGCGATATTAAACCACCAACATGCTCTATCAATAATCAGAATGAAGTGGATATTGAATATCGATTTGATATCGCTCCAGAAATGTTTCCTAGTTCAGATATCTTATATTTAGATGGTGAAACGAAAAGAATTGAAATAGTGTGTGATGCTGCCACTTATTTAAATTTTATAGCCAAAGATAATCGTAGTGATAGTGTCATAAATCCAGGCGATATCTTCTTTGGTTTAGGTAAATATGGTGCTGATAATAGCCAAAATATTGGTGTTTACACTATTACAATGTCAAATGCGACTGTTAAAGGAAATAGTGATGAAGGCGCTAAAAAAGTCTCTGTGTTGGCTGCGGGAGGGAGCGCTGTGCCAGAACTTTTAATAAGCCAATCGAAAAAAACAGCTTGGGCTGAACATCGACAAAGTTAGCATCAGGACAAATTTTCGCGGCTGATTTTGAAGTTAAGCCAATGTTTTATGGTGAGGTAAAAGAGAGTGCTGGTGATGTATCCCTAGATGGCAGTGCGACATTATCATTTGGTTTTGGTATTTAATTTTATTTTATTCTAATCGGGTTAGGTTGTTGACCTATTTAAATTATTAGGGGCGTTAATTTAATATGAAAAATACAGTAAAATGTTTAGGTGTATTACCATTATTAGCCGCTGGTTTAAGCTATGCAGATACAAATGCTAATTTAAAAATATCTGGTGATATTAAGCCACCAACCTGTATGGTTAATGGAGAAGAGCAAACCAATATCATATATGACATGGGAAAACTCTCTGTTGATGTTATACCTATGTCGAATAGATATATTTTCCCAGAAAACTCAAAAATAAAAAATACGGTTACAGTGACATGTGACGCAGAGACTTATTTACTATTCATGGCGACGGATCTTTATGAAAGCTTAAATTTACCTTCGACGCCAGTAAGTCCTGATATTGCACATAAATATTTTCATATTAATGGGGGTAAACCGGCCGCACTTGGTGGTGTCTCATTTTTAGTAAAAGATGCTAAGGTCGATAATAATTCTGGATATGTTCGCCGTTTATATAACTCAATACATTCAACAGCGGGTCTTGGGCAATATGTGTTAACTAAGGGGGAATATTATGGATGGTCTAAGGCAAATGGTGAATCAATAAGTAAGAATGAATTTATGAGGTCATTAATACCAGGGAAAGTATTTTCAGCAAATTTTGAACAAGAGAGTATGTTTATTAACTCACGAAATGATTTGGCTAAAGCAAATATTGAGCTTAATGATGAAGTTAATTATAATGCAGAAGCTATAATTACTTTTAATTTTAGTATTTAATAATAAAAAATGGGATTTGTATTTTATGCGGGGAATCTAATGTTAACTTATGCCTGTATAAATTTTTGATTATCTAAATGATTTTGTACAGATAAAATATAATTAAAATATTGTGAAATCATTTTTCCAAGCAGTATAATTTATCAAAATTCACAGTTACATATCCATTGTTATTAAGTAATATAAATAAAAATCAGGCACTCGATATCTCATGGCATAGTGTATTGGGGACAGCTTAATTTTTGATTAGGTAGCCAGTCTGTACGACTCGTGCTACCTTTGTACGAATTTAGCAGTAGTATATGGCTATATATAATTTGCTATCTCAATAAGATTTAAATCAGGATCTCGAATATAAATAGATAATATCTCTCCCATTGCGCCTGTACGTTTGACAGGGCCTTCTATAATCTCGACACCTTGCTGTTGAATAAACGTCATAATTTGGTTTATTGGTGTATTACTGATAAAACATAAATCGAGTGAGCCAGGTACGGGTAAATGAGCTTTTGGCTCAAATTCTTTACCATATTGGTGGATATTTATTTTTTGCTCCCCAAATTGCAACGCATAGCGCTGCTCACCGAAGGTTATCAACTTCATTTTGAGTACATGGGTGTAGAAATCAATGCACGCGTTTTGATCGGTTGTGGTTAACACCAGATGGTCTAAATGGTTAATCATCAGACACTCCTATCCTTCTTCTTTATGTCGTGTTATGCGATGACGCTTACTTTGTTCTGCTATTAGCCGTTTGTCGTTTTTGCAGAACAAAAGTTCATCAATGCTCCCCATATCATAGTGAGCTTTCTTTTTATCTCATGTTTTAGCGAACAATAATACTGAACTAGAGGTATAATTATAACGAATGACGTCTGGTGTGAGGTGGATTATGGAATACCAATTTTTTCAGGATATAACTGGAGAGATATCGGCAAAATTTTCGATGGATCATGAAGCGGTTGGTTATTGGCTTAATGAGGAAATTAAAGGCGATTTTAGTCTGTTAGATGAAATAGAAGCCGGATACGAATCGATTAAAGGTAGCGAGAAGCAATGGGAATTAATCGGTCATGAATACACATTGGTATTAGACGATGAAGAAGTGATGATCCGAGCGAATCAACTTGCTTTCGAGACGGAGGGTTTAGAAGAGGGAATGAGTTACTATGATAATGAAAGTGTCGCATTTTGCGGCATTGATGATTTTATGAGTATGCTTAACGATTACAGACAATTCGTTTTAGAAAATAAAGTAAAATAAATTTTTGTTTTAAAATGTTGTCAGATTTTAGATATTGTAGTTATTATTTAATTGCAATATCACATGGTTAGTTTGAATAAGAACTAAATTGTTGGGAGCATGTGATAATTTCATTTACCGAGTAATTCCATTTAAAAATTAGAGGACTGTATGAATACTGATGATGTTACCGGAGCGTTGAATGACGCAACGAATTGGTTTGCGGCAAATCAGGATCTGTTAGTTCAGTATGCGGTGAATATCGTTTCTGCTATCGTCATTCTTATTGTCGGTATGATGATTGCTAAGTGGGTTGGACGTGGCTTACATCGTGTGATGACAGCACGCGGCATCGACCCTACCGTGAGTGAATTTTTATCCGCGATTGTCCGTTATACTGTTGTTGCGTTTACGTTTATTGCTGTACTTGGCAAAATTGGTGTTCAAACAGCATCTGTGATTGCTGTATTGGGTGCTGCGGGCTTAGCTGTTGGTTTAGCATTACAAAACTCATTAGGCAACTTTGCCGCTGGTGTATTATTAGTCGTGTTTAGACCTCTGCGAGCTGGTGAGTATGTCCAAATTGGGGCTGTAGAAGGAACGGTTCAAAACGTTCAAATTTTCTCTACCACACTTAGAACAGCAGATGATCGCATTATCGTCATTCCGAATGGTAAAATTATTGCAGATAACATTATCAATATCACTCGTGAACCTGATCGCCGAACTGATATTATTGTTGGAGTGGCGTATGATTCAGATATTGATTTAGTCAAAAAAGTATTAGGTGACATTGTTGCTGCTGATGAGCGTATTTTACACGATAAAGGTGTGACTATCCGTTTACACGAAATGGCGCCATCTTCATTAAATTATTTAGTCCGTTTTTGGGCTAAAAATGGTGACACATGGCCTGTATATTGGGATTTAATGGAAAATTTCAAACGTGCACTCGATAAGCACGATATTGGTATACCATTCCCTCAAATGGATGTCCATTTACATCAACAGGCTGCTGTTGCAGTGAAAAAAGATATGACAGAATAAGCGTATTTATTGAATGATAAAACTGGGTCAGTTTATTGTACTGTACCCAGTTTTTTTATTTGCTGATTTTCCTTTCCTATCGTTTAGATAGCGAATGTCACAATAAGTTATTCTAATCTTCTATAAGAAATAATAATTTTCCCTAATAATTTTTTCTAATTAGAATCTCATTGAATAAAATGAATAATTATTAGGAATTTATGCATGTTTACGATTTATATTCAGGGTGCTTTACTTGGTGCTGCAATGATACTTCCATTAGGCCCGCAAAATGCATTTATTTTGCAGCAGGGAAGTCGAAAGCAATATCATGTGATGAGTGCATTTTTATGCTCCTTAAGTGATACCGTATTAATTATTGCTGGTGTTTTTGGAGGAAGTGCATTACTAAGCCAGTCTGAAATTCTGTTGCAATTGATTACATGGGCTGGGGTAGCGTTTCTAGCTTGGTATGGTTACGGCGCATGTCGTAGCGCTTTTCGTCGCGATGAAGTTAGGGTGCAAGCAGAGAATAAGGTTGCCAATCGTTGGCGAGTGATCGTGACTCTATTTGCGGTAACGTGGCTAAACCCTCATGTGTATTTAGATACTTTTGTGGTATTAGGCAGTGTGGGAGGGCAGTTAGAAAGCTCATTACGGCCGTGGTTTACGGCAGGGGCACTGACCGCATCTTTTGCTTGGTTTTTTGCTTTAGCGATATTAGCGGCTTGGTTTTCCCCCATACTAAATAAGCCACGTTCACAACGCGTAATTAATCTCTTTGTTGGAATGGTGATGTGGTTTATTGCCTTTCAATTAGCGAAGCAAGGGTTAGGGTATTGATAATTTCTTATTAATCCGAAACGAATTTCACATAGGATGTGTTAATGTTTAAGTAAGGTTGTGGGATAAATAAGTTATGTCACCACAACTTTCTTATTATTGATTATTAGGAGGTCCTGTGAAGTTAAAGTCTCTTGTTCTTGCTGCCATGATGGCTGGTGTTGCGGTTCCTGCTATTGCACAAGCTAATCCGCTTCCTGAAGGGCCACATATTACAACGTCAGGTAATGCAATAATTAAAGCATCACCGGATATGGCGACATTAAATATCAATGTTGAAGTGACTGAAAAAGATGCAGCAGCGGCTAAAACAGGCGTTGATAAACGTGTTGCTGAATATTTTGAGTTCTTGAAACAAAATGGTATCGAAAAGAAAGATATCAATGCTGCTAATGTGCGTACTCAACCAAAATATGAGTATGATAAAGAATCTCAGAAATCATCCATTGTAGGTTATACAGCAATTCGTTCTGTTGAAGTTAAAGTCACTAAATTAGATCAACTCAATACCTTGCTTGATGGTGCATTAAAAGCAGGGCTTAATGAAATTAATTCAGTTCAGTTCGGTGTGAATAACCCTCAACAATATCGCGATGAGGCTCGAGAAAAAGCGATTAAAAATGCGATTGAACAAGCGAATGCCTTGGCAAAAGGGTTTAATGTTCAGTTAGGGCCTGTGTACAGTGTAAATTATCGTGCACCAGATGCGACCCCATACCCTGCGCCAGTCATGAATTACAGAGCGAAAATGGCACTCTCTGCTGCCCCTGAGCGCGATGTCAACGAAACTTATGAGCAGCAGAGTATTGATTTTAACGACCAAGTTGATGTGGTTTTTGAATTAAAACGTTAAGTTTCATCTTCTTGTTTTAACATCTGGCGCCCTGTTTTGAGTAGGGCGTCAGTGACTTTCTTCATCGTACGGCTTTCCGGGGCAAAACGGTGCCAATATAGCATCCGACGTTGGCATAGCCCTGGCGTCAAATCAATTAATTCACCTGTACTAAGCTCATTAGCGATTTGTAAATGTGGGATCATACAGCAAGTTGACCCCTGTTTTGCCAATTGTACAAATGCCTCTGATGAATTAACGATGTGACATGGCACACTACCGGGCGATAGACCAAAATTCTGTTGTACAAAAGCTTGGTGCATATCATCAAGGTGGTCAAAGGCTACTGCTGGCGCTTTAAGAAGCGATGAACGTGTGACGCCCTCGGGGAAATATTTTGCTGCAAAATCGGGTGATGCAACAAAAATATAATCCAATGCTCCGAGTTTATCGACTAAACACCCCGGCAATGCTTGAGGTTGAATACTGATTGCGCCAACCACTTCGCCACGTCTTAACTGTTCTTGCGTTCGTGTTTCATCTTCCACTTGGATATTCAAACGAATTGGGCTATTGCCTAAAACAGGATTAAGTGCAGGTAATAACCAAGTTGCTAGACTGTCGGCGTTGACTGCAAGTGAAAGTAGTAATGGCGTTGACCCCCCGTTTTCATCACCGAGCCATTGTTCTTCGAGTAATTCTACTTGATGAAGAAGTGCTAATAGCTTCTGCCCTTGCTCTGTGGGGTGTGGCGGTACTGTCCGAACGAGTAGCGGCTGACCAAATAGGTTCTCTAATTGTTTGATCCGCTGTGAGACGGCAGATTGTGTAATACATAATTTTTGAGCTGCCCGCTCAAATCCTCTTTCACGAATGACAGCATCCAGTGCTTGCAACGCGCGGTAATCAGGGCGCTTCATTGGGGGTATTCTCCTTGTTGTTATTCTACGACTCACTATGCCATATTTTGCCTCAGAACACCTGCAATATTGATGACAATGTGTGAATCACAGAATATTACGAACAAAGCTGAACTTGTTAGGTGTCCGTTATATAATATTATTAGCAGATAAAAACCTCATTCACTCTTAAAAATAGTAGAAGGCATCGCATGACTCAGGATGAATTAAAAAAAGCAGTAGGTTGGGCAGCATTAGATTACGTGAAACCGGGCACGATTGTTGGTGTCGGCACTGGCTCTACCGCCTCTCATTTTATTGATGCTTTGGCAACAATGAAGGGGCAGATAGAGGGGGCAGTTTCAAGTTCAGAAGCATCGACAGCGAAACTTAAATCACTGGGCATTCCTGTGTTAGATTGTAATGATGTTGATTCGCTGGATGTTTATGTTGATGGTGCAGATGAAATTGATCACCATAAAAACATGATCAAAGGTGGCGGGGCAGCCTTAACACGTGAAAAAATTGTGGCAGCGATTGCCAAAACATTTGTTTGCATCGTAGATGAGTCTAAACAAGTGGATGTATTGGGTAAATTCCCTCTCCCTGTTGAAGTGATCCCAATGGCACGCAGCTATGTCGCGCGTGAACTTGTTAAATTAGGTGGTGTACCAGAGTACCGCCAAAATGTCGTTACTGATAACGGTAATGTGATTCTTGATGTGCATAATTTAAGCATTGTGGATCCTGTTGCTCTCGAAAACAAAATTAACGCCATTGCAGGCGTTGTTACGGTTGGTTTGTTTGCAAATCGTGGCGCTGACATTGTTTTAATGGGGACTTCTGAAGGCGTAAAAACGATTAAATAGTTTGTTCTGAATATCGATTTAATACTGCTGTTTGTTAGAAATCGGTTATTATTTGAATATCCCCCTTAGCCAGTTAGATTGACTTAGCTATGCTGATAACAGCATAGCTAGGAACGACTGACTTTAGCCTTTCTCAAATGATCATTTCATGATACTAGGGATGTATTGACATGGTAGATCACATCAAAGTCAAACTCGAACGCAACGAATATGTCCGTTTCAATAATTACTGTTATAAAAATGACTATTTTTCCGAGAATAGTGCATGGGATAAATCGTTGATTGCGATGGCGGTTGTTTTTTTCATCGCATTTATTGTGGCCTTTCAGCTTTTAAATATCACCCTTTTTCAGTTAACCATTGCGTTTATTATCGCCTCATTTTTATTTTTGTTTATTGCCGTTCGATTATTGAAAACGTTTAATCGAGCAATTCCTGATGAAGGCGGCTACCTGTTTTGTGAAAAGGAATATCGTTTTGATGAGATTGGGCTTCATGAGGTAAGTAAATATGGCAACGCATTGATTAAATGGGAGTCATTTAAATTTGTACGGACGGATGGTGATTTATTGTATCTTTTTATAGACCGTGTTTTCGCCATTATCATTCCAGCACGCTGTTTTGCGTCGACAGAA
This sequence comes from Providencia sp. PROV119, assembly GCF_028482435.1. Taxonomy (NCBI): domain Bacteria; kingdom Pseudomonadati; phylum Pseudomonadota; class Gammaproteobacteria; order Enterobacterales; family Morganellaceae; genus Providencia; species Providencia sp. PROV119. The sequence goes on from NZ_JAMPQL010000024.1 coordinate 9,065, forward strand.
GAGAGCCAACAATTTGTGCGAATGGTAAAAGAAAAAGCGATTAATTTAGTTAAGTAAATTTTTGCTGTAAAAACAATTGGTCTATTGGTTTGGAAGATAGATGCCTGTCTAAGTCATCTATTTTACTAATATCATCTAGCAATAAAAAAAATAGCAATTTTTATTTCCCCCTTATTTTGGTGATATATCTCACACTAATGCTTATTGCACAGGCAAAATCCTTATTTTGTGTTACCGCCCCTGATTTTCTGCCACATAACTTCTTTTTCTTCGCACTTAACCAGATAAATGAGGCAAACGATTGTATTGATACTGCGCCGTTTTTTGCTATGTTGGTACACGGAAAGTTCATCTGTTATGAATCTTAAGCTGATAGGGTAGGGTAAATGGTTAAGGTATCTTTGGAAAAAGACAAAATTAAATTTTTACTATTGGAAGGAGTTCACCAAAGCGCGGTTGATAATTTAAAAGCAGCAGGCTATACCAACATTGAATATCACAAAAGTGCGTTGTCGGACGAAGAGTTAAAAGAAGCAATTAAAGATGCGCGTTTTGTCGGTATTCGCTCCCGTACTCATCTGACTGAAGAGATCTTTGCGGCAGCAGAAAAATTAGTGGCTGTCGGCTGTTTCTGTATTGGTACAAACCAAGTGGATTTAGATGCTGCGGCGAAACGCGGTATCCCTGTTTTTAATGCGCCTTTCTCAAATACCCGTTCCGTTGCTGAGATGGTTTTAGGTCAATTGTTACTGCTGTTACGTCGTATTCCGGAAGCGAATATGAAAGCGCATCGCGGCATCTGGGAAAAACAGGCGAAAGGTTGCTTTGAAGCTCGCGGTAAACGCTTAGGGATTGTTGGTTACGGTCATATCGGTACTCAGCTAGGTATTTTGGCTGAAGGGATTGGTATGGATGTTTATTTTTATGATATTGAAAATAAATTACCGCTGGGTAATGCGACACAAGTTCGCTCAATGGCTGAACTATTAAACATGAGCGACGTTGTGAGCTTGCATGTGCCAGAAACAGCAAGCACCAAAAATATGTTTGCAAAAGAGCAGTTTGAACTGATGAAACCGGGGGCCATTTTCATCAATGCGTCACGCGGTACAGTTGTTGATATCCCTGCTTTGGCTGATGCACTGGAAAGCAAACATCTGTCAGGTGCGGCAGTTGACGTATTTCCGACAGAGCCTGCGGCGAACAATGACCCTAATGACCCATTCATTAGTGAGCTAATCAAGTTCGACAACGTGATTTTGACGCCTCATATTGGTGGCTCAACAGAAGAAGCACAAGAAAATATCGGGTTAGAGGTTGCAAGTAAATTAGCGAAATATTCAGATAATGGTTCGACGCTTTCCGCGGTTAATTTCCCTGAAGTTTCTCTGCCAGTACATACTGAAGATACTAACCGTCTATTGCATATTCATGAAAACCGCCCTGGAATGATGAATAGCATTAACCAAGTGTTTACTGAAAACAATATCAACGTTGTTGGCCAGTATTTACGTACTGCTGGAAATGTTGGTTACGTTGTAATTGATATTATCACGCAACAGCCCGATCACGCTGATGATATTCTGGTTAAATTGAAACAATTGCCGGGCACTATCCGCGCTCGACTACTGTATTAATCATTTAACCAAGCGTATCGAATGGATATTATGGCACTGGGTTACCAGTGCCATATTTTTTGTGGGGTAATAATTTCAGGAAGAGGAATATCCCAATGTGCCACGGGGAGAGCAGTGACCCGTTGGCAATCATGGGCAAGCCCTATTGGGTAAAATCCTTTCTGCTGCCAATTAGCTAAAGTCCTATCATAAAAACCGCCTCCCATACCCAAACGTTGACCCTGTTCATCAAAGGCAACCAGTGGGATCATCATGACATCTAACTGATTTATGGGTCGCACTTCGGTTACGTCTAATGGGGGTTCATCGATGTTAAATCGATTTTTAACTAACTGAGTTGTCGGCGCATAGTTTAAAAACAGCAGATGATGAGGGCTAAAGGGATGTAATACGGGCAGGTAAACTTTTTTCCCTTGCTGCCATAGTGCATCAATTAATGGTTGAGTGTGGATCTCGCCATCAAAAGAAAGAAACAACGCAATGTGTTGTGCTTGAGCAATCTTAGGGTGAGATAAGGTATGTTGTACGATTTTTTTTGCAGCCAGTTGTTGTTGCTCTGGACTCAGCTGCTGGCGTAACTGACGAACCGATTGGCGAATTTGCTGACGCATGACTGATAAGTTATCTTCCATAAGATCCGCAACCTTAGAGGCTATTATTAACTCTATTATTATTAGTGGTTTGATAAATATGTAAGTAATGGTTGGAAGTATAGCCTAATGAGCGTGAGATAATAGTATTAGAAGCAAGCTTATGGGAAAAATTGAGGGTCTCCAAGATGCCGTTGTAGGCTGTAACCCTTGAACCCTTGGTTCAAGGTGAACGTAGTTTAGCAACCTTTAGGCTTCCTGAGCGAATCAGGCGTGCTCACCAGCGCAATAACCACATTCTGTTTTTTTGAAATATCGGCTCAGGGGACTGACCCACTCACGAGCATCTCAGAGAAATTTGGTTTGAGTGCGTAACGTCACTCTATGTACTTCATTGTATGAAATTGGATTTAAAAAGCAACCCTATTTTCGTTTATTTTTTTATACTAGTGTATGATTATTAAGCAAATTTAGCCGATAGGCATAACCTGCCTCTCAGTGATTTTTACCTGATCGTGTAATGCTTGCTCGATTGTTTGTTGCAGCATTTTTATCTTCTCTTCCATATTATATGCATAATCGCGTGTTTTTGTCTTTTCTTGTGTTAATTCGTGACACACGTTCAATGCAACGATAAAAATAAGCTGTTCTGTATTAGTAACACCACTTCTATCTTTGAGATCTTGAAGGCGTTGCTCAAGTTCTTGGGCGGATGCCAGTAGGGCTTCTTTTTGTTCGACAGGGCAGTTGACTCTCATTGAGCGCCCGAATATTTGAATGTCAACAGGTTGTGCGGACATGATACCTCCATACGAATAGGACTCGCCGCAAATACAATGTTCGGCGTAAAATAATAGATGGTTTATTCACTAATTTTAGCTGCTTTATTAAAAATACAGATCAAAAGCTTACTGGTATAGCGACCATCCTTGATGGTAGCATATCATGAATCATTAGCTAACATGACGAATTCAGATGTCTATACAAAAATCTTTACCAAATTATGAAACGTTGGACAACCTTCTCCAACAGCATTCTATCGCACTGACTGCCGCAGAAATTCACGGTTTAATTACAGGACTGATTTGTGGAGGAAGTCGCGATAGTGGCTGGCAGACATTAGTCCACGATCTGGCTAATGATGGTTTAGCGTTCCCTCAAGCTATTGCTCAACCACTACGTGAATTATATGACACGACTTTCCAAGTGTTGGACGACAGTGAATTTGCGTTCTCAATGCTATTTCCCGATGAAAATGCGTCCGTCTTTGATCACGCAGATGCACTGGCAGGATGGGTAAACCATTTCTTATTAGGTATTGGCGTGGCTCAACCTAAACTTGCAGATAAAAAAGAAGTCAGTGAAGTGATTAACGACTTACGTAATATTGGCATGCTTGGTTATGATGAAGATGAAGACCAAGAAGAGCTTGAGCAGGCGTTAGAAGAAGTCGTCGAATATGTCAGAGTCGCTGTTCAGCTTTGTTATATTACTTTCACCGAAGGGAAAAAAGAGCAGTCGACAACTGGCAATAATAAACCCATTCTTCATTAAAACAGTTTGTGCCTGTGCACCATCTTTGCTTATTTGAGCTAAATAGCCATTTGTAAAGTGAAACAGGTACAGATTAACTGCTTGCCGTTGTACTCTACCTAATTCGAGTTGCATCTAGGCGGCAAGCAAAGATATCCCCTCGAAAGAGTAAAGAATTGATGTTACTTGGGTGATTGAGCCTGTGCAAATAACAAGGTAATTTGAAGTGTGGTAAGTATATTCGCTTAATAAATAAGCGTAACCCTCTACTCAACAATCTAGATAATAAGGCAGAAACGGTATGAATAAACAGGAATTTATTTCTCGTCGTAACGCATTATTGGCTCAGATGAAGCCAGCAAGCGCCGCTATTATTTTTTCAGCGCCTGTGGCTCAACGCAATGCAGATTGCGAATACCCGTATCGTCAGCACAGCGACTTTCTTTACCTGACAGGGTTTAGTGAGCCTGAAGCCGTTTTACTGCTAATCAAAAGTGATGAAAAACATAGCCATACGGTGCTTTTTAACCGTGTTCGTGATTTAACGGCTGAAATCTGGTTTGGTCGTCGATTAGGGCAAGAAGCAGCGCCTGAAAAACTGGGCGTTAGTAAAGCATTACCATTTGATGAAATTGAAGAACAACTCTATCAACTCCTTAATGGACTTGATGTGATTTATCACGCGCAAGGCGAATTCGAATATGCAGACAAACTAGTTTTCGGTGCGCTAGATATTCTTCGTAAAGGTAGTCGCCGCAATTTGCGCGCACCAAATACTATGATTGATTGGCGTCCTTTAGTGCATGAGATGCGTTTATTTAAATCGGAAGCTGAAATTGCGGTGATGCGCAAAGCAGGTGAGATCTCTGCATTAGCGCATATCAGAGCAATGAAGACCTGTAAACCAGGCATGTATGAATATCAGCTTTGTGGGGAGTTGGAGCACGAATTCACTCGCCATGGGGCACGCTACCCCTCGTATAACTCGATCGTTGGCAGCGGCGAAAATGCCTGCATTCTGCATTACACTGAAAATGAAAGTGAAATGAAAGATGGAGAGTTGGTGTTAATTGATGCGGGGGCTGAATTTGATGGCTATGCTGGTGATATTACACGTACTTTCCCCGTCAATGGTAAATTTACGCAGCCGCAACGCGCTATTTACGATATCGTACTGAAAGCATTGAATACGGCTTTAGAATTATATCGTCCGGGCACCAGCATTCATGAAGTGACGCAAAAAATCATTCGAATCAAAGTTGAAGGACTTGTGGAACTGGGTATTTTGCATGGCGATGTCGATCAATTGATCGAAAACAAAGCACATTTCCCATTCTTTATGCATGGTTTAAGCCATTGGCTGGGGTTAGATGTTCATGATGTCGGATGCTATGGGGTTGAGCGTGATAGGATCTTAGAGCCGGGCATGGTTCTGACCGTAGAGCCGGGGCTGTATATTGCGCCTGATGCAGATGTGCCACCAGAGTATCGCGGGATCGGTATCCGCATAGAAGATGACATTGTGATTACCGAAAATGGTAATGAAAACTTGACCGATTTAGTGGTGAAGGACCCTGATGAAATCGAGGCATTAATGGCTGAAGCTAAAAATGCTTAAAATAAGTAGTAAAAGGTAATTAATACAACATGAACGTGATTATTGTTGGTGGTGGAATGGCAGGGGCAACATTGGCTCTGGCTATTTCATCATTAAGCCAAGGAAAATTGTCAGTATCACTGATAGAAGCTTCCTTACCGGAAGGCACACATCCAGGGTTTGATGCTCGAGCGATAGCGCTTGCCCATGGAACATGTCAGCGATTGTCTAAAATTGGTATTTGGGAAGCACTGGCGGATTGTGTCACACCAATAACTCATGTTCATGTTTCCGATAGAGGGCATGCCGGGTTTGTCAATATCAACGCGCAGGATTATCACATCCCTGAGCTTGGTAATGTGATTGAACTCCATGATGCAGGGGAGCGCTTATTTGCCTTATTGCGTAAAGCTCCCGGCGTTACTCTGTATTGCCCTGCGAAAGTTGAAAATATCCAGCGGCACAGTGAATGTGTGTCAGTCACGCTAGATAACGGCGAAACTCTTTCAGGCTCCTTATTGGTGGCCGCAGATGGTAGCCATTCTGCCGTGGGCCATGCCTGCCATATGCAGTGGCAGCAGGACGATTATGGGCAAGTTGCAATAATTGCCAATGTAAAAACGGCGATAAACCCACACGGGCAAGCATTCGAGCGTTTTACTGAGTTTGGCCCTTTAGCCTTGTTGCCGATGTCGCAAGGGCGCAGCTCATTAGTTTGGTGCCATCATCAAGAGCAAGCCGAAACGATTAAAATGTGGGATGATGAAACATTCATTCAGCAACTTCAGCAAGCTTTTGGCTGGCGGCTTGGTAAAATCACTCAAGTGGGAACACGGTTTTGTTATCCGTTATCCCTTCGAAAAGCGTTAAATCCAATTAGCCATCGAACTGTGTTAGTGGGAAATGCAGCGCAAACGCTACACCCTATTGCAGGGCAAGGTTTTAATCTTGGGATCCGTGATGTCATGCAGTTAGCGGAATTGGTGGTTGCCGCACATCAACAAGGTCAGGATATTGGCGCTTATGCACTGTTAAATACGTATCAGCAAGCGCGTGCTATTGATAGAGAACGAACGGTCACCATGACAGATGGTTTGGTTCGTATTTTTGCAAATCGCTGTTTGCCGTTAGTGGTTGGACGTAATTTAGGTTTAATGGCAATGGAAATGTTACCGTCAGTACGTGATGTATTAGCTCGTCAAACACTTGGCTGGGTGGCGGAACAATAACCACAGAACTAAGAGGAATAAAAATATGCAATCGTTTGATGTGGTTATCGCCGGTGGTGGTATGGTTGGCCTAGCACTTGCCTGTGGTTTAGAAGGCACAGGGCTACGTGTTGCCGTAATTGAAAGTCATCCAGCGAAAAAGCCTTTTTCGGACAGTGACCCTTATGCACTGCGAGTGTCTGCGATTAATGCAGCGAGCGAAAAATTACTAAGCTATTTAGATGTTTGGTCAACAATAAAATCAATGAGGGCTTCAGCCTACAACGGCATGGAAGTTTGGGATAATGACAGCTTTGGTCGTATCCAGTTTTCTGCAAAAGAGCAGAACCTCTCCCATTTAGGGCATATTGTTGAAAATAACGTGATTCGTGATGCGTTATGGCAAAAAGCATCCACCTTGCGAGAGGTGACTATACTGGCACCGGCGACTATTCAAAAAGTCGTTTGGGGGGAAAATGATGTTTTTATTACCCTCACTGATGATTCGATGTTAACCGCAAGGCTTATTGTCGGGGCGGATGGTGCCAATTCTTGGTTACGTGGTCATGCCGATATCCCCCTGACATTTTGGGATTATGAGCACACGGCCTTAGTTGCGACGATCCGCACAGAGCAGCCCCATGAGGCGGTAGCACGCCAATCCTTTGATGGTAAAGGGATATTGGCATTTCTGCCGTTGAGTGACCCTCATCTATGTTCAATTGTTTGGTCTCAACCTGCCACAGAAGCAGCAAGACGTCAGCAAATGGATAAAGCAGATTTTGAAAAAGAGTTAGCGGTCGCATTTGATACGCGTTTAGGGCTATGTCAACTGGAGAGTGAACGACTGACTATCCCTTTAACGGGGCGTTACGCACGACAGTTTGCGGCGCAACGTTTAGCACTTCTTGGCGATGCCGCTCACACTATTCACCCATTGGCAGGGCAGGGAGTTAACTTAGGCTTTATGGATGTTGCCATGCTGTTAGGGGAAATCAAACGTCTACATCGTGAAGGTAAAGATTTCGGGCAATATTTCTACTTGCGTACTTTCGAGCGCCATCGTAAACACAGTGCGGCTTTGATGCTTGCTGGTATGCAAGGGTTCCGTGAATTATTTGATGGCAACAATCCGGCTAAGAAATTATTCCGTGATATAGGATTGGTGCTGGCAGATAGCTTACCCGGCGTGAAACCTCAACTACTTAATCATGCTATGGGCCTGTTTGATATGCCTGAATGGCTAGAAAAAGTTCAGCTAGCCCCCTCTAAATAATATTACCTATCAATTGGCAGTGGTAAACGCTGCCAATCCCTCTCTTTTTGTGTTCATGGAACACTCATTTTTTTCAATGATGGCAAGGCGATTATTGACGTAATTGCCATCGTTATTTTTTGTATTCATGATTGAGAAATTCTAATTATAGCCAAATTTCGCATTAGTTTTACTAATTTTGCTGTGAGATGCTAACATTGGTTTTTCACTAACATCTCTAGAGATACGATGATTAACTCTACGCTTTTAGGTTAAATATAGTGGGATTGAGTGATCATTCTCAATTTTTTAACAAAATTAGCTGGATTATGTCGCTTGTAATCAGTAATACAGAGTGTTGGTAGCCCTATTTTTTTTAATGGTTTCTTACTAAAAACAGTGGTAGTTTTTAATAAGATGTTATCGTTTGCGTAGCGTTATTGGCTGTGGCGTGATAAATCATTTTCCTGCACAGCAACAGTGGCGCTCACCCTATCATATTCAAATGTAAAGAGGGTATTCATGGCAAAGCAAACCCCGCTATATGATGAACATATAGCCTGCGGTGCGAAAATGGTGGATTTTCATGGTTGGATGATGCCATTGCACTACGGGTCACAAATCAATGAACATAATTTAGTGAGAACCGATGCTGGGATGTTTGATGTCTCCCACATGACTATTGTTGATCTACATGGTGAAGGTTGCCGCGATTTCCTTCGCTATCTTCTCGCAAATGATATTGCCAAGCTGACCGACAAAGGGAAGGCACTTTATACGGGGATGTTAAATGCTTCTGGCGGAGTCATTGACGATTTAATTGTTTATTACCTTAATGATGATTTCTACCGCTTGGTTGTCAACTCCGCGACCCGTGATAAGGATATCGCATGGATTGAACAGCATATGAAATCGTATCCTGTCTCTATTGAAGTGCGTGATGATCTTGCCCTATTAGCGGTTCAAGGCCCTACAGCGCAACAAAAAGTCCATTCGCTATTGACGCCATCACAATGTGCCCTGTTGGCAGATATGAAGCCATTCTATGGGGTGCAAGCCGATGAACTCTTTATTGCAACTACGGGCTATACTGGCGAAAAAGGCTATGAAATAGCATTGCCGAAAGCGCAAGTGGTCGAGTTTTGGCATCAATTGCTGAAAGCCGGTGTTCATCCCGCAGGGTTAGGTGCGCGTGATACTTTGCGCCTTGAGGCTGGCATGAATTTATATGGGCAAGACATGGATGAGACTATCTCACCACTGGCTGCCAATATGGGATGGACGATCGCTTGGAAGCCTGAAGACCGCCAATTCATCGGTCGTGAAGCATTAGAGAAATTAAAAGAGCAAGGCACCGAAAAATTAGTCGGTATTGTTATGCGTGAAAAAGGCATATTACGAGCAGGCCAAACGGTACGTTTCACCGACGATTTAGGTAAATTACAAGAAGGGGTTATTACCAGCGGCTCTTTCTCGCCAACACTCGGTTTCAGTATTGCCTTGGCACGTGTGCCAAAAGAAATACAAGATAAAGCCATTGTTGAAATACGTAACCGAGAAATGCCTGTTGAGGTGGTAAAACCTGGGTTTGTGCGGGAAGGAAAAGCCCTCGTTTAAGAGTGGCTAATCCCCCCATAATGAAAAAATTCGTAAATAAGAGTGAGGTTGATGATGAGTAATGTTCCTGCAGAGCTGAAATATACCCGTGAGCATGAGTGGGTCCGTCATGAAGGTGATGGCGTTTACACCGTAGGTATTACCGAGCATGCCCAAGAGTTATTAGGTGATATGGTGTTTGTCGATCTCCCCGAAGTGGGCAGCTCTGTTGATATTGGAAGTGAATGTGCGGTTGTCGAATCTGTTAAAGCTGCATCCGATATTTATGTTCCACTAAGTGGTGAAATCATTGAAGTTAACGAAGCGCTAGTTGATGCGCCTGAACTGGTCAATGAGCAACCTTATCAAGAAGGTTGGATTTTCCGTATTAAAATTACCGACGAATCAGAACTGGCTGATTTGTTAGATGCTGACGCTTACTCAGCATTGCTCGAAGAAGACGAATAATACCGTAAAACGCCCCGTAATGCTGTCATTACGGGGCGTTTTGCTTTGAAGCCTACCCTTTAGCAGCAGATTAGATATAGGAATGGGAACACAGCTATGACGATGCCTCTGAGTCAATTAGAAAACCGTTCGGAATTTATTCAACGCCATATTGGTCCATCAGAACAACAAGTAAAAACGATGTTGGACACTGTGGGTGCCACCTCTCTTGATGCACTGACAGACAATATTGTCCCTAAAGCCATTTTATTGGCAGAGCCACCAAGAGTCGGTGGTGGGGCGACAGAACAAGAAGCGTTAGCAGAATTGAAAGCAATAGCGAGTTTAAATAAGCGCTACAAGAGTTATATTGGGATGGGGTACGCCCCGGCTATTTTACCGCCCGTTATTTTACGTAACTTACTCGAAAACCCAGGTTGGTATACGGCTTATACGCCTTATCAGCCAGAAGTGTCTCAAGGACGCTTGGAATCGTTATTAAACTTTCAGCAATTAACGATTGATTTAACAGGGCTTGAATTAGCTTCCGCTTCCCTTTTAGATGAAGCGACAGCAGCGGCGGAAGCCATGGCGATGGCGAAACGTATTAGTAAATTAAAAAATGCTGAACGTTTTTTTGTTGCTGACGATATTCATCCACAAACATTAGATGTTGTTCGCACCCGTGCAGGCACATTTGGCTTTGAAGTGATAGTCGATAAAGCTGAGAAAGTCCTTGAACACGAAGGTGTGTTTGGGACGTTATTGCAGCAAGTAGGCTCGACTGGTGAAGTCCATGACTACAGTGAACTGTATGCGCAACTCAAAGAGCGTAAAATTATAAGTTGTGTGGCCGCTGAAATGATGGCTCTGGTGATGTTAACCGCACCGGGTAAGCAAGGCGCTGATATTGTCTTTGGCTCAGCACAGCGCTTTGGTGTGCCTATGGGGTATGGTGGTCCACATGCTGCATTTTTTGCTTGCCGAGATGAATACAAGCGCGCAATGCCTGGCCGTATTATTGGTGTATCTCGCGATGCGTCCGGTCATACTGCACTGCGTATGGCGATGCAAACTCGAGAACAACATATTCGCCGTGAAAAAGCAAACTCAAATATCTGTACGTCACAGGTGTTGCTAGCAAATATTGCCGCAATGTATGCCGTTTACCATGGCCCAAAAGGGTTAAAATTGATTGCTGAGCGTATTCATCGCTTGACATCTATTTTCGCTAAGGCGCTACAAGATGCGGGTATCACACTACGTCATAAGAGCTGGTTTGACACACTCTCAATTGAGGTAGCAGATAAAGCTGCCGTTCTGGCGCGGGCGGAAAGTGCGAAGGTCAACTTACGTACTGATATTCATGGTGCAGTTGGTATCACATTCAGTGAAACAACAACACGCCAAGACTTGAATGAGCTATTCACTATCATCACAGGAAATGAGCAAAAATTGGATTTCGAACAACTTGATAAACAAGTTTCGGCCCAAGAGAGTGCTATTTGCCCTTCAATGCAACGTGATGATGCCATTTTGTCGCATCCGAATTTCAACCGTTATCATAGTGAAACGGAAATGATGCGCTATATGCACAGCCTAGAGCGTAAAGATCTCGCATTGAACCAAGCGATGATCCCGCTAGGCTCTTGTACGATGAAGCTAAATGCTGCGGCTGAAATGTTGCCGATCACATGGCCTGAATTTGGCGAAATGCATCCATTCTGCCCACCGGAGCAAGCTCAGGGCTATCATCAAATGATTGAGCAGCTATCACATTGGTTAGTTCAGTTAACAGGGTATGATGCAGTCTGTATGCAGCCTAACTCAGGTGCCCAAGGTGAATATGCAGGGTTATTGGCAATTCGCCGCTACCATGAAAGCCGCCATGAAGGACACCGTAATATTTGCCTTATCCCTGCATCGGCACACGGCACCAACCCTGCATCAGCACATATGGCTGGTATGGAAGTGGTGGTGGTACGCTGTGATGATGAAGGGAATATCGATCTGGTGGATTTACGTCAGCAGGCAGAAAAACATAGCGATAATCTTTCGTGTGTGATGGTGACTTACCCGTCAACTCATGGCGTGTATGAAGAGAGCATCAAAGAGGTTTGTGAGATCATTCATCAGTTTGGTGGGCAAGTGTACCTCGATGGTGCCAATATGAACGCACAAGTAGGCCTAACAACGCCAGGTTATATTGGTGCCGATGTTTCTCACCTCAATTTACACAAAACCTTCTGTATCCCACACGGTGGTGGCGGCCCAGGTATGGGGCCAATTGGCGTGAAAAAACATTTAGCGCCATTTGTTCCGGGGCATTCAGTTGTTGAACAAGAGATGATCACTGAGCAAGGCGCAGTTTCGGCAGCACCTTTTGGTAGTGCGTCCATTCTGCCAATCAGTTGGATGTACATTCGTATGATGGGATCTTATGGTCTGAGAAAAGCAAGTCAGGTAGCGATTTTAAACGCGAACTACATTGCTAAACGTCTACAAGGCCGCTATGACATTCTGTATACAGGTCGTGATGGCTACGTTGCTCACGAATGTATTGTTGACTTGCGCCCAATTAAGAAAGATACAGGGATCAGCGAATTAGATATCGCAAAACGCCTCATCGATTATGGTTTCCATGCACCAACCATGTCATTCCCTGTTGCGGGTACATTGATGATTGAACCAACAGAATCAGAAAGTCTGGTGGAAATTGATCGGTTTGTTGATGCGATGTTAGCCATCCGCAATGAAATTGACAAAGTGGCTAATGGGGAATGGACACTGGAAGATAACCCACTGGTTAATGCTCCACATGTTCAAACAGAGCTAGTGGCGCAGTGGGAGCATGCCTATAGCCGCGAGTTAGCTGTATTCCCAACAGCGGCCACAAAAGCAAACAAATATTGGCCTGCCGTGAAGCGCTTGGATGATGTTTATGGTGATCGCCATTTACATTGTTCCTGTGTGCCGATTGAAGAGTATATGTGATTAGCGTGTTGTAAATAATAGGTAGCCCTCAATAGTTGTATTATCAATTATTGGGGGTTTTTAGTTATAGTGGGGAAAGGATAAAACGCATCTTTTTCATCAATCGATAGCCGTTGGTATTTTCCGCGTGATAACACGATTGAGTTAAATACCCGATATTATTACCGGGTATTTGATTCACTGATTCACACCAAGAGCAAACTCTATTGGTGAATAAATTACAACAACCAACCTTTTTGCTGGGCGAGTTTCAATTGTGGTAAGAGTTGCTCCCAAAATTCAGGAAACACTTCTTCTATAAACTCATTTCGAGCGATCACTTGCTCTAGGCGAATATTATTCTCGACCCAACTTTGCCCTTGATTATGTAAATTTAAGAGCATAGGAATGGTTCTATCGATAACATTGGCAAATTTCGCATCCAATGTTTCTGCCGCATCATACTCTTTCCATAAAGCCAAAAATTGCTCATTTTGTGGGGAAGGGAGTAAGCCAAAAATACGAACAGCAGCTTTGACCTCTTCTTCGCGAATAGCATCACGTGCCGCAACATCGTAAACCAAAACATCACCTGCATCGATTTCGACGATATCATGTACTAAGGCCAACTTAATGGCGTGATCAACATTCACTCCTTTGACATAAGGCGCGAAACTCATTGCAGCCATAGCAAATTGCCAACTATGCTCCGCTGTATTTTCCTGCCTCTCATTGTTGAGTAATTTATTTTTGCGATAAACACTTTTTAGTTTATCCAACTCCATTAAAAATTGGATAACTTCGGTAAAGCCGCCAAAATCTAAAACGTCAACGGACTTATTACCTTTTGCAGATGACATAAAAACCTCAATTATTTTTCTTCTTCCAACGAGTAAGGGAGTGGCTGAATAGTTAGGTGGCTTTGCTCATCCCCTGTAACACGAAATACACTATCCGCTTCCATATCATTATTCATAATGATTTGAATATTCACTTCACCATTTGCTAATTTCACCGCAGCAAGAACAGTACCGGTACGGCGCCATTTATCACCTAATTGCCATTCTACACCTTCACCGACTGCCGGAACGGATGTTGCTGTGCCTTTCAGCCAATACATCGCCCGCTTATTGGCGCCACGGAATTTTGCCCGTGCGACCATTTCTTGTCCGGTATAGCAACCTTTTTTAAAGCTAATACCATAAGGTAAGGCTTGCAGGTTGGTGGCTTGAGGCAAATGTTGCGCGCTGCTGGCTTGTTCGATGACGGCGTATCCCGCTTCTATTTCTAGTGATAACCATTGCTCATCATTAACCACTTCCGCATTAAGCGAGTCGGTAATTTTTTGTGCGGTTGCTTGATCTGTGACGATAAGAAAACGTTCGTTAGGCAATGCGTAATGTAAAATTGTTGAGACGCCATCAACGGTGACTTGGTTTTCTGCATCAGGTAGCGTAGTGAATATAGTGGCTAATGCTTCGCGAGCGCCTTTCCCCGCGACACCGAGTAATTTTAGCTCTTGCTTATGTTCAAAGGTGACTTTCGAGAACACCGCGTATTTTTTTAGCTCGGCTAATTGGCTATCAAGTACGCTGGCTCTTTCAATATAAGAGAAACCATCAAGGTGGTGGAATAGACGCAAGTCACTCCACATTTTCCCTTTAGGATCACAGTGAGCGGTTAAGGTGTGTTGTGCTGGTGTCATTGCGCTAACATCAGCCGTAACTTGCCCTTGAAGGTACTTTTCAGCATCAAGGCCATGCAAATGAATTAATCCCCAGTTTTCCAGTGAAATCAATATAAGTGGTAAAGACTGAGAATCGAGAGGGAATTGTTTTGAGTGAGCAACTTCAGTAGTCATGATTTCACCTGTTTTTCTTTCGTATCAGAAGGGGGTTAATGGTAAAAGAGCTGGATTACATTGCAAGTAGTTATTATGATGCGCTATCAATTATTCAATATTTTTAATCGGCATTCTTGGATAAAAGCGCGATAGAGTGATGAAAATTATCGACATTGTACGATAGGTCATGTTTTCCCAATCAATTATCTGTTAGAGTATTGAAAATAATTAATCTTATCAGTTAACTGCAACAAATAAGGTCGTAGTGGAATGGATATAGAGAATAAAGCAAGAATTCATTGGGCTTGCCGTCGTGGTATGCGTGAGTTGGATATTTCCATCATGCCATTCTTTGAATATGAATATGAAGGACTCTCTGACAAGGACAAGCGTACTTTTGTTCGTTTACTTGAGTGTGCAGACCCTGATCTGTTTAACTGGTTAATGAATCATGGGCGCCCAGACGACGATGAGTTGTTTGGTATGGTTAAATTGATTCAGGAAAGAAATAAAAATCGTGGTCCTGTGGAAATCTAATCTCTCCATTTCATGGAAAACTCAGCTTTTTTCAACCTGTGCTCATGGGGTAGTCGGCTTTATTCTATTGGTCGCACCATGGGCGCCAGGGAATTCAATGGTGTGGTTGCCGCTGTTAGTGATTGTGATTGCTAGCTGGGCAAAAAGCCAAAAAAGCATCAGTAAAATCAAAGGGACTGCGGTGCTGGTTAATGGCAATAAAGTCCAATGGAAAAAGAATGAGTGGAGTATCGTTAAGCAACCTTGGTGTAGCCGTGTGGGGGTATTATTGACACTCAGTGCCTTACAAGGTAAGCCACAGAAGATCCGTTTATGGGTTGCAAAAGATGCCTTATCAGAAGAGAGCTGGCGTAATTTAAACCAACTATTACTGCAATATCCTGATATTTAATCATTAGGGGTTATTGCAGTAATGGGGAAAGTCAGCATAGTCAACTTACAGTAATTCTTCAATCTCGGTTAAGATTTGCATACACCACTGTGCGATACGCTCATCGGTCTCTTCAAATTGATTCACATCATCTAAAGCCAAACCAACGAACTGTGTACCATCTTCTGTCAGTGCTTTCGGGCTTTCGAATTGGTAACCATCGAGTGGCCAAAAGCCTACAAATTGCACCCCTGTTGGCTTTAGTTGATGATATAGCATGCCTAGTGCATCAAGAAACCATTCACTATAATCAATCTGATCGCCCATCCCATACATAGCAACAATTTTGTTGTTAAGCTTAAGATTGGGAAGCGCATCCCAAATTGCCAGCCAGTCTTCTTGTATTTCACCAAAATCCCACGTAGGGATACCCAAAATGAGAACGTCATACTGCTCCATCAGTTCAGGCGGTGTATCGTTGACATTATGTAATGTAACCAAATCTTCACCGAGGATATCGCGTATTTTTTCCGCGACAATTTCGGTATAACAAGTACTAGAACCGTAAAAGAGACCTATTTTCATGTTAATGTAACTAGTTTTCATTGCAGTAGAGAGGTATTGTAACAGAATGAACGGTATCGGGCACACACTCTCAATATTTTAGGGGGATGAGAAGACGAACCGAACATCACCAATAGCGCTGTAACTTGAGATAGGATAGGTATAATAGCTTACGTGGCGGTTATGAAGAGGGATATAAGCAGCGTGGAAACCAAACAGCTTAATCCATTAATTGAGCAATTTCTTGATACCATTTGGTTAGAGCAAGATCTCGCTGAAAATACATTGGCATCTTATCGTTTAGATTTGCAATTATTAGATAAGTGGCTGGAAGCGAATCAATTGGATTTGGAAAGTGTTCAATCAATCGATTTACAATCGTTTTTGGCAGAACGGATTGAAGGGGGATACAAAGCGGCTAGCTCTGCGCGTCTATTAAGCGCTATGCGGCGTTTATTCCAATATTTTTATCGTGAAAAAATACGGCTTGATGATCCTTCAGCGGTGATTGCCGCACCTAAAATACCACAACGGCTACCAAAAGATTTGAGTGAACAGCAGGTTGAAGACCTACTGAATGCCCCTGCAACCGAGGATCCTCTTGAGCTTCGCGATAAAGCAATGTTGGAAGTCCTGTATGCTTGTGGGTTACGAGTCTCAGAGCTGGTGGGGTTAACTTTCTCTGATATTAGCCTACGGCAAGGTGTCATACGTGTTGTGGGGAAAGGGAATAAAGAAAGATTGATTCCTCTGGGAGAAGAGGCTATTTATTGGGTAGAAAAATACCTTGAAGAAGGTAGGCCTGACTTACTCAATGGTAAAGCCAGTGATGTTTTATTTCCTAGCAAACGTGGCACAAAAATGACGCGCCAAACATTTTGGCATCGTATTAAACATTATGCGGTGATTGCGAATATCGATTCTGAAGCGTTATCACCACACGTTCTACGCCATGCATTTGCGACACATTTACTGAATCACGGCGCCGACTTACGAGTTGTGCAAATGCTATTAGGGCATAGTGATCTCTCTACGACACAGATTTATACACATGTCGCAACCGAGCGTTTGCGCATGTTACATGAGCAGCATCATCCAAGGGGGTGATGTGCGTTAAAGGATAATTATGAAACATAAACTACTCTTATGGGCGGCTTGCATTGCAACATTTTCCGCCTCAGTGTCTGCGGCAACAGATGATAAAGTGATTGAAGAGAAGCTTGCCAGATATAATATCTCTGTAGAATCAATCAAACCATCGCCTATTGTAGGGCTTAATACTATTGATACTTCAGATGGTATTATTTATGTAACTGATGATGGGAAATATTTATTACAAGGCCCTATTTATGATTTAAGCGGCAAAATGCCAGTCAACATTTCTAATCAACCACTCATGAAAAAGGTTGAAGCGCTAAAAGATGAAATGATCGTCTTTAAAGCGCCGAAAGAGAAGTATGTGGTTACAGTATTTACCGATATTACCTGTAGCTACTGCAAAAAATTCCATGAATCGGTTGGTGAATTAAATAGCAAAGGTATCACAGTACGTTACCTCGCTTACCCACGCCAAGGCTTGGAGCATGAGTCTGCAAAACAAATGGCATCTATATGGTGTAATGCGCTCCCTCAAAGTGCATTAACTAAAGCATTTAAAGGTGACGAAGTTGCCATGATTGATGAATGTAAAATTGATCTCAGTAAACACGTTAAGTTAGGTAGCCAATTTAAAATGACAGGAACGCCAGCGATCGTGTTACCTGATGGGCAATTATTGTCGGGTTATTTATCCCCCGATAAACTGTTAAAGATACTCGAACAAAATAGTTAACCATTGTGAATGTAGAAACTTTTTTACGCCAGCGTACACTCGCTGAGGATATTAAAACACTGGATGGTTTTCCTGAAATCCTTCAGCGAGTTTATGCCCATCGAGGCGTGACGGATATTTCACAGCTAGAGCGTAAAGCCGCTAACTTATTAGATTACCGCACGTTATCAGGGATAGATAACGCATTAACGCTACTTTATAGTGCATTGGAGAACCATAGCGTAATTACCATCGTAGGGGATTTCGATGCTGATGGCGCTACGAGTACGGCTTTAGCTATTCGCGCATTAAAATCAATGGGATATGTGAACTTAAATTACATTGTTCCAAATCGGTTTGAAAATGGTTATGGGCTGACGCCTCTTGTCGTTGAGGAAGCCTACAAACGCGGCGCGGATCTTATCATCACCGTTGATAATGGTATTTCGTCACACGAAGGTGTCGAAGCGGCTAGGCAGCATGATATTAAGGTCATTGTGACGGATCATCATCTTCCGGGAGATGTATTACCGAAGGCCGATGCCATTATTAACCCTAATCTAGAAGGGTGCCAATTTGCTTCTAAATCATTAGCAGGCGTTGGCGTGACTTTCTACTTAATGTCCGCGTTACGCGCCAAATTGCGCCAAGAAGGCTGGTTTGTTAAGCAGGGAATGAGCGAACCTAATTTAGCCGAATTCTTAGATTTAGTTGCGCTCGGAACAGTGGCAGATGTTGTTCCACTTGATACTAATAATCGTATTTTAGTGCATCAAGGTCTGCATCGTGTCAGGGCGGGGCGTTGTTGTGCGGGGATCAAAGCATTAATCGAGGTCTCAAAGCGGGAATGCTCTCGTTTGGTCGCCAACGACTTTGGTTTTGCTTTAGGGCCTCGTTTGAATGCCGCAGGGCGTTTAGATGATATGTCTGTGAGTATTGAATTACTCCTGACCGATGATATGGCTTATGCGCGAGAACTGGCTAACGAGCTGGATGGATTAAACCAAGCACGGCGGGAAATTGAAGCGGGGATGCAACAAGAAGCTTCCGTGTTATTTAATAAAATTGAGTATAGTGATAGCCAATTACCCAATGGGCTAGCTATCTATCATCCTGAGTGGCACCAAGGGGTTGTGGGAATATTGGCGTCAAGGATTAAAGAACAATATCACCGCCCTGTGATTGCTTTTGCACCCGCGGGTGACGGCACATTAAAAGGCTCAGGGCGCTCAGTACCAGGGGTGCATATGCGCGATGCATTAGAGCGCCTAAATACCCTACAACCGGGGCTAATGCAAAAATTTGGTGGTCATGCCATGGCGGCTGGCTTGAGCCTAGAAGAGAGTAAATTTGGCTTATTTAAGCAGCATTTTGAATCATTGATGGGGGAACTTATTCAACCCGATCAACTATCAGGTGTTGTTTGGAGTGATGGTGAACTCAAACAGGATGAGTTCACATTAGAAATTGCTGAGTTACTACGTGAAAGCGGCCCTTGGGGGCAATCATTCCCTGAGCCTGTTTTTGACGGCTATTTTCGGTTGCTGCAACAGCGCTTAGTGGGTGAACGCCATCTTAAAATGATGTTAGAGCCAGTGAAGGGAGGGCCAATGCTGGATGCGATTATGTTTAATATCGATGTGCGGCGGTGGCCTGATAATAGTGTGAAACGCGCAAAAATTGCGTTTAAACTAGATGTTAACGAGTTTCGAGGTCAAAAGAGTGTTCAACTGATGGTTGAGCACATTTGGCCTGAATAAGGGAACTTTCTCAGTTTACGTCGATGAGAGGTAAGATTCGCTTTTGCAGTGCTATAAATTTTAGTGAAATTCCGTTATCATTGACGGTTTGTGAAGAATTTATTCTATTTATAACGACCAAACATAAGACATTGAAAAATGACGTTTGAAATTAACCCAGTAAAAAGTAAGATTCAGGACCTATCTGAGCGAACAGCGGTCCTTAGGGGGTATCTTTGACTATGATGCCAAGAAAGAACGCTTAGAAGAAGTTAATGCGGAACTTGAGCAACCAGATGTCTGGAACGAACCTGAAAGAGCACAGGCGTTAGGTAAAGAGCGATCTTCTCTTGAGTCGATTGTTGACACCATAGATCAAATGACCCAAGGCCTTGAAGACGTTGAAGGCTTACTCGAACTTGCTATTGAAGCTGATGATGAAGACACCTTTAATGAAGCAGGTGAAGAGTTAACTCAGCTCCAAGCAAAACTAGAGCAGCTTGAGTTTCGCCGGATGTTTTCTGGTGAATATGATAGCGCTGATTGCTACATTGATTTACAAGCCGGTTCTGGCGGTACTGAAGCCCAAGATTGGGCCAGTATGTTAATGCGTATGTACTTACGTTGGGCAGAATCGAAAGGCTTCAAAACAGAAATTATTGAAGAATCAGATGGCGATGTGGCGGGTTTAAAATCGGCAACCATTAAAGTTATCGGTGATTATGCTTACGGTTGGCTAAGAACAGAATCCGGCGTACACCGTCTCGTGCGTAAAAGCCCATTTGATTCAGGGGGGCGCCGCCATACGTCGTTTAGCTCCGCCTTTATTTACCCTGAAGTTGATGACGATATTGATATCGAAATTAACCCAGCAGATTTACGCATTGATGTTTACCGCGCTTCTGGTGCGGGTGGGCAGCACGTAAACAAAACTGAGTCAGCAGTACGTATTACGCACATACCTACAAATATTGTGACTCAATGTCAGAATGACCGTTCGCAACATAAAAACAAAGATCAAGCCATGCGCCAGTTAAAAGCGAAGCTTTATGAACTGGAGATGCAGAAAAAGAATGCTGATAAGCAAGCGATGGAAGAGAATAAATCGGATATTGGCTGGGGTAGCCAAATTCGTTCTTATGTCCTTGATGATGCACGTATTAAAGATTTACGTACTGGTGTGGAAACGCGTAATACGCAAGCCGTACTGGATGGTGATTTGGATAAATTCATTGAAGCTAGCTTGAAAGCTGGCCTGTGAGGAAAAAATGTCTCAGCAGCAACAACAGGGTGCAGAACAAGCACCCGATTTGAATAACGAATTGAAAGCACGTAAAGAAAAACTCGTTGCTTTACGTGAAAAAGGGATCCCATTCCCGAATGATTTCCGTCGTGATATCACATCGGAAAAGATCCACGCACAATATGATGAAAAATCAGCGGAAGAGCTAGAAGACTTAAATATTGAAGTCGCCATTGCTGGTCGTATGATGACTCGTCGTATTATGGGTAAAGCATCATTTGCAACCCTGCAAGATGTGGGTGGTCGTATTCAAATCTATGTTTCTCGCGATGACTTAGCGGAAGGCGTTTATAACGAGCAATTTAAAAAGTGGGATTTAGGCGATATTTTAGGCGCTAAAGGCCGCTTATTTAAAACCAAAACAGGTGAATTGACTGTCCATTGTCACGAAGTGCGTCTACTGACGAAAGCACTGCGCCCATTACCGGACAAATTCCACGGTTTAGCAGACCAAGAAACACGTTATCGTCAACGTTACCTTGATCTGATTGCCAACGATGAATCTCGCCACACCTTTATGGTTCGTTCGAAGATCTTAGCTGAGCTACGTAACTTTATGGTCGGCAAAGGCTTTATGGAAGTGGAAACACCAATGATGCAAGTTATCCCTGGTGGTGCTTCTGCTCGTCCATTTGTGACTCACCACAATGCGCTGGATATCGATATGTATCTGCGTATCGCTCCTGAACTGTACCTAAAACGTTTAGTGGTTGGTGGTTTCGAACGTGTGTTTGAAATTAACCGCAACTTCCGTAACGAAGGCCTGTCTCCACGTCATAACCCTGAGTTCACTATGATGGAACTCTATATGGCGTATGCTGATTACCGTGACCTAATCGATCTGACTGAAGAGTTATTCCGCACGTTAGCGCAGAATGTTTTAGGAAACACTGTCGTTAAATACGGTGAGCAAGAGTTTGATTTTGGTAAACCATTTGCCAAATTGACCATGAAGGAAGCCATTTGTAAATATCGTCCTGAAACTAACGTTGCTGATTTGGATGATATGGATAAAGCGGTTGCAATTGCCCAGTCTATCGGCATCAAGGTAGAAAATAGCTGGGGCTTAGGTCGTGTTCAATGTGAAATTTTTGAAGAGGTTGCAGAAAGCCACCTGATCCAACCAACTTTCATTATTGAATATCCAGCGGAAGTTTCACCATTAGCTCGTCGCAATGATGAAAATCCATTTATCACCGACCGTTTTGAGTTTTTCATCGGTGGACGTGAAATCGGTAACGGTTTCTCTGAGTTAAATGACGCTGAAGACCAAGCAGAGCGTTTCGCTGAGCAAGTTCGTCAGAAAGATGAAGGTGATGACGAAGCGATGTTCTATGACGAAGACTATGTCACCGCATTAGAGCATGGTTTACCGCCAACGGCTGGCCTCGGGATTGGTATTGACCGTATGGTCATGCTATTTACTGACAGTCATACGATCCGTGACGTGATCTTATTCCCTGCATTACGCCCATCTAAAGCTTAGTGCTATCAATAACAATGCCCAGCTGAGTCTGGGCATTGTTTTATCCAATCCTAAATCGTTAAATAATACGTTAGTACAGTTAGCGATTATTAAATTATTACTTAAGTTAAATTATTTTTGTTAATGTATTTCCTTTATCAATAGGGCTTAATTATTTTTTATTGTTGCGCTTAAGTGGAAATACTCAGACATCATTTTTATGTTTATAACATAATAAGTGTAATGTACTTAACAAAATGTTAATAGATAAAAGATTCGAATTTGTTTTTTTGTTAGAAAATATTTCATATATTGAAATATTGTACTTTTCAGAAAAATCAAATAGTCACCGCCGTCCTACAGTGGAATTGTTTATTAACCGGATAAAGGTTTCGCTTGAGATCGTTAGATGATAATTTTTTACAGTTATTATTTATAAAACTCAAAATAAGTGTTCTTAGTAATTTTATTGCATTAAAAATGATGGGGTCGATACCGATTTAGTGCTAAGATTAAAATAATTAACCAAAATTTATGAGATGACTCTATTTCTAGATTAGGGCTTATAGAAAATAGATAAATTTTAGCTTACACTAGGTTTCTTGAATGTCATTATAATAGCGAAGAAAAGTGCTGGTAAGGTAACTATATGTTTTCAAACAATAAAATTTTTGTTGCGTCTTTGCTTTTGGCTGGGACAGCAATTCTCTCTGGCTGTTCTTGGGGCTCTAACACGAATTATTCAGAAAAAACTGATGCCACAGCTTCATCAACGGCTAATTCAGCGACGGGGCAGCAGTACATGGATTATTCCCATGCTGATTCTCAGACTGTTTTAAACACGGCAATTAATCATAAGCCCGCTGGGCAAAATCCTACGATGCTAAATCAATCTGGAAGCGAAGGTGAGTCATTCCAGAGTTTAAGCACCTGTATTAAAGAACTTAATGCACTGAAAACACTGTCACCAGCAGATTACAATCGCTTAGTCGGTTCCTTTAAAGAAGTGAGCGAAATTAATCAGCTTTATAAACAAGTCGCATCGACAGCAAGTCCAGACACGATTGAACTGTTACAAATGGCAATAGAAGCTAAAACAAAAGTTCTTTGCGCGAAAGTTCGTTATAACTCAGTCCTGTCTACCGAATCAACATTGGAAAAAATTAGTGGATTATGAGAATTAACCTAAGACTTTGTATATCTTTGGCCATTTTTTCGGCTGCTTTTAGTCAATTTGCAAAATCGGATAGCTTCAATAATGTCATTGATGACTTTGACACTTACCTGCAATTAGAGCAGGAAGGTAAAGTGCCGGAAAAGCCATTGAATATTCAAGGTCAGGGATATGACTCATTTTCATCTTTACCGCTCGCTCCTGAGCCAAAAGAAAAATCTAAATCTGCTGCGGGTAAAAATGCAGGCCAAAGTAAAACGCCTGCACGTACCCAACCTAAAGCTAAAGGGACGGTCACTCAGCAGACCCAAACTAAAGTTACGACGACAAAAGTAGCTACACAAGCTAAAGGTCAGATGACAGAACAACCTAAAGTTGCTTTGTCTGAATGCCCATTACCAGAAGAAAGCATTGTGGATCAACAAACTGGTTCAGCACACCAGTCTTTGTTATTGTCATCCTACCCTTATTTCTTTAATTCAAACCAATGGCATCCACAGTATTTATCGAAAGATTTTGCTAAATACCAAATTGTTCTAGATCCATTAGGGCTTTACTCTGCTAAGTACTCAATGGGGGTATTGCGTGATAATACGGCTTACCTAGAACAGCTTGCCGATCTGCTCGCGCAACAACAATCGACTCACCTATTTAGATTTGGTGCTGCTCAAGGCGCTGGTCAGTTAATTGCTTATCATCAACTTTTAACCGATAGGCAATTAGTCGAAAAATTAATTGCACATAATAAAAGTGTAGCGGAACTCAGTCATGATATCGCCGAGAAACAATTTGAAATAGAGCGTATCAATAACGAACTTGCCGAAAATAAAAATCAAGTTGCTTTGTTACGTGAAAAACTAAGTGCAACAGATGATAAAGAAACCATTGTATTACTGACGGATGAATTGAACTCCGTTAAAAATATACTGGCAGATAAAGAAAATAATTTAGAACAACTCACTGCACAGAATCAACAAGCGCAGAAATCAATTGCGGCACTTGAGAAAAAACTTAGCGAAAGTATTCAAGCTCAAGCATTAGCAGAAAAACAACTTGCTGAGAAAGATAAACAAATAGAGCAAGCAAAATTACAATTTGAAAATGCTCAGAAGCAAGTTGAACAATTAACCGCCCAGCTAACTCAATTAGAAACGGATGCAAAAGAGCAGGCGGAACGATTAAATAAAAATAGTGACGAGCAAGTTAAGCTCGTGACTGCTTCACTTGAAAAACAGAAGGAATTACTGAAGCAAAAAGAGTCAGAACTTCAGTTAACTCAAAAACAAAATAGCGATATTCAAGCTGAACTGTTGAAACAGCAAGCAGCTTCTAAAGCTTTTGAGGCTGAGCTAAAAGCGGCACAACAACTGTTAAAAACGAATAAAACAGAGCAAGATTCGCTGACGAAACAGTATGCAGAAAGTCTGAAAATTCAGCAGCAGCTACAAGAAAAATTAGCGAAACAAGAGCAAGAGTTTGCAACAGCACAAACTCAGCTGAAAAAAGCCAATACGGATGTTGTTGAGTTGCAAAAAGAGATTGAGAAGCAGAAGCAGCTAATGACGCAAGCGTCCGATCAGCAAGTAAAAGCATTGACGGCTGATCTTAACCAACAAATTGCGTTATTGAAGAAACAAGAAGCGGTGTTGCAAAAAGCGGAGTCAGATAGCCAAGCGACACGCGAAGCGTTGGCGAAGCAACAGGCCACAGCGCAACAGTTAGTAGAGCAGAAAAAAGCGTTAGAAGCTGAGTTGAAGACAGCTCAAGCACAGTTACAAGCACAGAAAACGGAGCAAGCGACATTAGCGAAGCAATATGAAGCAGGTCAGAAAGCCCAGCAGCAGCTACAAGAAAAATTAGCGAAACAAGAGCAGGAGTTTGCAACAGCGCAAACTCAGCTGAAAAAAGCCAATACGGATGTTGTTGAGCTGCAAAAAGAGATAGAGAAGCAGAAGCAGCTAATGACGCAAGCGTCGGATCAGCAAGTAAAAGCATTAACGGCTGATCTTAACCAACAAATCGCGTTATTGAAGAAACAAGAAGCAGTGTTGCAAAAAGCGGAATCGGATAGCCAAGCGACACGCGAAGCGCTGACGAAGCAACAGGCTGCAGCGAAACAGTTAGCCGAGCAGAATAAGCAGCTCCAAGCGCAGTTAAAAGATAACGAGCAGCAGGCCGCGAAACTGCAAGCCTCGTTAACGGCTCAAACGGCACAAGCGGAGCAGAAAAAAGCGTTAGAAGCTGAATTGAAGGCGGCTCAAGCACAGTTACAAGCACAGAAAACGGAGCAAACGGCATTAGCGAAGCAATATGAAGCAAGTCAGAAAGCCCAGCAGCAGCTACAAGCGAAATTAACGCAGCAAGAAGAAGGCTTCACTACCGCTCAGGCTCAACTGAAAAAAGCGAATACTGATATCGCTCAGTTACAAAAAGAGATTGAGAAGCAGAAGCAGCTAATGACGCAAGCGTCGGATCAGCAAGTGAAATCATTAACGGTTGAGCTTACTCAGCAAGTATCGCTATTAAAATTGCAAGAAGCGGTACTGAAGAAAGCGGAAGAAGATAGCCGAGCGACACGCGAAGCGCTGGCGAAGCAACAGGCCGTAGCGAAACAGTTAGCCGAGCAGAATAAGCAGCTACAAGCGCAGTTAAAAGATAACGAGCAGCAGGCCGCGAAACTGCAAACCGTGTTGACGGCACAAACCGCGCAGACTGAGCAACATAAAGCATTAGAAGCTGAATTGAAAGCTGCTCAAAAACAGTTACAAGCACAAAAAGCGGAAGTTGAAAAACAAGCTAAAGAGCGTGAGCAACAAATTAAACGCCTTGAAACTGATATTACGACTAAAGAGAAAAAAGCGGCTGAGATTGATAAACAGTTAGTCGAGGCGAACAAACAAATCAGTGCATTAAAACTGGATGCTGAGAAGCTAAAAGGAATTGATAATAAATATCAATCTCAGAATACTGAGTTAGAAAAACTGAAAAAACAGTTAGCTGACAGTGCTAATTTGCAAAAAGAGTTAGCAACAGCTAAAGATCAATTGAAGAAACTAGAAGCTGAATTGAAACAGCAAATGTCATTAACTTCGAATGAAGCGCTTAAAGCTCAGATCATGGAGTTAAATAAAAAAGTCATGCAGCTTCAAGATGAAAATGACAAGTTAAAAGCGAAAATAGCGCCGAGTGGCTCTACATCGATTATGGGAGCACCTAAAAAGCAACTGTCTCAAAAAGAGCTAAAGGCAATTGCTCAAGCGAATGCAAAGCGTAATCAACGTATAATTGAGGAAATCACTAAGCAGAAATACAGTAAGCTTGATAGCTTTACGTATTATAAAATCCTGCAAAAAGGTAAGCCAATTACCAATGTGCAGAAGAAAAATATCACATTTATTATGCGAGAACAGCTTACTGATGGAACTCTGACGGTACTGTATAAGGATCAAGAGCCTGTCACATTGCCTTATAGTGAACTACCCGCACCGTTGAACTCCTTTGTTGAGAAAGCGGGAGAAGGGGGTATGGTTAAGGTTTATATTAAGCCAGAAGGTGGTTATGGTGTCGATGGAATACCTGGGGTCATTCCGCCAAACTCAATGTCGATTATTGATTTGAAAATTATCAGCGCTAAATAACCATAATCAAAAAGTTAAAAAAGGCCGTTTTACTAATTTAGTAAACGGCCTTTTTTGTTATCGTCCCTGCATAAGTACTGAAATTTTTTCCGTTATCCATTATTGAAAAACCACTGAAATAGAGATTAGAACCATCGAATTGAGAGCAATTCAGTTAGGGAAGGGCAGGCGTTTAGCTAATTATTATCTGCCTTTCTGTCAGTATATAGGGCAATGCACACATATCTATAACTGACAGGGCAAATGTATTTTTTAGAAATAATCTAAATCATCACATCAGTGAGTCGGTGATCTTGATTTACTTGGCGTATACCCAAAACGCTTACGATAGCTTTGTGTAAAATAAGATTGACTTGAAAAGCCTACTTCCATTGATATTTCAACGATACTCATTTGAGTATTTACAAGCAATTGATGTGCATACATAATTCTTTTTTCGCTGATCCATGAACGTGGTGAGGTTGAATAAACCGCATTAAATAGTTCTTTAAAAGTTGTTAAGCCCATACCGAATGTTTTCGCAAAATCAGCCAGCTTCCACTCTTTTAAAAAGTTATTTTCCATGAAATTCTGTAATCGTTCTGCTTGTCGATTACTCAGTTGTCTTAAATTAGCCAGCAGCTTTGAGCCTTGTTCACTATAAGAAAGCAATAAAAGAAACTCAGATATACGTAATGTCACCAGTAATCTAGGGTATTGTTGGTCAACGATGGCTTTAAAGCTATTTTTTAATTCATCAATGAGTGTTGATGTAGTAAACCTAATCACATCATAGCTATTGGTTTCTGTACGTTCAATTTCACTCAATTGGCTGCCATAAAGATTAATGAACTCTCGTAAAAATTGATCTTCTAAGGATATCCAAAGAAATTCACAATCTGACTCATCATCCGTGCTTTTTAAAGCATATGAACCTTGTTTGTGATAAAGAATATCACCACAGTGTAGTGTTTCTATTGATGTAGGGCTTTCCCATATCAAGCTGCCCTTTTCAATAATAATTAATCCTTTTGTAGGTTGGTCGATGATAGAATACGGGTTCTCTTTATTAACCAAGACTCTTTTTATACGACGGTTAGTTACATTGCTATCATTTTGCATAACGCATCCTGAGTGTTAATTTTTTAATTAAATGTTGAATTTGTTAATGTAAAGTTAAGGCTGAATTCCTTTATCTATTTATTAGATGAACAATAAATTCATCTTTATCTGATTGATCAAAATTATATAAATCAGCCTTTTTTGTGTCACAGATTAATTCTAAATATTAATAAATGTTTCCAAATGCTGATTTTCCGAATTAATATCTTTTTTTGCTCGAAAAAAGTATTGTTAAAGATGTTTTTTAGTTATTTATAACTAGTTAGTTGTTTTTGTGTAGTGATTAATACTGATAAATGGTTTTTAGTAGCATAAAAAGTAATCTAATGGTTTTATTCAATTCTGGTGTTTTTTGATCTAGATGGGGTAAGCCACCTTTTTCTGCATATTAGGAGGAAAATATAGTGATAGCTTTTATTGTTATTAATATCGGAAAATATAGTACTGATAAATAAATTTTATGTTTTTATCTGTTAGCCATGTTATCAATTAATTTTATTACATGTAACGATAATAAATATTTGTCGTAATAACATAAATCACACAATATTTGAGATAGAAATCTCATTTATTAAACATATTTTCTAAAAGTATGGTTTTTGATAGTTCTATAAACATAGATTTTGATTATTAGTTATCATGGGGTACTAATTTTTAGAGAAACGTCACTCAAACGAAATGGATATAAGCTCTGTCGAGGAAGCAACCTATTGACGAGTTAAAAAAGATTTACAAGTGTTTAGGGGGCTAAGCGATAAATGACAATTAGCATGCCATAAATTGATAGGGCAACAGTTGGCGTTAAGAAAGGGGGCTTTTAAGATTATTTAATGATTGTTTCTTTTATTATCATCACACTCATTATCAATATATTTTAGCAAACTAATAAACCCAGCGAATATCACAATGTAAATAAAAAGTTATCTAGCGGTTAATTATCTGTGGATGAATTTCTATTACGTTTTCTTTCAGGGAGTTCAGGAACTGGCTTTCGGTCATCAAGTAAATGTCTGATGGCTAAGATGGGGTGATGGAGTAACATTTTTGGCCCAGCCCAGCGCATTACTATTTTCATTTGTTCTCGCATTTTTGGCTGGTAACAATGTATTGGGCATTGTTTACAAGCAGGCTTTTGCTCTCCATAACGGCATTTTTCGAGCCGATTAATTGCATAGGCATAGAGCTTTTTATATTGTTCTGGCGAATCAGCCGGTGCAGGATGTGCCTTTTCGTAGAGTTGGATCATTTTTTCGATAGTTTTTATTTCCCGCTGGATACGTTTCCCAACCATCTGTGCACCTCAATCTATCTACAATAAATTGCATTTAATATACATGTTATTGAAGGGAATAGAAAGTCGGCATGATAAGAAGATAAACCGAAAATGGCATAAGTAACGACTTATGCCATAATAAACAATAAGATAAAATTAACTAGAAAATGAGTAATATAAATTGTTAATTAAGGTTTAACTAAACCAAAAACAAGATAAAAACTTACTTATTTAGCCTAGTAAATTGAATATTAACCTTTATTTGCCGATTGCATTATTTTTTGCATTTCGTCTTTTATATGCAATTTTTCTTTTTTAAGCTTAGCAACATGCTCATTATAACCAGCACCGGAAGGGCCTTCTAATTTGCTGATCTCTTTATCGAGCTGATGATGTTTTTCATAAAGATTTTGGAAGCGGGGATGAGTAGATATTAACTTTGAAACTAAATCTTGCTCTGTAGATAACATAGTACCTCCTCAGAATGTATTTAAGCCTCATCTCCAGTATAAGCACTGTCTATTATTTATGCATTAAAACAGAGAAGAATTTACATAGTTTTTATCAAATTTATGATCATTCTACTAAAATTAGCTATGATGGGATTGAATTAGATAGTTATATTTTCTTATTTTTGAAATTAAGAATTATCCATAGTGTAAATTGTAGTATTTTTCACTTACTCTAGGTAAAAAGATTTCTATTTTTTATTAATATGATTGCATTTGATAGGATTTTATCATGAAAAAAGCGATTTTATCTGTAATGGCAGTAGCCTTAGTATCGTCTTGCGCAATGGCGACAGGGGAGTTAGAAAAGATCGCACCTTATCCTAAAGCAGAAAATGGCATGACACGTCATGTGATCCAGTTGGCAGCAAAACCGAATGAAGATAATTATCAGGTTGAGCTTGTGATCGGTAAAACCATTAAAGCAGATTGTAACCGTCAATGGTTTATGGGCGATCTAGAAGAAAAAACACTGGAAGGTTGGGGCTATAGCTATTATCAGTTAGAAGATGTTAAAGGGCCCGCTTCAACGATGATGGCATGTTCAGAGCCTGCAAAAGAACGTTTTGTGACTACGCAACTTGGTGATGATGCTTTTGTTCGTTATAACAGCAAATTGCCTATTGTAGTTTACGCTCCGAAAGATATGGATGTGAAATATCGTATTTGGTCAACGGATGATCAACTGCTCGATTCGGTCAAGAAATAACATATCCTATAAGTGCCACGGTTAATGCTGTGGCACTTTCCTTTATGGCTATCTAATAACTAAGACAGATGTTTTTGCATGGCGTACGATAGTTGATGCCGTAGAGCCTAATAAATAGGTGGAGGCACTTGGACGATGAGAGCCGAGTACAATTAAGCTCGCACCGATATCATCGGCATAACTGAGTATTTCGTCTTTGGCGGAGCCAATGCCAATTTTGCAGGTAATTCTTTCACCGGCGATATTAATATCTTTGATCACGTCTTCTAATGCTTTCAGAGCAAGCACGGAGCGTTCTGCCGAGTTTTTATGACTTTCAGGTAAGATAGTCACTTCAATACCAAAAAATAGCTCAGCGCTTGGGATCACAGATAAAAAATGAATTTCTGGTGAGCCTAATTTTGCTAGTTCTTCGATATGTTTAATGATCTGTGGATTAAGTGAGTCTTCTAATAGGTCGATAGGAACTAAAATTTTATTATACATAACCACCTCATTCATATGTTTATTCAAGCCATTATAGCAGTTAAGATTTAATATAGTATAAAGGATTTAACTTTTGTTAAATCAATGTAATTTAAACAAAAAAACTATCATTTTCTGCTATTCAATTTAATACAAAAATAATAAAAATAACGATTATCATTCAATTCGATAGACTACAATTAAATAACAAGACTTTTCTTTAATTATATGTCAGTATTTACAGTGGATTTCATAACTAATTGATTTAAAAAGTTTAATTAAATGATAATTATTTTGCTTTTCATTAAGAATATATTATGGACAAAGAGAAAATATTAAATACGACAGGTGATGAGCTTACTCTTCAGCAGAAAAAGTTTCATGCAGCTAAAAAAAGCACCTTAGTCAGTGTCATTGTGAATATGGTGCTTTCTATATGGCAGATTATCATTGGTTTTATTTCTCATTCTCAAGGGTTAATTGCCGACGGTATTCATACATTATCAGATCTCGTTGCTGACTTTGTGGTATTAATTGCCAATAAAAAGAGTCATAAAAAGCCTGATGAAGACCATCCTTATGGCCATTTTCGATATGAAAATGGTGCTTCATTGATCTTAGGGATTATTTTATTGATTGTTGGCGTTGGCATGATTTGGTCGGCAGTACAAAAAATGCTTGACCCTGATTTAATCCAAGAAGTTCACACGATTGCTCTCGTCGCAGCATTGGTCTCGTTGGTGGCGAAAGAAGGGCTTTTCCGCTATATGTTAAAAGTTGCCAATCAGGTCAACTCCAGCATGTTGGTTGCGAATGCTTGGCACGCTCGTTCAGATGCGGCATCTTCACTGGTTGTCGCTATTGGGATTATTGGTAGCTTATGTGGTTTGAAAATTTTTGACCCTATCGCGGCATTAATTGTGGGTACTTTTGTTTTCCGCATGGGCTATAAATTTACTTATCAATCAATGCAAGATCTGATGGATAAAGGTGCGGATGAAGAAACATTGCAAGAAATTCGTACTGTGCTTGAAAACATTGAGGGGATCAAAGGGTTTCACGATTTGAAAACACGTAAATCGGGCGATTTCTATTTAGTTGATGTTCATTTAGAGGTCGATGGTGATATGTCGATTGTGGCAGGCCATGAAATTGCGGTAAATGTACGTGATAAATTAATGGAAAACCCGCAAATCCTCAATGTCATGACTCACTTAGATCCATACGATAAAGAATGTATTCATTAGTTGAAAACCGCCAATAGAAAAATAACCGAAAGGACCTCGCTTTCGGTTTTTTCTTCAAACTATCTTCCTGATTAAACCTCTTTATATCTCAATCGTGCTTTATTTCACAAACTGTTTCACTATGTGGCCGGTGTTGAACATATTGAAAATGCATCGCTCTTCGCCTCTGAAAAGCCCCTTATTGTGGTTATTTGTGTAAACGTTTACACTATCGCGAGATAGATCACAGAATAAGGTATTAGCCCGTTGCTATACTTTGCAAAGTGAATTTTCATATCCTTAATAGAATCAAGGGGTAAACGATGCAGCCAACAAAAGTGCTTGTCACAGGGGGGATGGGGTATATTGGTAGCCATACGTGTGTGCAGATGATCCAAGCTGGGTTTGCTCCAATCATTATTGATAATTTGTGCAATGCGAAAGAGGAAGTGCTCAATCGTATTGAAAAGCTAACCGCAGTGCGCCCGCTTTTTTATCAAGGTGATATTCGTGACGAATCTCTGTTAAACCGTCTTTTCTCTGAACATAAAATCAGCGCAGTGATCCATTTTGCGGGGTTAAAAGCCGTTGGTGAGTCGGTAGAAAAACCACTCGAATATTATGATGTGAATGTTAATGGCACCTTGGTGCTAGCCAAATGTATGCAGCGTGCTGGCGTACATCGTATCATCTTTAGCTCCTCCGCGACTGTTTACGGTGAACCGGATACGGTGCCTATTACAGAAAACTTTCCAACTGGCAATACACAAAGCCCGTATGGCACAAGTAAATACATGGTTGAACGCTGTTTATCCGATTTGGTGATCGCCGAACCAAATTGGTCTGTGACCTTATTACGCTATTTCAATCCAGTTGGTGCCCATCCTTCAGGTTTGATGGGGGAAGATCCGCAAGGTATACCGAATAATCTAACGCCTTATATTGCTCAAGTCGCCGTTGGCAGACGAGAAAAATTGTCTATTTATGGAAACGATTACCCTACTGTTGATGGAACAGGTGTGCGTGATTATATCCATGTTATGGATTTAGCGGATGGGCATGTGGCTGCACTGAAAGTGGTTAGTCAGCAGGCAGGATTACATATTTACAACCTCGGTACGGGGAGAGGAACGAGTGTATTGGAAGTCCTACACGCATTTGAAAAAGCTGTCGGCAGGGAAATCCCATACGTTGTTGTGCCAAGAAGGGCCGGTGATATCGCCGAGTATTGGTCGACATCAGAAAAAGCACAGCGCGAACTTGGTTGGAAGGCAACTCGTACCATTGATGACATGGCTATGGATTCATGGCGCTGGCAGTCTCAAAACCCTAATGGCTATGAATCGTAATAGATACAGGAGAAATAGAACATCATGGATAAAATAGCGTTCAACCCATCAGATTGCCCGCATCGGCGTTATAACCCATTAACAGGACAATGGGTTTTGGTCTCACCTCATCGTGCTAAACGACCTTGGAGTGGGCAAGATGAGAAGGTGGAAGTGAAACAACTGCCTAAATACGATGGAAACTGTTTTTTATGCCCAACCAACCATCGCGTTTCTGGTGATATCAATCCTGATTATCAAGATACATATGTGTTTCAAAACGATTATTCTGCACTATTACCTAGGTCTTGTGCGCAGCCAAAAGAACAATCGCCTTTATTTAAAACACAAGCGGTCAGTGGCTTGAGCCGAGTGATCTGCTTTTCACCTGATCACAGTAAGACTTTACCTGAACTATCGACAGCTCAAATCGGCCGTGTAATTGAAACTTGGCAGCAGCAAATTGATGAACTCAGCCAACGGTTTTTATGGGTACAAGTTTTTGAAAATAAAGGTGAGGTGATGGGGTGCTCTCAGCCACACCCTCATGGGCAGATTTGGGCGAGTGATTTCTTGCCTAATGAAATTGCTCGTAAAGATGAGCAATTAAAACAGTATTACCAGCAGCAAGGAAGCAATTTACTGTTGGATTATGCACAGGCAGAGCTGAAAGATGGCTCTAGAACGGTAGTGGAAACAGCACATTGGCTTGCTGTTGTGCCTTATTGGGCGGCTTGGCCGTTTGAAACCATGCTAATGCCTAAAATACATATTCGGCGTATGAATGAAATGAGTGTAGAGATACGCGATGACCTTAGTGTTGCACTGAAAAAGCTCACCTGTCGTTATGACAATCTCTTTCATTGTGCATTCCCTTACTCGATGGGATGGCATTTCGCTCCATTTTTTAGTGATAACCGAGAGATTGAACACTGGCAGCTTCATGCTCTTTTTTATCCACCTTTGTTGCGCTCAGCGACAATCAAAAAATTTATGGTTGGCTATGAAATGTTAGCTGAAACTCAACGTGATTTAACCCCTGAACAAGCAGCGGAAAGGTTACGAGGTGTCAGTGATATTCACTACAAGCAGCAGTAAATATTTAGAGCATACAACCAGCATGGCCGAGCCATTCCATTATTACCCAGATATTATCGAGAGGTTGCTATGAATAGCATCGAAATACTCCAACAAAAAGTGACAGAAGCCTTTATTAAGGGCTTTGATGCTCAGCCCGAGGTCTATGCGCAAGCGCCAGGACGTGTGAATATTATTGGTGAACACACTGATTATAATGATGGGTTTGTTTTACCTTGTGCAATTGATTATCAAACAATGACGGCAGCCAGAAAGCACCCTGACCGTTTAATTCGCGTGATTGCAGCCGATTATGGCTATGATATTGATGAGTTTAGCCTTGATGAAGAGATCCTATTTTTGCCTGAAAAAATGTGGGCAAACTATATTCGGGGCGTCGTTAAATTTCTATTAGCCAGAGGGTATCAATTTGGCGGATGTGAAATCGCGGTAAGTGGCAATGTACCTCAAGGAGCAGGACTTAGCTCGTCGGCTTCACTGGAAGTGGTGATTGGACAGACATTAAAGATATTGTATCAATTGGAGATTAGCCAACAAGACATCGCTTTGAATGGTCAGCAAGCTGAAAACCAATTTGTCGGTTGTAATTGTGGCATTATGGATCAGTTAATTTCTGCTTGCGGTGATGAGGGGCATGCACTGTTAATCGATTGCCGTAGCCTAGAGTTAGCACCGATTCCAATTCCTGATGATCTTGTCGTCATGATCATCAATTCAAATAAAAAACGCGGATTAGTGGATAGCGAGTATAATATTCGGCGTCAGCAATGTGAAACTGCGGCGAAACAATTCGGCGTGAAAGCTTTGCGGGATGTTACATTGGCACAATTCGCCCAAAAGCAGGGGGAATTGACACCTCTAGTGGCTAAACGCGCTAAGCATGTTATTAGCGAAAACGACAGAACACTTGCCGCCGCAAAAGCCTTAACTGAAAATAATCTTCCCCTATTGAGTATGCTGATGGAGCAGTCACATATTTCTATGCGGGATGATTTTGAAATTACCGTAAAAGAGATTGATACCTTAGTAGAGATTGTGAAAGCGGTTCTGGGGGATCAAGGCGGCGTGAGAATGACAGGCGGCGGTTTTGGTGGCTGCGTGGTGGCATTGATGAAACAGCAACTCGTTACTCCTGTCATTGATGCGGTTGAGCAAAAGTATCAAGCGCTGACAGGGCTGAAGGCCGATATTTATGTTTGCCAGCCTAGTGATGGTGCTGGGATCATGGCGAATGCATGAAAATTGTAGGGAGAAAAGAATGCAGTTATCGAAAGACCAAGGGTATGTGGCACGTGCATCTAAAGTGATTGCATTGACCAACAGACATGGCATGAAAATTTTATTGTCAACCTTGGGAGCAAGTTGGATAAGCTGCATATTACCCATGTCGGCAGGTAAACGTGATGTTTTACTCGGTTCACCGAATATGGCGGCCCAAATGGATCAAGGCGTTTATCTAGGTGCAACCGTTGGGCGAGTTGCGAACCGGATTGCACATGGCCGTTTTAATTTAGCAGGTCGTGAGTATCAGGTGACAAGTAATCAAGGTGAACACTGTTTACATGGCGGTCGGGATAATTTTAGTTATCGTGTTTGGAAGGTGACTCAAATTAACCCATATGAGGCAATTTTTTCGTTGGTTTCAGAAGATGGCGATCAGGGATTTCCTGGGGAATTACAAGCTGAAGTCCGCTATATATTAACGGATGAAAATAAAGTCATTATCGACTATCGTACACAAGTGAGTGAGTTGTGCCCTGTAAATTTAACCAATCATGCTTATTTTAATTTAGCAGGGGAAGATTCGGCGAGAACGGCCTTAGAGCACGATTTACAACTAGCGGCCACCCATTATCTGCCTACCGATAAGGGGGGGATCCCAACAGGCGAATGGCGTGATGTTTCTGAGACGTTTTTCGATTTTCGTCGTAAAAAGCGTATAGGCTATGATTTTTTGCAAGACGATGATCAAAAAGCAGTTGGTGGTTATGATCATGCGATGATCTTGGCTCCAGAGCTTACGGATGGTGAGCAAACGGTCGCTTCACTCTTTTCACCAGAAGGTGATGTTCGAATGGATATCGCAACAACTTTGCCAGCAATGCAAGTTTATACAGGGAATTATTTGATTTCGGTTCCGGGAAAATCACGTCATTATACCCCGTTTTCAGGTGTGGCCTTTGAAACTCAGTTTCCACCGGATGCCGTTAACCACCCTGAATGGGGGGAGCAATACAGCGGTATTTCACAGCCAAATCAAATATATCACCAGAAAACGAGCTATCACTTTATTTTCTGAGAGTAACGCCGCCTCATGCGGCGTTTTTCATATTACTATATTAAAAGTAGGGTCATCGTATCTATAATATACCCCATTGTTTTTTATACTAATGCATTGTTTAATGGCATCGACTGAACTTAGAGGTAAAAAATGGCAACGATCAAAGATGTAGCAAGAGAAGCGGGAGTGTCGGTGGCGACAGTTTCTCGAGTGATTAATCAATCACCGAAGGCAAGCAAAATGTCGATTGCTGCGGTTAAAAGTGCCATGAATAAACTCGGTTATCGTCCAAATGCAGCCGCTCGCGCATTGGTAAATCAAAGTTCTAACACCATTGGGGTATTGGTGAATGATGTCTCAGACCCTTTTTTTGGTACGATGGTCAAAGCGGTTGATGCGGTTGCCCACAAAAATGGTAAACACATTTTAATTTGTAATGGTTATCACACGGCGCAGGAAGAGCGCCAATCTATCGAATTGCTGATCAATAATCGCTGTGATGCCCTCGTTATTCACTCTAAAGCGTTGTCAGACGAAGAGCTGATAGAATTTGCCGAAGAAGTTCCTAGCATGGTATTGATTAATCGACGTATTGAGGCGATTGCTGATCGCTGTATTTCGTTGAATAACTACAAGGGTGCCTATCTTGCCACTGAGCACTTGATCCGCCAAGGCCATACTAAAATTGCTTATATTTCATCGGATCATAAAATAGAAGACGCTGAACAGCGGTTACTTGGCTATCGTGATGCATTGAAAAAACATGCAATTTCATTACCTGAAAGCTATATCGAATATGGCAAGCCTTATGGTGAGGGTGGTGAGCAGGCGATGACTAATCTATTGACTAAGTCCTTAGAGATCACCGCGGTTGTCGGGTATAACGATTTTATGGCCGCGGGGGCAATTGCAGTACTTGATGAAAATGACATTCATTCCCCAGAGCAGGTATCCGTGATTGGTTTTGATGATGTACTGATTGCCCGTTATATTCACCCACGTTTAACAACCATTCGTTATCCTATCCAAATGATGGCTGAACGTGCCACTGAATTAGCGCTTGCTTTAGCACGTAATGAAAATATAGAGGCTGGTGGTTTAATCTATTCCCCTACACTGGTACAGCGTAACTCTGTACGTCCATTGAAAACCTCATGACCTCAACAATGTAAACGTTATCATACCTTTTGATGGCGTTAACCCACCAGAGACATTTTTTCTCAAAAAATCCAAAATCGGACATTTTATGTACGTAAAATCGCCTTTAATGTGTTAAATAACATACAATTATTTGACATTTCGTTGATAAAATTAATCTATTATAAAAATCTGTGATTAATCTAACAGTGATATGCAATGGTAACGTTTACACTAATGGTGAATCATTTGGTGAAGGTGAAGGAACTTGATCATGCATACAGAAGGCGTTGGATTGAGCACATTAGACTACGGGATATTTATCCTGTATGT
Organism: Providencia sp. PROV119; assembly: GCF_028482435.1. Taxonomy (NCBI): domain Bacteria; kingdom Pseudomonadati; phylum Pseudomonadota; class Gammaproteobacteria; order Enterobacterales; family Morganellaceae; genus Providencia; species Providencia sp. PROV119. The sequence goes on from NZ_JAMPQL010000024.1 coordinate 47,804, forward strand.
GCTTATTATCATATCAGTCGGTTTATGGGTTTCTCGTAATAAAAAAGGCGAGAAAAAAGGCACTAAAGACTATTTCTTAGCAGGAAAAACATTACCGTGGTGGGCTATTGGCTCTTCATTAATAGCTGCAAACATCTCTGCCGAGCAGTTTATCGGTATGTCAGGTTCAGGGTTTTCTATCGGATTAGCGATTGCCTCTTATGAGTGGATGGCTGCGTTAACACTAATTATTGTTGCTAAATATTTCATGCCTATTTTTATCGATAAGGGTATTTTTACTATCCCTGAATTCGTTGAAAAACGGTTTAATCGTACGTTAAAAACGATTTTAGCAGTATTTTGGCTAGCTTTATTTGTCTTTGTTAACTTAACATCTGTTCTTTATTTAGGTGCGTTGGCTCTACAGACTATCCTTGGCATTCCAATGTCTTATGCAATATTGGGTTTGGCGCTGTTTGCTATTGCCTACTCTCTTTATGGTGGTCTATCGGCAGTGGCGTGGACCGATGTTGTTCAAGTCTTCTTCCTTATTTTGGGTGGCTTACTGACGGCTATCATGGCGGTGAGTTACATCGGTGGTGATGCAGGGATCATGGCAGGTATGAGCCGTATGGTTAGTGAAGCTCCCCAGCATTTTGAAATGATTTTAAGCCAAGATAACCCTCAGTTTAGCAATTTACCGGGTATTGCGGTGTTGATTGGTGGTTTGTGGATCGCTAACTTGTATTATTGGGGTTTCAACCAATATATTATCCAACGCGCTTTAGCGGCTAAATCTATCAATGAAGCACAAAAAGGTCTGGTTTTTGCTGCCTTCTTGAAATTAATTGTTCCTATCCTTGTTGTTGTTCCAGGGATTGCAGCGTATGTGATTGTCACTGATCCACAATTACTTGCGGGACTTGGTACAATGGCCCAAGAGCATATTCCAACGCTCGCACAGGCCGATAAAGCCTATCCATGGTTAACGCAATTCTTACCTGTCGGAGCGAAAGGGGTTGTATTTGCGGCATTGGCTGCTGCAATTGTTTCATCATTAGCGTCAATGTTGAACTCGGTCGCAACCATTTTCACGATGGATATCTATAAAGAGTATATTGCGCCTTCGACCAGCGATCATAAATTAGTTAATGTAGGTCGAGTCAGTGCGGTCGTGGCATTAATTATTGCCTGCTTTATTGCTCCATTACTGGGGAATATTGGCCAAGCTTTCCAATATATCCAGGAATATACAGGTTTAGTTAGCCCAGGTATTTTAGCCGTCTTCTTGTTAGGGTTGTTCTGGAAAAAAACGAATGCAAAAGGGGCAATTATTGGTGTGCTTCTTTCTATTCCGTTTGCATTATTCTTGAAGTTAATGCCTTTAGGTATGCCATTCCTTGACCAGATGATGTATACCTTCTTCTTTACTGCGGTAGTGATTGGGCTGATCAGCTTAACAACATCAAAAGAAGATGATAGCCGAGGTGCAATTATCCTGACATCAGAAACTTTTAAAACATCAACAGGCTTCAACGTTGCTTCTTATGCAATCATGATTATCTTGTGTGTACTGTATGCGCTGTTTTGGTAAGACATGGGCTTGATCAATAACGGGGACAGATGTCCCCGTTTTAGATCGAATAAATAAAGTTTTAGGTGTTGATTTCTTATTTTATTGGGAAAGTAAAAGAATAATACACCAATAATTTGTCAATCATCGGAGGGTATTTCTGAATATTTTGTTTTAATATGTCATGAGTAAACGCGTTATATTGGCCAGTTTAATGAACATGTTATTACTCAGGGTAACAAGGAATGTATATGCGCCATTTATTAAAAATTGCAGTTTTGCTGACTACAACTCTACATTCGATATCAGTCAGTGCAAATGAATATGCCCAAGATGATGAAAGTTACCTTCAATTTCTGAATGAAGAGGTGTCATATTATTGTTATTCCGAGCTAGAAAATCTTATTCTTAGTTCAAATTATCCACCCGCCGTAAAATATAAAAAGTCTTCCGATAGAGTCTCTATGGATGCCAGTTATCAAGACGAAAATATATTAGAAATAGGCATAATCGACAGTTGTAGCGATTATCTTCCGGGAGAGCAATTACAAAGGCCAATAGGCACTTTAAGTTATTTACTGAGATCAAATACGTTATGGATGACAGATAGTGATGGTCGGAAATTAAAGCAATTGGCGTTTGATAAAAAGTTAGGGGAGCAATATCAAAACTGCATTAAAAGAGAACAGTTTTGCTCTCAACGGCGCGAGCAGATCGGCTCTGAATTTTTTTCACCTAAATCAGATACATGGGTGGTCGTTGGCGAAAAAAAAGCATATTTCCACTCCGCTCCAACACCAGAATGCAAGAGTAATATTAATTTTGTAATACCTAATGATAAGGTGAAGGTTTTTAATCAACTAGCTAACTCTATGATTGATGATGAGGAAAATGAATATGTCTTTGTAAGTTATGGTAGAGCGAGAGGTTGGTTAAATGTGGAATCCGTATCCAAGCCTGAGGATATCTATTATAAGCTTGAGGAGCCATCAAAAGGGAATTATAGAGTTAAAGAAAAACGCCTCTACTTTTATGAAGACCCAGCCTTAGCTTGCGAAAAACCTGGACAGCCTTATGTCATTGAAGGGGATTCAGTATGGCTATTTAGTGCGCAAGAGTTTCCCGGTTTTGCTTACGCAAGTTACACTAACCCTAATACTGGAACGTTTACAACAGGGTGGCTACGGATTAATGGGCTAGAGAAAGAATAGAGTCACCCTATAGAAATTGAAATAATAAATGAATAGAGCCGTGGTAAATAGCGTTATATCTATTTAGCCACGGGTTAATATCTTAATGGGCATTTACTTTTTATCAGTATAAATCTGGCAGGGATAGTATTGGTAGAAAGAGTATTCACAACTTTTGTGAGTTTGACTTGTGCTAAATAATAATTCGCTTTTTCTTTATCCATAACAACGTCATATCCGTGATCATACATATAGGCTATATTTTTAAAGGCGGTGTTTTCGAGAGTATTTTACCAATGAAATAACGTATGGCTCCTTTTTGACTGTTGGATGAGCTTTATGCCGATGTAGTGAGTCACTTGAAAACGGTATTCGAAAATTTGCAGTGCCAGAGATGACGAGTAGAAACCGCAAAGCAGATGCAAATAACGACCATGGAAAGACTTTTAAGAGTATTGTCTGTAAGAGGAAAAATTGACATTCTGCCATGGTCGTTTAATTTCAATCGGTTTAGCGTTGAATTAACTTAACTTCCTGTAAACCAAATAAAGCCACCCATTGTAATAACTGATAAAATGGTACTCCAAAATAGTGTTGATGCCATTTCTTGCTCCCCTGTTTTATATTCCACCGCAAAAATAACCGCTATTGATGCTGTAGGGATAGCCAGTGTTACAGACACTAAGCCTCGCTCGACATGAGGTATATGTAACGCCATCATAATTACCAGTATAATTAAAGGTAATAGAATATTTTTACTCAGAACGTTTATGATAACAGATAGAGAAAAACTCACTTTTTGTGCATAGAGAACAGCGCCTACAGCAAATAATGCCACTCCACCAGTTGCTTGACCTAATAAAATAAATGAACCTTTTAAAAACTTAGGCATATCCAATCCAATCAGTAATAAAATAAAAGCTAGGATAGGTGCCCATACGACAGGTTGCATTAACGCATTTTTTATACTGTTAGCAACAATTGAAAATACACTTTTCTTATTTGTTGATGTGTTGTCAGAATCGCCACCAACTAAAAAGACTAATGCTAATGGAACCTGAATTAAATTCATTAATAAGCTACCGACGGCAATTGCAATATCAGCATCTGTAGTAAACAGAACGCCTAATACAGGGGTTCCAACAAAAGGTACAGCAGGACCGGCAATAGCAATGGAACGTAATGCGGCTAAACGAGCGCTAGATTTGAAGATGAAGCGGGAAATAAGGAAAACAGCAAGAAACCCCACCACCATGCCCACGAATATCCACAAGAAAACATCAACGTTATTGATTACTTCTGTTAATGGAGTACTTAATATTCCTGCAAATAGCAATAATGGTAAGGCATACAACATAACCATTTTATTTAATATAGTGGCTTGATCCTTATTGAAGTCATGTCGATACCCTGCAAAATATCCGAGTAAAAGAGTAACCACAATAGGCAGTAACGCTGTAATAATAGTATCTAACATTAGATAACCTCTTTTATACGCAAAAAAGGCGCAATAACACGCATTGCGCCTCAAGTTTATTTAATTACAACAAAGGAGGTGTCGTAGGAATAATAGGAACTTCAATCACGGTAGGAACTGAACGTGAAAATGCCACCTTACATATTTGGCTTATCTCATCTATTGTTTCAGCACGTACGCCAACACAACCATAACCTTTAGCTAAAGAAGTGATATCTATATCAGGCAAGTCAAGGCCCGGAACGCCTGGGGAATCTTCTAATTCAGCAAAGGATTTCAAGATCGCATATTCATAGTTTCGTGGTACAACAAACAATATAGGTAGCTTAAGTTGAGCAGCTGTCCATAGGCCTTGAATTGAATATTGCAAAGAACCATCACCGATAATGGCTAGAACAGGACGATTTCTACCGCTATCTCTTTCTGCTAATGCGATACCAATACTTGCGGGTAAATTCCAGCCAAGGCTTCCGCTTGCAAAAGTGTAGAAAGAGTCTGGCTTATCAATAGGCCATGCGGTATGCAATTCACCAAGATTAGAGGGTGATTCTTCGATTAACACAGTATTTTCGGGAGTAAACTCACGTAACCCTTGAAATAATTCTAATGCAGAAAGCTGTTGACCTTTATGTGGTAATGGCGGTGCTGCTGGGTGAGGTGACATTCTGTGATGTTGTTGCGGAACTTTAGGCGGTGTTATTGAGCGTTTTGGCACTAGATTGAGTAATGCTTCCAGTGCTAACACCGGGCTAGATAACAAACTATCACCAACAGGAGCTCTTCCAGATTCATTAGGGTCATCAGTAATATGCAGTAATTTTAACCCCTCGGGAATATATTCGCCTTCCACATAAGGATAATAGCGAAATATCGGTGCGCCAATAACAATAGCGACATCATAGCCTTTCAATTTTTCTGATAACGGTTGAATAGCAAAAGGCAATCCGCCAGCATAAAGAGGATGGTTCTCAGGGAATGAGGGCACCTCTGACGCGGGGGCACTGAATACATGGCAATTCAATTTTTCTGCTAATTGGATCCCAATATCCCAGCCTTTCCCTCGAGCAATACCAGAACCATATATAAGTGCTGGATTTTTAGCCGTTGATAGCTTATCGGCAAATTGAGAAATCCGGATAGGGTCTGGCGCAAATTGTGATGCAACAGTGCGTACTACAGCATCACCTAATGCAGGTTTATCCCAATCATCTAGCGGAATGGATAAAAAAACAGGACCAGCAGGTGGTTGTAATGCCATTGCATAAGCGCGCATATAAATGCAGCGGGTACATCTTCTGCTCTGACAGGTTCATAGCTCCATTTTATCCAAGGTTTAGGCAGTTCTGTTGGTGAAACGTTGGTTAACCAAGGTTCCATTAACAACATTTCACGAGTTTGATTACCCGCAGTAATAATTAATGGTGTTTTATTCTGTGCCGCAGTCATAATATTACTCATTGAGTTACTTAGGCCTGCGGAGGTATGGACGTTGACGATAGCTGGTTTTCGAGTCGCCTGAGCATAGCCGTCGGCAGCACCAACCGCTGATGATTCGTGTAATGTTTGAATGTAACGAAAATCTTTAGGGAAATTTTTTAAAAAAGTCTCCTCTGTTGAGCCTGGGTTACCAAATAAAGTCGTTAGTTCAAGCTGACGTAATAAATCAAAGGTGACGTCACGGATAGTTTTTGTCTTCATATCGTACTAATTCCTTAAATCAATAAAAGTTAATATTGGTCATGCAGGTTCTAGCTAAATGAAAAACAACAATGGCATTTTGAAGAGTGTTAACTATCTAATTTCGTTTAGTTGCTTGATTATTTATCATAACACCAGTTATTTAAGATGTAATGAAGTTATAATATTTTAATATTAACTCTATTGATATTTATAAACATTAACGCAATCATTAATAGATTTGTTTTAGATTTAATAACTATTTACTTTTGATTATTATTTATTGAGTGGTTTTGTTTGATATGGTGTAAAGATTAATTCAAATAAACATAATGTTGCGTTTATTTTGTCTATTTATGATTGCTTTTCTTATAGGCTAAGTTTATTTTTTTTATATCTTATAAGGTATTTTATCAGTTGGTTTTTTATTTAAGTAAACATTGTCCATAAAATCAATAAATTGAATTTTAAGGTTTATTTCCATTGTCTGTTCTAATTTTTATTTAGATGAGTTTGTTAATAAAATCAATCACATTCGTTTAACTGTGCTATTTATGAATTTTAACTGTTTTTATCGGTGCTGCATCACTGATTGCTGTATATTGGGAATAATTAATTCTTTTTCCATCTAACGCATTAAGATAACGTAAATTAACATTAACTTTTAACAGATGAACCGATAATTGCTTTTGATGGATTAAAATAAAAATGGAGGTCGGCTTCGCTGATTTTGAAAAGTAATATTGGACTCACTGTTAAATGTGTACATATTGAATCAAAGGTAATTCATATGATAAAACCAGTATCAACCACAAAATTATCACAAGTATCTGCATAGGCAGTTGCAGAAGCTACGAGTATTAAAGTAACCATAGGAAATCGGTGCATAATATCCTTTTAGGTTTATTCAATAGAATTAAAACTAAAATCTATCGCTATTAAAGGGATATTTCATTTAAGAAAATTGGGAATGAGTCGATTATGGGGACAGGGGTCCCCATATTTGATCATAATGATTAAATAACAAACAAGTCCATAAACGCATTGACCGGCATCGCTTCAAGCAATGGCTTATCAAGTGATGCAGCAAGAATTCGTCTTTGTTGCGTTTCAGGGAACTGACGCGCTAGATTGGTCCTGTATTTCTTTAATAGTAGAGGGATCCCTTCTTTACGGCGACGTTTGTGGCCAACTGGGTATTCGATTAATACTTCATCAAGGCATTGACCATCTTTAAGCTTAATCGTTAACCCATTGGCGATAGAGCGCTTCTCAGGATCATGGTAATCCTGTGTGAAGCTAGGCTCTTCACGGCAAACTATTTTGCTACGTAAGTTATCAATACGTGGGTCATTAGCAATATTATCTTCATAGTCAGCAGCGGTTAAACGCCCAAAAATCAATGGGATCGCAACCATATATTGAATACAGTGGTCTCGGTCAGCTGGGTTATTAAGTGGCCCTTGTTTATCAATAATCCGTACACAAGCTTCATGGGTGCGTATCGATACGCTCTCAATATCATCAGCACTTTTACCAAGTGATTTTAATTGCTCATGCAGTTGTAATGCAGCTTCCACCGCAGTTTGTGCATGGAATTCAGCAGGGAACGAAATTTTAAACAGCACATTCTCCATAACATAAGAGCCATAGGGGCGTTGGAAACGGAAAGCTTGCCCATTAAACAGCGCATCATAGAAGCCCCATGTTTTTGCGGTTAGTGCGCTGGGATAGCCCATTTCACCTTTTTGTGCCATAAGAGCTAGCCGAACTGCTCGAGAGGTTGCATCCCCCGCAGCCCATGATTTACGCGAACCTGTATTTGGTGCATGTCGATAAGTACGTAAACTGTGGCCGTCAATCCAAGCGAGGGATACCGCATTTAATATCTCTTCGCGATTGAGTCCTAACATCTGTGCTACGACGGCGGTAGAGGCTACTTTGACTAAAATAACATGGTCAAGCCCTACCTTATTAAAGGCATTTTCTAAGGCGATACATCCTTGAATTTCATGTGCTTTGATCATAGCGGTGAGCACATGCCGAATTGTTAAAGGTGGTTTACCTTTTGCGAGCGCTTCTCGCGATAACCAATCCGCGACCGCGAGAATACCGCCTAAGTTATCAGAGGGATGGCCCCACTCAGCTGCAAGCCAAGTATCATTAAAATCTAACCAGCGGATCATGGTGCCAATATTGAAAGCGGCCTGTACAGGGTCGAGTTGAAATTGCGTGCCAGGTACTTTTGCGCCATTAGGCACGACCGTACCTGGAACGATAGGACCGAGCAATTTTTTACATGCAGGATACTCGAGCGACTCCATACCGCAACCAAGCGTGTCTAGAAAGCAATAATAGGCGGTGTCATAAGCTAAGTCAGAGACGATGGGATATTCGGTGACATAATCGACGATATCACTGATCACTTTATCGAATTCTTGCTGATTTAAGGTAGCTGTTGTCATTGATATGATCCTTATTAACGCTGTTCCATGCGAGTAAATAGTTTGTTTTCTGGGCCAATATAGTTAGCAGAAGGGCGAATAATTTTATTATCTTGGCGCTGCTCGATGATGTGTGCGGACCAACCTGCGGTTCGTGCCATAACAAACAGTGGGGTAAACATGGCGGTCGGAATTCCCATCAAATGATAAGTGACTGCGGAGAACCAATCTAAATTCGGGAACATATTTTTTTCACGCTTCATCACCGACTCTAAATGGTGTGCGATATCATAAAGTTGACGGTTTAAATTTTGCTCAGACAGTTGCAGTGCTACCGATTTAATAATGGGGTGACGGGGATCTGCAAGGGTATAAACGGGATGACCGAAGCCGATGATCACCTCTGATTTAGCGAGACGCGCCATAATATCGCGTTCCGCTTCCTCAATAGAGGCATAGCGTTGTTGTATCTCTAAAGAAACCTCATTTGCTCCACCATGCTTAGGCCCACGTAATGCTGCGATTGCTCCTGTTATTGCAGAGTAAAAATCGGTGCCTGTTCCGGCAATGACACGAGCAGCAAAAGTGGAGGCATTAAATTCATGTTCAGCGTAGAGAATAGAGGCTATGTGCATGAAACGTTCCCACTGCGCTGGTGGCTTCTTACCGTGTAAAAGATGCAGAAAATGTGCGCCAATCGACTCATCATCGGTTTCTGTTTCAATTCGGCGTCCATGATGGCTAAAGTGATACCAATACAGCAGCATGGAGCCGAGAGAGGCAAGTAACCTGTCAGCAATCTCTTTGGCTCCGGCTAATGTGTGCGCCTCTTTTTCAGGTAAAACACAACCCATGACAGAAACGCCTGTACGCATCACATCCATGGGATGGGCATTTGCAGGGATTGATTCTAAGGTTTGTTTTACACTGGCGGGTAAGCCCCTTAATGCCTTTAATTTTTCTTTATAAGCCGTTAATTCAGAGCTTGTGGGGAGCTTTTCATGAATGAGGAGGTAAGCAACCTCTTCAAATTCACACTGAGTAGCGAGATCGTGTATATCATAGCCTCGGTAGTGCAAATCATTGCCATTTTTACCGACAGTACAAAGTGCGGTATTCCCCGCCGCGATACCTGAAAGTGCAACGGATTTTTTGGGTTTAAATTGCGATGTGTTAGAAGTGTTCAGTTGTTCAGTCATCGGATCATCCTTTGTAGGGTTTACACAACGTGTTTTATTGAATTAATTATTTCTGTTGTGAAAATAAGGCATCTAATTTTTGTTCATAATCGTAATAGTTAATACTTTGGTACAACTCGTCACGGGTCTGCATGATTGGCACAACACTTTTTTGCGTACCCTCTTGACGTAAAGTGGTATAAACCTGCTCTGCGGCTTTATTCATTGCACGGAAAGCAGAAAGGGGATACAGCGCAATCGCAATGCCAACACTGCGTAACTCATCAAGGGTAAAGAGTGGGGTTTTCCCAAACTCAGTCAGATTGGCAAGGACAGGTACTTGAGTATGATTGACGAATTGTTGATACATGCTTAATTCGGTTATTGCCTCAGGGAAGAGCATATCAGCCCCCGCTTCGATATAGGCATGCGCTCTTTCTAGAGCGGCCTCTAACCCTTCAACAGCGAGAGCATCAGTCCGAGCCATGATCACAAAATTATCATCAACACGCGCATCGACCGCAGCTTTAATGCGATCAACCATCTCTTGTGTAGAGACTATTTCTTTGTTTGGTCGGTGACCACAACGCTTTGCTCCGACCTGATCTTCTAAATGTAGACCGGCTGCACCTGCTTTATAGATAGATTTCACTGTCCTAGCGACATTAAATGCGGAGGGGCCAAAACCAATATCGGCATCTACCATTAAAGGGAGATCACACACATCGGTGATGCGCCGAATATCAATTAAAACATCGTCTAAAGTGGAAATTCCTAAATCGGGTAAGCCTAAAGAGCCAGCCGCTACGCCACCACCAGAAAGATAAATGGCTTTGTAACCTGCACGCTGGGCAAGTAAGGCATGATTGGCATTGATCGTGCCAACTAGCTGTAGAGGTGTTTCACTATCCAATGCATTACGAAACGCTTGTCCGGCTGAAATAGATGACATAGAAAGCCTCATGTTATCAAAGTGCTAATAAAGTGTAGCTGAGTTTGTTTTAATTATGCGTAGCAAGTGCCGTGCCATAATCGCCGAATAATGGGATAATTATTTTATTTATTGAAAATCAATTAGATGTGAATAGTGTTGTTTTTGTGAGCTAACTTGGAGTTTTGTATAAAGCCATTGTGTTGTTTCAATGAAACAGTGCTAATGTCTATTGAAACATTATATGAAACGTAATTGGGTTTCAGGATCAAACTTATGCAAAAACCAATTATTTGGACAGTTTCTGTCTCTCGATTATTTACACTATTTCGTGATATCAGCCCAGAATTTAGCGCTCAAGCGGAGATAACACCACTCAATATGGGGTTTGAGCAGGCGGCAGAAGAGGTGCGTGAACGGCTCAAAACCGGGCATTGTGATGCAATAATTAGTGCTGGTTCAAATGGCGCTTACTTAAAAAGTCACGTATCGGTTCCGGTGATCATCGTTAAAGTCAGTGGGTTCGATGTGATGCAAGCGCTCGCGAAAGCACGTGAGATCAGTCATAAAGTTGGCATTATTAATTATCAAAAAATTATCCCTTCATTAGATGAGTTTCAAAGAAACTTTGGTTTGCGCATTGAACAACGTAGCTATATCACCGCAGAGGATGCAAGGGCGCAATTAAAGTCATTAAAAGCCATGGGGATCAATGTGGTTGTTGGTGCAGGGCTGATTATGGATCTTGCCCAAGAGTTGGGAATGACGGGGATCTTTATTTATTCAACCGAAACAATACGCCAAGCTTTTTACGATGCTATTGAATTAAGTCGCATTTCTTACGATCAAAAAACCACACCAATCGGTTATCAGCCAGAAAACACAACCAAAGTACGACATACAATCAATGACTTAATTGGTGCTTCCCCTTTAATGGAACGAGTACGCCAAGAGATTATGCTTTACGCGCGCTCTGAGGCAACAGTGTTAATTCAAGGGGAAAGTGGCACAGGAAAGGAAATGGTGGCGCAAGCTATCCATCATGAATATCGATTATTTAATCAGCATAAAAGAAAGGCACCTATGCCATTTGTTGCTGTCAACTGTGGTGCTATCCCTGAAAATTTATTAGAAGCAGAGCTATTTGGCTATGAAGAAGGAGCATTTACTGGCTCTCGGCGCGGAGGGCGAGCAGGTTTATTTGAAATGGCAAATGGCGGCACCTTATTTTTAGATGAAATAGGGGAAATGCCATTAGCGTTGCAAACTCGGTTGTTAAGGGTATTGGAAGAAATGACGGTGGTACGTATTGGCGGATATCGCCCATTACAGGTGAACGTCCGTGTCATTTGTGCGACCCACTGTGACCTTGATAATTGGGTAAAAGAAGGGCGTTTTAGAGCCGATTTATTTTATCGACTGGGTGTTTTACGCATGAAAGTACCTTCATTACATGAACGCGGAGAGGATATCTATATGCTAGCAGAGCGGCTACTAAAACTGGCATTTGCTGGCTTACAACAATCACTGCCCGCATTTAGAGTTCAGCAACTATTTAGTTGCCGTGATTTTTTTAAGCACTATTTATGGCCGGGTAACGTGCGTGAATTACGCAACTTAATGGAACGAGTGGCGTTATATTGCAGCGCATATCCAGATAAAGCGATTACGCAAACGATGTTGGTAAGTTTATCGCCTGAACGTGAAACGGTGACGGCGGATTTTACACAAGCTAAGCAAGTCGGTGCCTCACTTTCTGAGGTGATGGATTATTTTAAAGGGGATAGACAAGCCGTTGCACGTTATTTAGGAATAAGCCGCACAACATTATGGCGGAGATTAAAACAGGAAAACGAACAAAATTAATTCAAACGACGTTAATTGCCGATAAATACGATTTTCAATTATAAAAATGAATAAAAAAGATAATTAATCCTAGTAAGTATCTTTAATGATCAAATGGCGCAGCACAATATTGTAATAAAATATTTTTTAATAGATAACCAATAAAATTTATCAATACGATTGTGGTTAAAATTCAATCAATCAGTGCTATTGCTTTTATTGAAGGGCTTGCTTTTAATTCGTTGTTTTAAAAGGTATTTTTATTTTTATTTTTATTGCCTTTGCGGCCAACAACACTTTCCCAAGAAAAATTGTGATTTTTCTCACATAAATATTTTTACTAGTGAGCATTAGTTTTTCTCATTTTAATTTACCCCATTAAAGTTCTATATTGCCGCCAAATTAGTCTTACCATTTTTATTTAAACACCTGCACTAGTCGCCGGACTGGGTATCTTTTGGGTACTCAATATTGCCGCGTGGCCCCCCGATGAATGCAGCGCAGAGACTCAAAATAATTCAATCTGTAGTTAGTTGGCCAAGTCTGAATGGTTAAGTGCATTAAGTAACAATGTGACTAGTGCGAATAAACCCAGTCAACAATGCTGTTATTTGAATGATGGCGAGTCATTATTTATTTTGTCAGTGGGAGAGTAGGTCGTGAAACAGGCCTCTACATTAATGCGCAAACAAGACAGTACATTTGTACCTGTCGCGGGCTTGACCATTTTTGCAATTGCTTCGGGGTATCTAATGAGCCTTATCCCATTATCAATGGGGGGCTTTAATATCGATACAAGTTATGCGGGCTGGTTAGCTAGTGCCTACTATATTGGTTTATTAATTGGGTCAATGATGATCGAACCTATTATTGCTAAAATAGGTCATCGTCTCTCATTTATTGCTTTTTTATTAATGTTGGCGGCAACCGTGGTTATTTTGCCGTGGACACCGAACATTTCTGCTTGGTTACCAAACCGTTTGATTGCGGGGATTGCCGTCGCTGGGATTTTCGTGGTTGTTGAATCGTGGCTCCTGATTGGTGACAGCCCTAAAGAGCGAGCGAAACGCCTCAGTTTTTATATGACATCTCTTTATGGTGGAACCACATTGGGGCAGTTGGCTATTGGTGTTATTGGCACTCAAGGCGCTTATCCATTTATGGTTGTGCTTGGGCTATTACTGCTTGCCGTTTTACCACCACTGTTATTTCGTCAGGGGCAACCAGCATGTGATTCGCATCAAAAACTATCATTGAAAAAAATTGCTCGTCTCAGTAAGCCTGCAATGATTGGTTGTATGACATCCGGAATTTTGATGGGAACAATTTATGGGTTAATGCCTTTATCATTAAAAAATGGCCCATTTAACACTCAACAAGTGGGTGTGTTGATGGCATCAATTATTCTAGGCGGTATGCTGATCCAGCCAGTCGTCAGTAAACTGTCAATTATGATGAGTAAAACGTTGCTGTTAGCGATGGTGTCGTTACTGGGGGTATTTGCAATGGGGATTATTTATATCTCTAACGATTACCTTGTGATGATAGTCGCATTGGCGCTGCTGGGGATGTCTTCGTTTGCACTATACCCAATTGCGATTACGTTGGCCTGTGACAATTTAGATTCTTCTTATATTGTTGCGGCAACTCAAGTTATGTTGTTTAGCTATAGCGTGGGATCTGCTGTGGGTCCATTAGTCGCTGGAACCTTCTTAGAGCAACACAATGGTTTGGTTAACTTCTTCTTTATTGTATTAACGGTTACAACAATTTATATGCTTATTGCCAGTGTGCGTCGTAAAGCGGGTGTATTGGCAAATTAACTATAAAGTTTAAGCCAAAAGCCGTGTTGTTCATTGAGTTAACACGGCTTTTATCGATTAAATAGGGCTATTTCTTTTTATTAAAAGAGATAGCCGCTAATGTTTCACCAACCTCAATATTACCTGTCGCCCCAACAATGCGTTGTTGCCACATTTCCCCTAGTCGAAAATCCCATGATAAAGGTTGAATGACTGTGCGGCCCGCATTTGGTGCAAATGTCAATTCGCTAAAATATAATGTGTCTTCTGACATCAAAAAGTCAGCACGGCAATAGTCAAAAGGGCTGACAAGCCGCTGAGCCAACCTTAGCATCTCTTGGAATAACGGAGGCTCTGCAACGGGCTCTAACATATTCGGATAGCCAAATGTCACAGGTTGCAGCTGCCATTGCGTATCATAGATATTAATAAACTCATTACCCAACTCATCGCTATAGTCGATCTCTGCGTACATTGGTTTACCTGCAAAACAGTGGATACGACAGGTCTCAGGAATGAGCTTTCTATTTTTGTTTGCAAACAGATCAATATATGATTCACAAATTATTTTGGCTTTAATATTTTTATAATGCCGTTCACGCGTGATGTAATACAAATTTTTCATTAAGTGAAATGAAAGCTTGTCTTTCGCTTTTTGTAGATTAAATTGTGCTTTATTGACACAAATAACACTACTACCACTATCATGATTACATTTCAATACGAAACGTTCTGGTAATTTATCAATATTGATTTCATTAACGTCATTATAGGTGGCTAAAATTGGTACTAAATATTGGTCCCCAATTTTTCGAGAAACATATTCCCTGACTGCCAGTTTATCGGCTAATTGTGTATATAACGGATTTCGGTCATATATCATCCGATAATTGACTTTCTCATTAAAGCTTTTGGGAGTATCAAAATTAGGGGTATAACCGATTTTTTTCCTAAACTTATTAGTGAGATAGAGCTTATCGCTGATAACTACCGAACGTAGTTTTTTGAGTAAATATTCGACTTTTTTCATATGAGTCGCCAACCATTCTTTATGTTATTTTTAATATTTTTTTACAATTTGAAATTGTTTGAAGATTATATTTCTTTAAACATAAATAGATATTAAATATGAGGGCTATTGTTAATAAATCTGCTTTTATAATTAATTTTTTCTTAAGGTTGCTTTTAATATAAACAAAAAATCAATAACCTTAACTCGTCTAAGGTATTACACCTAAGATTTATCCTTTTTTATATCAAAATTCATCGTTTTATTTTTATACTCAATAAGTTGATCCTAGAGATAAGTTATCGTATCACCCGTAACCCCGCTAAACCTTAAGAAATAATTTAATTCGAAACTATTAGTTAGCTAATCAATGATTAACCATCTATATTTAAAACGTAAAATTAATCAAATGTATGATGAGGTAACAGTGATGAAAACTAACGAATTTTCTCAGCCTTATTTATTGCTACTCGATATAATCAACCCTGCAATAACACAGTTTAATAAAACAACGAGGGAGACTCACAACCTCGTTGAAGGGTTGGGTGGTACGCCTGATGGTATAGATGTTGATCCTGTAAGACGTTTGATTTACTGGAGTAATATGGGAGATGACTTTGATGCTGATGATGGCTCTATCAATGTGATGAATTTTGATGGAACAGCCAGAAAGATGCTGATAGGCAATGGTCAAATCAGAACGCCAAAACAGCTTCAACTTGAGCAACAATCACAACGATTATATTGGTG
This sequence comes from Providencia sp. PROV119, assembly GCF_028482435.1. Classification (NCBI taxonomy): domain Bacteria; kingdom Pseudomonadati; phylum Pseudomonadota; class Gammaproteobacteria; order Enterobacterales; family Morganellaceae; genus Providencia; species Providencia sp. PROV119. Next base: position 63,659 of record NZ_JAMPQL010000024.1, read on the forward strand.
CGACCGAGAAGGAGGGAAAATTAGTTCATGCAAAACCGATGGATCCGATTTACAAACTCACGTTGAACGACCACGCAATAATCAAGGTAAAGTCGATATATTAGACCAATGTGTGGGAATTGCCCTCGATGTTGCAAATAATTGGCTCTATTGGACACAAAAAGGTACTGCAAAAGGTGGGCTAGGTCGTTTATTTCGAGTGCCATTACAGCCAAAAGCCAATTATCATCCATCCGATAGGAAAGATATTGAATTATTACTCGACAAGCTTCCCGAGCCTATTGACCTATTAATTGATGAAGAAAAGCAAATTCTGTATTGGACAGATAGGGGCGGGGAGCCAAATGGTAATAGCCTAAATTGTGCGGAAATGACGGAGCATGGGTTGGCTAATTATCGAGTGATTTGCCGAGGTTTTAACGAAACTATCGGCTTAACGTACGATAAAAGTGCTCAATTGATGTATATTGCCGATTTACTTGGCGGGGTTTATCAGGTCACTTTAGCAACTGGCAAAGTCGATAAACTACATCAAGGTAAAGGTTATACAGGTATAGCACAGTATGCGGGTTAGGTATGACCACTTTTATGCGTTTTTATATGGTATATAAAAATAAATTAAAGTATTTCTATATTGACTGATCCTCTTGTCCACCATTATTCACAATCAAGTTTATTTAATGGTGGGCGGAAAGAGAGATAAGGCCTGTCGAGCGACTATTTTGTTTTATGGTTATCAGTCGTCACCCATTTGGATAGAATAATTAAGCCTTCATGCACTGTAAAACCATTACGGCGATAATAACTTTCCGATGGAAAACCTTTCTCAGTATTTAGAATAATAGCGTTAAGATTGCATGTAACGCATTGCTGTTCGATATATTGCATAAATGCACTACCTAGCCCTTTACCCTGAAAATCAGGATGAATAAATAGCTCATCAATATAGTATTCAACCCCTTGATTCCATGGTTTTTTAAAACCAAGGCAAGCACCAACAATGCGCTTTTCTACCTGTATAACATAACCCATAAAATAATTATTACCTAAATGATGGGTAATAAATTCAATTATGGGGTGATGTGATGGCCATTGTTCAAACCAAGGAGCAGAGCTGTAGGTTTCACAGTAAAGTTTTGCGCACTCTTCAACCATTTCGCTGGTTAAAGTAATAAAATTAGCAGGAGGGAGCATGTATATCATCACCTTATTATTTTTTATTGTAATAGTTTATCAACAGAGTCGCACTATTAATACGTTTTAAATGCTCTGTGAGTGATAATAAGAATGGTGTATTTTATACTGATTAATAGATCTGGCTATGTTAGTAATAATGGCAGAATGCGGGTGTATTCGAGTCGTTACATGAAATTAATTTTAATATGTGTATGGATATATAGCTAAAAAATAATTATTACTTTTGCCCATCATAGCCTATTGAAAATGAGTATTCATTATTTTTAAAGTGAGTCTACAAACACGTTTCGAAGATAAGAATAATCAGTGAAGTTGTTGAAGGTCTATTTGTTATATGTGAGTTATAATAATAATTTCTTTTAAATAGGTTTTTATAGCCTTATAGTTATGATTGAATTAGAGTTTGAATTAAACCAAAGGGGATGGATATGAAAAGATGGTTAGTGATATCAATGCTATTATCATTGAGTAGTACTGTATTAGGCGCTACAGATAGATATGATGATTATTTATCTAGAATAAATAGTATTTGTAAAAAACATCCTGAGCCAGCAAATTGTGAAGATGAGGTCAATATTCTTTTACAAAATGTGCTTATGAATGGGGAGTGGACACTTTCTTTTGTAATGCTTCTTCAAGAGTATCGCCTGTTAAATACCATGAGTCCTCTTTTTCATTAGTAATTGATTCACATGTTAAAATCATATGACTAAAAATATCAACTAATAAGGGAATTGACATTTCTTCATGTAGCTCGATATCTAAACTAATTGATAAATTCATCTTTCCCTTTTTACGCTTAGCTGTAAATTTCGGAGTAAAGTGGAAGTAGTCCTAATGCAGTGAGCTGTATTTCGATTTCATTGGCTTTTTTGATATCGTCTTTATTTGAACCATCAAATATATGTTCAGTGCTGATAATTAGTGTGCCACTATTTTTCTCATTTTCAATATCAACAAGTTCAGCCGCCATAGGTAATTGTTCTTGCGTGATTTTTTTATTGAGATAAAGCATCCAACCAACGGGCAGTCTGTCCGGAAAAACATTTTTTTCATTTAAGTGATATTTATTTGTATGAATTAATATCTTCCCTACTTTAATATAATTTTCCATTAAGTTTAATATTAATTTTTTAATTTCATATTGTAATTTTTGCTTATTTTCCAACTTCATGCTTAAGCTAACATCATAATTATCAAAGCTTCTTGCTAGATAATTACTTATTTGTATCCTATTTTTATCTCCATTCCAGATTGCTGAGCCATAAATAGGTGATGATTTTGTTAGTTTATCAACAAATTTATGTTCGATATCCTTGTTTATATTATCATTTTCAATGAATTTCTTCTCAAGGGCTTCTTTCTTTGAGCTTCCAGTAAGGTACCAGCTAGACTGACCTGCAATTTCATTTGTAAACTTTGAAAAAAACAAATAATCATTTACCACATCAGGAATTGAATAATTTTTCTTATTTAAGTAGATTTCTATATCTAATGAGATCTTCATAATTAGTCCTTAAGGTGTGTGAAACACTTTGAGATTTGAATATTTCGCAAATTTCTGTTTAAAATAACTAGCACTTTTGGGTTGCAGAAAATGCCAGTGGCAATAAGGACATTTTCTAATGATTCTATCACAAATTGATGTCGAGTCCCTTGGTTAAAGGTATCTTCTACGCCATCATACCAAGGATCTCCATCTCCTTTAAAAAATTGGTCGTATTTACCTTTAGCCTCTAGGAACAAACATTCAGTTTCTTTCCAGCCATCAAAAGCGACATCTAAACATTTATATTCATTTATATATATCCGTGTACCTTCTAACCCTAAAGTCGTTGAGCAAATACGTTGTTGGTAATTAATTGAGGTTATGGACCTGTGTCACTCAGAACCTCGGCTGACGCTTAGCCTTAAAAACCAAGCTTATTTTTTAACACTTCATACGGTGTTTTACCAGCATGAGCTGAGTGGGGACGATGACAATTATAAAATACTTCCCATTCAGCTAACTTTTCATGTAAATCGACATCATCTTTATAATCGATTAATTGATAAAATTCCTGTTTATCTGTTAAATGAGAACGCTCTACTTTCCCATTCAATCTTGGGGTAGCTGGCCTGATATAAACATGTTCCATCCCTAAATCATGAATATGCCAATTAAATTTTGATTGGAATTCGTGTCCATTATCCGTTCTAATCGTTTTAATTCTAAAGGGAAATTTATCAACGACATAATTAATGAAATCAATGGCATTAGCCTGATTATGCCTCTCATAAATTTTAAGCGCTCTGATCCGTGTCGCATCATCAATCGCCGTATATTGAAAACGTTTAATTCGTTGCCCGTCAGGTGTATTAAAAAATAGAAACTTCACATCAACCTGAACATGATGCCCTGGTACTTGTTTCTGATAACGTTTAAATAGTGGTTTAGAGCGGCTTCGCTGATTTTGAGGGAGTTGATTTAATTTATTTCTAAGCAAGACATAATAGCAACCAGAACGTGATATTTTGATATTATGAAACCGCAGCAGATACCAAGCGATACGTTGGGGACCAAAATGGTAAGTCGTACGCAGATAAATAACTAGCTCTTCGATGTGTTTTGCAACTCTTCTGGTTGGATTTTCAGGGCAGGGTTTATTGTTGATTAATCCTTTCTCGCCATCTCGTTCATAAGCTCTTTTCCAAGTATAAAAAGTTTCTCTACTGATCCCAAAATGACGACAAGTTTTAGCAATATTTTTGCTCTCACGGGCATGATTTAAGATTTTTGTTTTATGTGCAATATCTCGTTTAGCTTTAATGTTCATCATATCTGACCTCCGGCTACAATTAGAAAAAACTAATTGTCAACCGAAGTCCAGATTTTCATAAATGTGGTTCATTTTATCTACATCAAAAGCAAGCTGAACAATTACTGAAATACTAACGTAAATAATGCCACAAAAATAATAATCGATGGTAGGAGTACGTTAGTAATAATACTTCCTACCATACGATTAAATTGTCTTAATTCACTGAATTTTATTATTTATATCTTGTATGAATTCAGCATATGGATTTTTTGCTAATTGATTTTTCATTACTAAAAATAAAGATCCAAAATTAGCAACAAATGCTTCACATGCAGAGGCAATTGCAGATTGATTAGATAGTCGATTTTTTAATGCTGGTTTAATTACTTGCAATTGGTAAGAAAGCATATGAATCAGTTTTTTCCATGATTCAATACACTGCTGACGAGACATGTTTCTTCTGAAGCATATTCCATAAGGTGATTTGACACTCTCTTCTAAAATGATATCGATAATCTTTTGAACAGCATGAATAATTAAAAATGAGCTTCCCCTTTCATTTAAAAGAAGTAAAGTATCTTTTTCATTTTGGGCTATATTTCCATTCTTATCTTTATACTTTAGTTCTTCTAAGTAGAAGTTACAGGCTTCAAGTAGAGTGTAGACAAATAAAATATGTTCAGCTGAAATAGACTGGTTAAATGAAGTCTTGTAAAGGTCATCATCTTCCCATATCTTCATTTTATTGTGATAGCTATCATATGGGCTACCATGCCAAGCCATTAAAGCTTGCGCAGCGGAATGAGCATCTACCTTAAGTTTTCTATCTGTAGTGATTGAGCCTCGAAGACCTCCGTCATATTCACCAGACGGGAGTCTGCTGAATTCACTTCGCAAGCGCTCTTGAATTGAGTCATTAGCTCTAAAGTCTGATTGAAGCACTTTATTTTGGCTATTGTTATATCTAGTAATAGCTTCAATAGTTTGTTTATTCTCACATTTTATAAAACGTATGCCTATTTCTATATCTGATATATCAACATCGTCCGGAAGTGTACCTAGCGACCCCGTGGACTGAGCCCCATTAACAATGGATATTCCTTTAATTGATTTGATTTTCCCATCAGAAATGTCAAAGTCATGAACAAGAGCTGTTATTCCATTATTGTAAACTAAAAAATTCTTTGGGTTTTCCTTGGCTGATAGTTGAATCCCCGCATTAATAATTTTGTCGTTATCTTTATTATTAGCCCCCATGAATTGACGCACGTTTGCACTAAATAATTGAGTTGACGCATGTTTTTTATAAAGTTCGGCGATCCATTCCCCGCTAATTGTTGTGATAAATGCTTGCCATGAATTTTCAGATTTATAAAAACCTTCGCGAGGAGAAGGAAATATTATTTCATCATTTATAGTTATTGGTTGTGTAGATGATTCATAGATGGAGTCTAAAGTTTCTAAACCTACTTCTTTCAAGCTTAGATTTATTTTATGCCCATCTAATTCATATTTTTTTAATTGCTCTTTAGATGATTCAAAACATGGTGTCATTTGTTGTTGTATTTGTTTTGATTCAGGGCAATTGTGGAGAAACCAAACATGTAATGTGCTAATTTGACCAGACTGAAACGCATCCCTTGCATCAAGAACATGAGGCCGAATACCTTCAGGTATATCATTTTCATCTGCTGTTAATAGCACCCCAAGTGCATATGAAAGATCAGTTCCTTTATTGCCTTTGGCAGTAGGCTTAAATGTTTGAGCTTCATAAGCCTGAATCAAAACAACAGAGCTAAGCTCTCTACTAACAAATAAAACATCTATCTTTGCATCGTCACTACCACCAGTTATTGCAGGGGTAAGTATATTTATGGGGTCGTCTAGTGAAAAAAATAATTCTAAAGCAAAAACAGCACCTTTATTTTCATTAAAAATCTCAAGGTCGGCTCTTTTAGTTAATGCATTTACAAAAGAACTGTCAGTAAAAGAATTGTATGGCATAGGGGATTCTCCATTTGTTACTGAAATTGTCCAATATTATTCTTTGTAAGGTAATAACAAAAAAGCCCACCGAAGTGGGCTTTTTTGTTCTTCTAGTGCACGTGCATTTCGAAGTCCATTCTGGGTAATGTTACTGTCCGCTCAACTTTGCTAACTTACTGTTTTTAAAGTTGTTGTCACATCGCTGACAGTTAAAATTTGGTGGAGCTGGCTTGAAGCTCCTGCCTAATGTAACTGTCTGATTCTTCTATCTATGTCGATGAAGTTAATGACACATTAGTGTGGCACATTTGGTTTATGGCTGCAAGAATAAGATACTGAGGTTTGCAGTGAGTTCACCTCCTATATGGGAACTGAATTTGGTTACAAAATAGCATCTGTATTTACATTGTAATTATTTGCTCTTAGCTCCCTTAATAGGGTTATTTTCCATGCTCCAGCATCATCTAACTCAGTGTACACAACACCACTTATATCGTTAGGTTTTTCTATATCACCTTTTACGAACGCAGAAACTTTTGAGCGTCCAAGAAGACCAATAAAATATCCATGTTCAAAAACTACATTTTGTCTGGCTCTAGGCTGCAAATTAGTATCCGATGGGCTATTTTTAGCCCCTACATCACAAGGTGTATATAGAACAACTGCAAAACCTACTTCACTAAAAGATTCTATTTTTTCAATTATTGTTTTGCTCGAACTGATTTGCTCATGGAGTATTATTGCTTCTAGCCCCGCTTTTTCTAAAAACCTAGCCATTTCTTGCTTCGCTGCATTATCTTGCCCATGAACAACAAATACTTTTTGGTTATCAGTAATTTTTGCTTTGGATGTAGTGGTTTCTATTACTTTATTTTTTAAAGTTTTTTGCTTGCTCTTTACTAATTCTTTTGTTACGTTCTCGAGATTCCGGTCACTACGAACAACATTTGCTTTAGAATAAACAATTAATACATTACGTGAACGCCGAGAATTGAGATCATCTACAATCTGTTGTATGGGTATATTAGACTTTTTGATTGTTAGAGCATCAATATTACTTAGGGGAATATATCTACCATCGATATATAGCTCTCCATCTGTGCAATATGGAGTGAGTATATCCTCATCAAGCTCTTGCAAATTTTGGCAGTCAAACCAATACACGAATTCAGGAGAGCCTTTAGCATTTCGCACTTTTGTTTGTAAAATTACATGATAATATTCATTAGACATATTTTTGTTCTTCTTTTTACTATAAATCTATAGTTAACAGTGAATTACAGTATCTTGCGTGAAGCTATCTTTGTTTGGCAATGATAGCTTGGTTATGGTTGAGTCGATAGTTTTTTATATCCGATTAATGCATCTGGTTCCAAATATTCATATTGCCATGTAGGAACTTTTAACTGATTATTCTCATATGCATTCATTACTGTTTCTAAGTCTGAAAACTGGTTTATTGATAATATACACTTTATTTTTTCAAAATAAATTTTTGAAGATGCCCTAGCATATATTTCAAATGTCCGCGGGTAGTTGGTGGTATAGACTAATGTGACAGGATACCATCTGTAGTACCTATTCATAGATACAATATCTAATCTAAGAAATAGAGTGAAATCAGCTTGCATCAGTTGCTTAAATTCAAAACCTGAATGTTTACATCGCTGTTTTAGTATATCGGCATGTAAAGATAATCGGTTAAGATTTAGTCTTTTATTTCGATGTTCTAATGAGCTTATGTGCGTATATATAGTTTCGTAGCTTGTCATTGGATCTTTACCTGAACTTGTTTTTTCAGGTATATAAAATTTCATTGTAAGGAATTCATTTAATATGGAAAATCTTTCATTTCTAATTAAAGCTGCAACAGCATATAAAAAGAGTTCATGAATAATAAATTTAAAGTTATCAAAATCACATTTTGACCAGCTATAACTATCTGATGGGGGATACGTATATGGGATTAACGTTTCGAAAAAACGGTGAAGTTTAATTATATTTTCTTCTGTTGCTGCATACTGTGCGATGTTTGAAAACAATGAGATAGCCTCATCCCTGAATGGTAAAAACTTATCTATATTTTCAATAAGTTGATCATCAAACTCGCCATTCCTTTCTATAATTCTAAAATTTTTAAGGTTATTGGAAAAGGTTGTTAGGTACTCATCAATAGCACCAGTCATGAATGATTTATTTTCACGGATAGCTGTGATAGCTCTTTTATAGCTGGCAGTTGTTCCAAGCGTGATACTATTTGAATCATCAAGAAATGATGGTCGTTTTCCTATTTCAGGTCTAACAAATAGAGGTTTGTCATAAATCCAGCGTAAAAGTTTCTCAAAACCGTCGCTATAATTGTCTTGCTCACTGAAATCAATATACATCCGAGACTTGTAATAAACAGGCAGATATGCTTTTCCATTACTATCTCTTTCTGTAACAATAGCGACAAATTTGCTTTGTTCTTGTTGCTGGTATACTTCTCTTGATATGATCTGTGTTTCTGTACCAACCCCGCCAGCTCTACCATTTGCTTTTTCAGCATACATTTTGTCACTGATAATTATTACTTTTTGTATTTCAGGATCAGTAACCATTTTTTCCATGAATGCAATGGCATCATGGCCTTCTTTTAGATCCCATTTGTCTAAGATGGCCTCAACTCCAGACTCTCTTAATTCAGTTGCTAAATTTAGCACAAATTGCTCGTGGTCAGGATTAGACCAGCTATACGATATAAATAATTTAGGGTTATCCATGAGTTTATCAATTCCAAAAAACAGATTAATTAGTCATATTGAATTATAACCGCTTGGAGATGAAAGGGAACCCCAAAAATACTACATGTAGTTATTTACATGAAGCTTGCAATACAATATATTGAAAGTTGACTTAAACTTAAAGGAGTAAGAAATGACAGTCAATAAGAAGAAAAGCTCGAAACAGTTAGCATCTCAAGCAGCTAAAACTATTCAAAGCAAAAATGCATCCCAAATCCAAAAAACCTTAGCGGCTTCTGTTCTTTCGCAATCAAGTAGCTCGAAACAAACAGGGGCAGAGATGGAAACTATTGCATCTAATGTGTTAAAAAGCTCAAAGTATAGTGACGAAACTAAAACTTTTGCTGCATCTGTGTTATCACAGGCAAATAAAGAACGTACTAGTAAAAAATAAACTATTTGGTGTATGCAAGCCCATTAGATTTGGGCTTGCTATTATGTGTGGAGTTATTTGGAATCAGCTTTTTGCTTCCAGTAAAGTTGTCTACTATCGTTAACATCATACGTGCCATCAGCATTTTCTTTCGTTATGACTAGCAACATTGATTCGCCGAGGTAGTATTGTGATGGCTTATCCCCTAAGTTTGTTGCTTCTTCTAACAACTTGATAGCTTTTTCGGTATTCTGTTCAACAAGGTATCCTCTCTCTAAAGGCAGCCAAAAATGATACGGTTGTTGTATCTTTTTAGTCTTGATGCCTTGATGTTTGGTAAATATGGGGTGACTAAAGACTTTAGTTGCTTCTTCATTTGTGATAACAAGTCTATCATCCTTATGATTAATTCTGGGTGTTGGAAGCGGTTCTTGTGGAATCGGATTCTGGGTTAAGTAACAAATGTGAAACTTTTTGTAAGTGGGAATTAGCTGTTTGAACCGATATAGCTTGAGTTTGACCTGATTTTTTTATTAATTTATGTAATGGACTCTGTTGCATATCTTTCGTTTTTAACCCGATTGGTAGGGATTTAAGGGGGTCTCTAAAATGTCTGCCTCCCTCCGGAGGCCTATCGTAAACAGTTAGAAAACTCTAAGTTGGTGTGTCTCAATTAATGGGGAGTGGACAATAGTAAGTTATCCAACTAGCGATATTCCTCTTATCCCGCCTTCAATAATACTCCCCCTATCTGCTTCCTCAATAAAATCAGCCCACCATTGCATCATGGGGCGTCTTTGCTCTAGGTAGTCACTGCGATTATAGGCGCGTCTAACTTCGTTTTTATCAACATGGGCTAAGGCGGCTTCGATAACGTCAGGTGGAAATCCTTGCTCATTGAGTGCCGTACTAGCAATTGAGCGTAGACCGTGTGAAACAAGTACACCACCGAATCCAGCGCGTTTTAATGCTGCATTGACGGTTTGGCTATTCATCGGTTGGGTAGGCTTGATTCGACTAGGAAAGATAAACTCACGATTACCACTTAATGGTTTCATTAGCTCTAAAATAGCTAAAGCAGCTTCAGATAACGGAACAGTGTGCTCACGGTTCATTTTCATTCTAGCAGCGGGGATCTTCCATTCCTTGGTTTCAAAGTTGATTTCGTCCCAGCGAGCTTCAGCGGCTTCGGCAGGGCGCGAGATGGTGAGTAGCTGCCACATAAACAAGCATCGAGTAGATAGGCTAATACTAGCTGTACGCATTGTCTGCATGAGCTTTGGTAGCTGATCAGGGGGAATACTTGGCATATTCTTTTTCTTGGGTTTTTCAAAAGCTTTGCCAATATTGATACTTGGAACGGCATCAATTAACCCAGTATTTTGAGCGTAGATCATGACTTCGTTAATACGCTGACAAAGGCGGCGAACGGTTTCTAATGCACCTCTGGCTTGAACTGGTTGTATTGCTTGGACCAATATATGCGCTTTGATGTCGGTAACGCTGATATCGCCTATGGCGGGAAAAACATCTCGTTCAAGTGAACGCCAGATATCATTACCGTAGTCTTCTGTGACGGTGGATTTCTTCACTTCCCACCAACGTTCAGCGACTAGTTGGAAGGTATTAGTTTTAGCCTCTTGAGAGTTCCTTATTTGATCTTTCTGATATTCTTGAGGGCCAATATCTTTCGCCAGTAATGAGCGAGATTCTGCTCTAAGTTTTCTAGCATCGGAAAGTGTGACAGCAGGGTAGGCCCCAAAACTTTGTTTGGTCCTTTGTTTTGTATAAGGGCGGTAGTAACGGAATTGCCATAACTTGCTTCCGCTAGATTTGATTAGCAGTGTGAGTCCATCACCATCATACAGCTGATAGTCCTTGTCCTGCGGTTTAGCTGCTTTGATTTCGGTATCGGTTAATGGCTTAGTTTTTCTTGCCATGAAAAATCTCCATGCGTTTAGGCCCAACAAAGATGTTAGTTCTTTTCGTTGGGCCTATCAATGGGCCTAAAGGAATTAGCTTGGGTGGGATAAAATAGGACAGCGTAGGACATAAAAAAGCCCGCAACTCATTGAGTTAGCGGGCTTTTCAGTCTTCTTTGGACGTCCTTAGAAGATAATTTGGTGGAGCTGGCGGGAGTTGAACCCGCGTCCGAAATTTCTACATCCTCGGTACTACATGCTTAGTCTAGTCTTTAAATTCATTTGCCAGCTGCGGACAGACACGCCACCAACAAACTATCCTGATTAAATTTAACGCTTCAACCCCAGGCAAGGCATCCACGCGATCTCTTTTGGGTTTGACCTCTCTTGATCCCCGTCCTAAGAGCGGAGGCTAGGGAGAGAGGGCTCTATGCAGGTTATTAAGCTGCTAGTGCGTAGTTTTCGTCGTTTGCGACTATTTTTTTGCGGCTTTTATCGAGGCCAACCGCCCCTCGGCATGCACCTTGGGTTTCGCAAATCCCGTCGAATCCAGAATCAGCCCCAAGTTGTTAAGTGCAGTATAACAGAAAAATACTCTAAAAAGCTAGAACTTAGCGATTAGAATGTTTCATTATACGTGCTTTATCTAGTTTCCATTCGCGTTCTTTAATATCAGAACGTTTGTCGTGTGCTTTTTTACCTTTTGCAACGCCAATTTTGACTTTGCACCAAGCATTTTTCCAATATAAAGAAAGAGCAACGACAGTATAACCTTCACGGTTTACGCGACCATAAAGGGTGTCTAATTCTCGTTGGTTCAGTAACAACTTTCTGCTGCGTGTTGGGTCACAAACTACGTGAGAGGATGCAACATTTAAAGGTGTGATATTCGCACCAAATAAATAGGCTTCACCATCCCTAAGCAGGACATAGCTATCACCAATGTTCGCTTTACCAGCACGGAGCGATTTTACTTCCCAACCTTGTAGGGACAAGCCAGCCTCGAATTCATCTTCGATAGAATACTCGTGGCGAGCACGTTTGTTTAGGGCAATAGTTGCCGAACCAGGTTTATAAGCTTTTTTCTTTGTCATAGTTTGTTCATTATACTGTAAGCTGAAGTGAAATAAATCTTTCCGTGTTTAAAAATGTGCCGATTGTGCAATTATTGTGCTTAATCCGTTTTGTTTTTTGTTTAACCAATCAATAGTGGTATTATATGGGCAGTTTTTGGGGATAGGAATTGATATGCCACAGATTAGTCGCTCTGCGTTAGTCCCATTTAGCGCGGAACAAATGTATAAACTTGTTAATGATGTCATTGCATATCCAAGCTTCTTGCCTGGATGTGTAGGTAGTCGGGTGATTAGTCATAGTGATGATGAAATGACCGCTTCTGTTGAGGTTTCAAAAGCAGGTATCAGTAAGACCTTTGTAACCAAAAATGTGTTAGAGGATAACAAGGGTATCCATATGCAATTGGTTGAAGGGCCTTTTAGTAAACTAACGGGAGGATGGCGCTTTATACCTCTAAGCCCAGATGCTTGTAAGATAGAATTCCATCTTGATTTTGAGTTTACTAATAAGCTGATTGAACTTGCATTTGGCAAAATCTTTAAAGAACTTGCGAATAACATGGTACAAGCTTTTACGTTGAGAGCGAAGGATATCTATAGTGTCTGAGCTAAATGTTGAAGTCACTTATGCTTTGCCGGAGAAGCAATATCTATTACCAGTTAAGGTTATGGAAGGTGCTACAGTTGAAGATGCAATAATGGCATCTGGTATCCTTGCATTACGGGCGGATATTGACCTTAAAAAAAATAAGGTGGGTATTTATAGTCGCCCTGCAAAACTGAGTGATAAGTTGAATGAGGGTGACCGAGTGGAAATTTATCGGCCTCTTATTGCTGATCCTAAAGAGTTACGCCGTAAACGGGCTGAAAAATCTAAAGATAGTAAAAAATAACTCTCTTTTTTGTGATTAAACCGAGTACTTGCTCGGTTTTTTATTGCCTGTTTTTGGATGGTTTAATCGTGCAGGTAGTATTACGGCTTAATCAGTATCTTTTCAACCAAATGAAAGAATTTTGCTATTATCATGTCTGGGTGCATATATTATGCCAGTACAAAAGCGCAGTATATTGACAGCATTCTATGAAAAGCGCTGTTGGTAATGAGAAGAACACTGGCGAAATAACGCCAATGAAATAGAGCTTAGCACTAGAGACAATGGCGTTAGTGTAATAGAGGATAGGGGGGAGACTCTTACTATTGCATTAAGTTGAGAATTTTTATTACCTGTTGATGAGTGCCTTGATGGATTAAACGGTATTAATGTAATACGCGATACTCATGATGCCAGTCAAATAGAGTGCAGCAGTAAAAATAGCTTTTATTGAACAAATTGAGAGTTTTTGGTTTTGATAGTGCGTACTTTGAATGGCTAAGTGGCTAATTGTATTCATCGCAGCGCAATTTAGTGCTAGGTTTGAGAATTCTTTAGATAGCCTAAAGCAGCAATAACTACCTGTTTTATATTGATGACAGGTAGCTATTGTAAGGCTAATTAACAAATAAGTGGATAACGAATATCAGTTAACAAGCTTATTTGCTTAGCATCTTTTTAGTCGCGGGAGCTGCGGTTTGTGGCTGCTCTGAAACAGGTTCACTAGCTTCAGTGTTGCTAGAAGCAGGCTCAGCAGATACTGGCTGTGCATTTTCAATTTCTTTTGCTTCCATAGATTCCTGCTCTGAAAGATCCTTCTCATTTTTGATATCAGTCAGGATACCATTACGGTCAAAGCTAAGAGTCAAAGTTTGTTGCTTAACGGGATCATGACCAAGCTCTTGGCGGAAAACATAATACCAAGTTTGAGTACCAAACGGGTCGGTTAACATTGGTGTGCCCAAAGTATACGCGACCTGTTGCTGAGTCATTCCTTTTTGTATCTTAGCAACATCTTTCGCTGTCAGGTAATTACCTTGGTTAATGTCAGGGTGATAGACCAGACGCTCCATCATTGAACAACCTGATGACATTAATGCGAGTGATAGTGCAGCAGCAGTTAACAGTTTATAACGCATGGATATCTCATTCCTTTTGGAGTCAGAACATCAATGATAATCGACATTGATACATTTTAAAACCTTCCGTATTGACTCTAAGACCATAGGAGTGCAAAAAAGTTGTCAAAATTTATGCGGCAAGTAACTCTTTTGCATTTGCCAATGTGTTTTTGGTCACTTCACTGCCTGCTAATAAACGTGCAAGTTCTTGTAAACGTGATTTTTTATCAAGTAATTGCATATGTGTTTCGGTTTCTATGCCGTTCGTTTCTTTACTGACATAAAAATGATGGTGCCCACAGCCTGCAACTTGGGGTAGATGTGTTACACACATGACTTGGGTTGATTCACCTAATTCACGGAGTAATCGCCCAACAATAGCAGCCGTTGGGCCGCTAATACCGACATCGACCTCATCAAAAATCAGTGCTGGTGTATCCATTTTTTTCGCTGTGATCACCTGAATAGCCAATGCGATACGTGATAATTCACCTCCAGAAGCAACTTTAGCAAGTGCTTGATGTGGTTGCCCTGGGTTTGTTGTGACATTGAACTCCACCTTGCTTGCCCCATCTGGCTGTAGATGCTCAGGGGTAAACTTAACATCAATAGTAAACCGACCATGAGGCATAGAAAGTTGATGCATACTATTAGTAATCAGTTGACTCAGTTCTTGAGCATACTCTAAACGAACTTGGTGCAGATCTTGAGCACAAGCCATCGCATGTTGATGATCTTGGTGAACTTGCTCACTTAGCATTTCACAATCTTCATTTTGGTTGGCTATTTTTTCTTGTTCGTCTAATAACTGCTGATAAAGCTCAGGTAATGCCTCTGGCATAATATGATGTTTACGAGCAAGGCTAATTTGTTTTGATATACGCTGTTCAAGTTCATACAAGCGATTAGGATCCAATTCATACTGATCACAATAATGCCTTAACTCATCGCTTGCCTCGCTGACTTGAATAGATGCTTCTTCTAGCATATTGAGTAGACTAGAAAATTTTGTATCAAGGGATGCTAGCTCGGCTAATTCATGCTTGGCGCTGTTGAGTAAACTCAAAATATTAGCATCATCACTCTCGGACATAATTTGCATGGCATTTTGCCCAAGCGTTAAAAACTGCCCGTAATTAGCGAGTTGCTTATATTCCTGCTCAATACTTTCAAATTCACCTTGAACAGGTGAAAACTCAGCTAATTCTTTTAAATGATAATCAAGCAACTGTTGACGCGACTCACGCTCTTGCATCTGTTTTTGAAACATGGCGAGCTGTTGGCATGAATCATGCCACTTTTGCCATGCGTGTTTCATTTGTAAGAAACGCTCTTGTTGATTGGCATAGGCATCCAGCAGTGATTTCTGATGGTTATTATCGAGTAAAAGCTGATGTGCGTGTTGCCCATGGATTTGGATAAGCAGAGCGCCCAGTTCACGAAGCTGTGAAAGTGGCACCGCTGTACCATTAATAAAACCACGTGAACGACCATCTAACGTAATGGTACGCCGTAAAAGACATTCACTTTGATTATCAAGTTCATGTTCAATGAGCCACTTGGCAGCCATATCTGCATCCACTAAGGAGAAGCGTGCACATAAGTCAGCGCGTTGTGCGCCGGGACGTACCATATTGGCATCGCCGCGGCTACCTAAGCAGAGACCAAGTGCATCAATAGCGATAGATTTACCTGCACCAGTTTCACCTGTAATTGTGGTCATACCGCTACGAAAATCGATTTCCAGATCACGAACGATAGCAAAATTATTAATGGTAAGTTGGGTAAGCATCTGCGCTCTCCTGTGAAAATACACACCTGTGTTTGTATACAGTGTATCCTGTTTTTTTATACAGTAAAGAGGCAGATGAAAAAAATTAGAAAGTTTTTTTGGCCCAGCCTAATTTTGAGCTTAACGTATTGAAATAGTTATAATCTTTTGGGTGAATAAGATTTAAACTTTTATTACTACGCTGTATGACGACTTCTTCACCATCTTGTATAGGAAGCATGATTTGGCTATCACAGCTCACTTCATAGTCAATATTACTGCGTAAAAATTTCAGGCGAATACGACTATCACTGCTGATCACTAATGGGCGTGAAGAGAGCGTATGTGGGAACATAGGGACGAGTACAATTGCATCAAGATTTGGTGTGAGAATTGGCCCTCCAGCAGAGAGTGAATAGGCTGTCGAGCCTGTCGGAGTGGCGATAATTAACCCATCAGAGCGTTGTGAAAAGGCAAAACGATCATCAATGTACACTTCGAATTCAATCATATGAGCGACTTTACCGGGGTGTAATACCACCTCATTAATTGCGCTACTTTTTCGTGCTTTCTGATTCGGTTTTATTACTTGTGCTTCCAGCAAAAAACGTTGTTCTTCATGATATTCGCCATCCAACACGCGAGATAATTGCTGTAAAGCATTATCAGGGTCAAGATCAGTGAGAAATCCAAGGTTCCCGCGGTTAACACCAATCACTTTATTATTGTAGCGAGATAGAATTCTAGCAGCCCCTAGCATGTTGCCGTCACCGCCAACAACAATAACTAAATCAGCCTGTTGACCAATCTCTGTAAGGTTACCTGTGTTCGCATTTTGTAGTTTTAAATCTTTGGCCACTTGTTTATCAATAATGGCATGATAATTTTTAGATAATAGCCAATTATAGATTAATTCATGGGTCGCTAAAGCTTCGGGATGACGTGGATGCCCCACAATACCGATAGTTCGAAAATTTGTTTTTTGCGTGTTATTACCCTTACGCATAATTTTTTGGCCTCTCATTGCGTGACGTCCCTTGAATCCCTGTTTTATATCCCCATAATACTCTAATAAATGGGATTAATGCTAAATACGCGGAGAAATTCATGAGTAGTAAAGAACAAAACATGCATGATGAGCAAGCCCCTGAGCTAAATGAAGAGCAAAAGTCGGAGTTAGAGCAAGAGCAAGAAGCGCAGCAGGCGGATCCACAGGCAGAAGTACAAGCGTTAGCAGCGCGTATTGCTGAGCTTGAAGAACAACTCGCAGCGTCACAAAAAGTGGAGCGCGAAGCGATGCTACGTGCACATGCTGAAATTGAAAATATCCGTCGTCGTACGGAACAAGATATTGAAAAAGCTCATAAATTTGCGCTTGAAAAGTTTTCAAATGAGTTGTTACCCGTGATTGATAACTTAGAACGTGCTATTGATGCCGCTGATCATGAAAGCGAAACATCAAAAGCAATGTTAGAAGGCTTAGATTTAACTCTTAAAACCTTTTTAAGTGCTGTCGGGAAATTTGGTATTGAAGTCGTTGGTGAGTCCAATGTGGCCTTTAACCCTGAAGTCCATCAAGCAATGACAATGGTTGAATCGCCTGACCATCAACCAAACCAAGTGATTGATGTGATGCAAAAAGGTTATCTTTTAAACGGTCGCTTATTAAGACCTGCAATGGTTATCGTTTCTAAGTAATTAACGCATAACTAAATTGAAACCGGGTGAGCAATAGCGACCCGGTTTTTTTGTCACTCAAAAAAGTTAAGCTTCGATAACAGGCGTCCAATCGATGGCTTCAAGCCCTTGCTGCTGCAATAGTTGATTCGTTTGTGAGAAGTGCCCACAACCTAAAAAACCCCGGTGAGCTGACAACGGCGATGGGTGAGGGGCTTTTAGTACATGATGGCGCTTAGTATCAATGATACGGCCTTTCTTTTGGGCATGTGAACCCCACAACAAGAAAACAACGCCTTCTCTATGCTCATTAATGGCAGCAATCACTTTATCTGTAAAAGTTTCCCACCCTAAATGGGCATGAGAGTGCGCATTGCCTTGCTCTACGGTTAATACTGTATTTAACAAGAGCACCCCTTGTTGCGCCCAACTCAGCAGATAGCCATGATTGGGGCGTTTAAACCCAGGGATGTCGTTTTCTAACTCTTTGTACATATTGACCAATGAGGGAGGGGGCTTAATTCCCGGAAGAACCGAAAAAGATAAGCCATGGGCTTGACCCGGACCATGATAAGGATCTTGACCCAAAATGACGACTTTAACATCGGCAAGCTCGGTATATCTAAAGGCGTTAAACACATCTTGCTGTGGGGGATAAATAATTTTTCCTTTTTGACGTTCGTTCGCCACATAGGCAAGCGTGTCTTTAAAATAAGCCTGTGTTTTTTCTGAGCCAATGACGTCGTGCCAAGTAGGTGTGTTTGACATGAAAATTCCTATAACAAACAAATTATGTCTATAAGCTTACAGTTTAAGACCCAAGAGATAAAGGCGAGCTTTTGTCTATTTGATTAAAAAATTTTTTAAAAATAACTAAAAAAATTGATTTTTATAAATAATAAAAATTGATTTAAAACATAGTGTTGGGTGAATGACGGTTAATTACCCCTTGAAATTGTTGATAAATATCAAAGAAGCTGAGGGTTCTAGCTGGTATATAGTGTGTAGAAACATTGGTTAGACCAAATATTTTATTGGCAGTCAAATGAGTGGATTGATCCCAATCCTACCCGAACGTGGAGGTCGACATGATTACTGGTATTCAAATTACTAAAACTGACAATGCAGCGCTATTGAACTCTTTTTGGTTACTTGATGAAGAGAAAAATGAAGCGCGTTGTGTTTGTGCAAAAGCAGATTATAACGAAGGACAAATTGTTGCTAAGGATGAGTTAGGTGCTTTTGAGTACCGTGAAGTACCTTTAGAAGTTAAGCCAACAGTCCGTGTTGAAGGTGGTCAACACCTGAATGTCAACGTTTTAAGCCGTGAAACCTTAGAAGATGCGGTGAAAAACCCTGAAAAATATCCACAGTTAACAATTCGTGTTTCTGGTTATGCAGTGCGTTTTAACTCTCTGACACCAGAACAACAACGTGACGTGATCACTCGTACTTTTACTGAAAGCCTGTAATTGTTGTATTGTTCAAGGTAGAAGTATTAGTTTAAAATTAATTCAAAAAGCCATTGAATTCAATGGCTTTTTTATTCTTCTCTAATAAAGTACATTCTTTTTCCCTGCTGAAATTTCGCCTTTAATGATCTCCCTTATCACATCTTCAATGGGGAGAGTCTATGTCTTCTATCAATCAGAGTATCCAAACTAACTCATTAAATGAAATATCGTTAATTAAAGAAAGCATTAATATCTATCAGAGAAAAAGTGGTGTATTGGCACTGTGCTCTGAACAAAATCAATGGACGCAGACGCTATCGCCAAAACAACTTTTAGGCCCACATGCTCAATCGCATGATTATCTTATTGGGTTAATTGCTTATGGGGTCTATCTTAAAGATTGGAAAAATCTGCATGGTGTTGAGCGCCTTAATGCTCTGCAACTCAAAGAAATTGGCATTGATCCAAGCTTACTACGCGATAAATCAACAGGTTTTGAAGCTAATATTTGTCGCTTTAATGATTTGTATATTATTAGTTTTGCTGGTTCTGATGAACTCGTTGATTTCTATGCTGATTTACGACAAGGGCTGGGCTACTTTGAACCGCAATATTTTCAAGCGGTAAATTTAACCAACATTCTACATCGGGTCTCTAAAGGGAATATGATTTGTATAGGTCACTCTTTAGGCGGCGGATTAGCCACATTTGCAGCTCTTGCAAGCCAGACACCTTGCATCGCCTTTAGCTCTGCTGGTGTTTCTGCGAATACTATCAAGCAGATTGGTATGGATTACGAGACCGCAAAACAAGTGGCAAAGGATGGTCTCGTTCGCTTTTATGTGGTTCGTTATGATTGGTTAGATTTGTTGCAGTCAGTGATGCCATTTCCTCCCGCCTTAGGTAACAAAATTGTGTTGGATTACTATAAAGGGGAAAAAACGTGGCGGGATTGGCTCCCTCATCGTCTGTTAACACGTAACTTTATCGCCCATACGATGCCAAAAATTCTCAAAATGATGTGTCATTTTACACCGTGGGTAAATAAACAGGCGATGGTTAATGATGATTTTAATACACAGTTAGAAGAATTTAGCTGCAATTTTGCATTGAGTCATGACAGCACTCTGGCAGATTGGCAAAACAGCTGTGAAAACAGTATTAAGCAAGGCAATGTGACTGAATTTTCTACCTTGCTTTCAATGAGAAATCAACCAGCGAATTTTAATGAGCTACTAGGGTATGCCGTTCGTTCGACTGATCCTCGCTTTATGAAAATTCTTCTGAGTTCTGCTTATACAGATGAAATCAGAAAAACGTCATTGCCACAAAATCGCACTTATTTGCATTTAGCGGCGCAGTCAGGAAGGTTAGAGCAACTGGAAGTTTTATTAGCTGAAGGGGTAGAAATCAACGCAGTAGATGATTTAGGTAACACATCGTTACATGATGCATTAGGGAGCCATGCGTTATCAGTTGCTGAGTTTTTGCTGAGCCAAGGTGCTGATTGGCGTATTAAAAACTATCAGGGGTATGATTGCCGTGATGTTTTAGTAAACCATATGATTAAAGTGGATATGTTATCTGCGCAAGGAAAAAGAATGCGTGAAAAATTGCAGATGATAATGATGCAATAAAAAACGGGCCGTAGCCCGTTAGTTGCATTATTCAGCGTTATCGCGAGTTGGTGTCGTAGAAGAGGAATTTGGTTTACGGCGTTTGCCAATGTTCTTTTTGTCACGATGACGAACTTTGGTTTTCTTTTTGGACTCTTCTTCTTTTTTCTTTTTCTCTTTACGTTTTGCGAGCACTTTCTTAGATGGTTTTGGTTTATTCATCATAGATTCTGAAGGTGCTTTGGTGCTTGGGCGTAGACTATCGATGACTCGCATTTTAATGGAGTCTTCAATATAACGGCTGACTTTACCGAACAGCGGATAGTCATGAGCTTCTATCAGTGAAATAGCGGTGCCTTTGCGGCCTGCACGACCGGTACGACCAATACGGTGGAGATACACATCAGCGGTGCGCGACATGTCAAAGTTAAAGACATGACTGACATTATCGATATCAAGTCCTCGCGATGCAACATCGGTCGCTACGAGTACTTTGACTTGCCCTGTCACTAAACGACGAACGGCTTCATTACGTTTCGCTTGAGCCATTTCTCCTTCAAGGTAACAAGACTCAATACCTGCATCTCGTAACCATTGTACGACTTCACGGACACGCTCACGCTTACGAACAAAAACAATGGATTTAGTCACATCCTCTTGTTTTAGCAGATGGCACAACAAGGCTGTTTTGTGTTCTAAATTATCGGCACGATAGTAAAACTGTTGTATTTTTTTACGTTCGCGACGTGACGATTCGGCATCAATTTCAACAGGATCTTCTAGCAGTCGTTCAGAAAAATCACGAATAGCTTCGCCTTCAAGGGTAGCAGAGAACAGCATAGTTTGTTTACGCCAGCGTGTTTCACCTGCAATTGTTTCAATGTCATTGGCAAAGCCCATGTCGAGCATGCGATCAGCTTCATCAAGGATCAGGATTTCAACGGCGCGACAGTCAAAATTTTCTTCTTTGATGTATTGAAGCAAGCGGCCTGTTGTCGCGACAACAATATCTTGGTTTTCGCTAAAAACTTCAGCATGGTTCATATACGCGACACCGCCTGTAATCGTAGCGATATCGAGATGGTTATGTGCACATAACTCTTTTGCTTGGTCTGCAACCTGCATGGCTAGCTCACGCGTTGGTGTTAATATCAGCACTCGCGGAGGACCGGACTTTTTCCTTGGAAAGTCAAGTAAGTGTTGGATGGCTGGCAGCAAAAATGCGGCGGTTTTACCCGTACCAGTAGGGGCTGAACCTAAAACGTCACGCCCATCCATTGCGGCAGGGATAGCGGCAGCCTGAATTGCAGTTGGGCGTTCATAGCCTTTGTCTGCCAGCGCGTTGATCAGGCTTTCATCGAGTTCAAGTTCAGTAAATGTGGTTGCAGTCATGATATACCTCTATTTGGGGCGCTGATTATAAACAGGTTAGCCAAATTGTTCATCAGAAAATATCGATCTTTTAGCAAAGTGTACCTGTTTTAAGTTTCAACGGGCAGTGATATTGCCAGAAAGCGTGCTTTTCCGAGGTGAAAAGCACGCGATGGGGGTTAGCTGAGGATATTAATTAACCAAGTATGATAAGGGATACCAACTAAATCAATTAAAACAGCACCACTTAGCGGAACGATCATGAACGCTTTCATTGAGACATGTTTATAGCGTTCGCACACAGAGGACATATTTGCCATTGCATTAGGTGTCGCTCCTAATCCATGCCCCATTAATCCAGCACACATAACAGCGGCATCGTAATCTTTGCCTAAAAGTTTAAAGATCACGAATACAACCAATAGAACGAGGACAACCACTTGGGCGAATAGAATAATAAAGAGTGGTAAGGCAACGTCTTTGAGCTCCCAAATTTTTAGCGACATCATTGCCATGGTTAAGAATAGGCCGAGAGAGACCTCAGAAATTAAATCAACAGATTTTTGGTTGATTTTAAATAGGTTAACTTGGTCATTAATATTACGAATAATAATCGCAATGATCATGGCACCGACATAGCTAGGCAAAGAGAAGCCTGTTGCTTTGGTAAATTGTGCAGATGCGAATTGACCAATTACCATGATCCCGAGTACCAAAGCGAGCATTTTCAAAAAGGCATGGGCGTCAATGGACTCAATCTTACCTGCAATGGTCTCTGTTACTTTTGGGCTTTGCACTGACTCATCCGCTTGGATGGTCACCTTATATTTTTTAATCAGGAAAGAGGCAATGGGGCCGCCTAGTAGGCTACCGGTGATTAAACCAAAAGTTGCCGCTGCAATCGCCGCAACCGTCGCTGACTGCACACCTAAGCCTTCTGCCATTTGACCAAATGCAGCAGCACCGCCATGGCCTCCTGTTAATGAAACACCACCTGCCATAACGCCAATGACTGGGTCAATGCCTAATAAATGCGCCAGTCCGGCACCAAACGTATCTTGGAAGATCACTGTAAACCAGCAAATAAACAGATAGATAAACAGGAGTTTACCGCCGTTTTTGAGAATGCGAAAGCTGCCATCAATACCAATCGTGGTAAAGAAGGCAACCATTAAGAAGGTTTGCAAACTCGTGTCAAACTGGATTTCAGCTAAATTAAAGGATTTTAGCCCCCAAATAATCAGGCTTACTAAGAAGCCACCAATTACTGGGGATGGGATACAAAAACGTTGTAGCCATTCGATACGTTTTTTTAAATGGATGCCCATAAGCAGGCACAATACAGTAAGCAGAAGTGTAGATAATGTGTCTAGTTGTAATGTCATATAATTTTCCCGGTGTGCCCGCTTTCACAATTTGTCGTCTTTAGCGGCTAGCCGCATCCTTATTGATACTTTAAAGGTTGCTTGTACGCTGCCTAGCGACAGTTTTGAAATTCCAAAGCCTATTTCTACTTAGCTGATTAACTAAAGAAGAACATGCTAGAGATCTATCATTGCCGCTTTATTTTTTGTCAGTACTTTTTCAAATACTGTTATTGTTATATCGCTACAAATTGAGTCTACGGGCGATTTATCAGTCGCGTTATTGTGTTTATTAGAATAAAAATTGGTAAATCAAATAAGCTGCTAATTTTGAAGTATGATTATCGATATCGAATTCTGGGTTGCACTCTGCAATATCAAAGAGTGCAATTTTGTTGCTGGCTTTAATCACCGAAAACAGTTCATCAAAGATCTCAGTAGTGATCCCTTTCGCTGCGGGAGCGCTGACTCCAGGCGCAATTGCGGCAGAAAAGACATCCAGATCAACGGTTACATATAAATAATCGACGTTATTAATAAACTGTTGAAGCCGCTCTATGGCCTTAGGTAATTGACTGTGATTTAGTTCTTTATCACGAATATATTGGCAACCTAATTTATCCGCCGTATCAAATAACACTTTCGTATTACCATGATCAGCAATACCTAAACAGAGATAATTAAATGGGCGATGATGCTGCTGGCATAAGTGTGCCGATTGTAAAAAAGGTGTGCCGGAAGTGGCTTCAGGTGCCGTTCGTAAATCAAAATGCGCATCAAAATTAATGATACCTATTGTTTTTGTAGGCTGGGTTTGAGCGATGAAGTCAAACAGTCCTTGAAAGCTGGCAAAAGCCACTTCATGACCGCCACCTAAAACAATGGGGGTCTGATTTGATGATAAAATATTGATAAGTTCATCCGAAAGACGACGTTGCGCTGCTTCTAAATCGCCATCGTCACAGCGAACAGTGCCGGCATCACGGATGGACAAGGGGTGATGTATCGGAAGGCCAGCTAACTGCTGACGGATTGCATCAGGTCCTGCTTTGGCACCGAGCCGTCCTTTATTGCGCCTAACGCCTTCGTCAGATGCAAAACCAATTAAAGCAAACTGTGCAGGGGTATTTTTATTCATGACTTGATGGATACGTAGGTGCTCCTCAGTATCACCATCAGTACGGCCTTGCCAGATAAAAGGTGCTGCCATAATTACTCCATATTAATTAGTTTAGTCATGTTATGAGCTGCTTTGCAGGTCTCAGAGATAAACTCGTCAACTCGATGGGTTGAACGAAATTCAGGTGCCATCACAGAGACGACGGCAATCACATCGTTTCCTTTAAAAATAGGGGCTGAAACGCCTAAGACTCCTTCATCTATTTCACCGTATGAAACGCCATATCCTTGCTGGCGGATTTGCATCAGTGCATTTTTTAATTGCGTTATACTTTCAGGGGTGGGTAACTGTTCTTTATGAGTTTCAAATACTAATGATTGGTAGTCTTCATCTCGAAAGGCGAGCAAGGTTTTCGCGCTAGCGCCTTTAATTAGAGTATTACCACGGCCAATGACAAAAGAGCAGCGTAAGGCTTGTGAACTCTCAATCATGTCAACACAGATAGTTTCACATAGGTTTGATGTAATAATAGCGACCGTTTCTTGGGTCTTTTTACTCAGAGCTTGGAGTTCTAGCTGGGATGAATTCATGAGTAAACTGTGGTGATAGTATTTTTCTTGAGTTTTGATACTCTGCGCACCAACAGTGTAAGTGCCATATTGTTTTGCATGGGTCACAAATTCCCAATTTATGAGAATGGCTAATAATCGATAAACAGTAGAAACTGGAATATTTAATGCGTTAGAAATCACTTGCGGAGTTACCGGAGCCGCGCTTGCAGTGATGTAAGATAAAATATTCAATGTCCTGTTAATACTGTTCATGATATCCCCTTTTTTTCGAACTTAGCAGTAAAAATTTTGATGCTCAAATAATATTCTCATAATGTGAGAATTATTTTGTAGAAAAAGTGTAAAATTTGCATTCTTAAATTGTCACATAATGAAAGATTGATTGATTAATATACGATTTAGAGTGGTTGAATAACGTGAAAAAAAGCTATCGCAAAGGTGGTTTTACCTTTAAGCAGTTTTTTGTCGGTCATGACCGTTGCGCTATGAAAGTCGGAACCGATGGAGTATTACTTGGCGCATGGGCACCTGTTCAGCAGGCTAAAAAGGCGTTAGATATAGGGAGCGGCAGTGGACTCATTGCGCTAATGCTCGCACAACGCAATCAGCAAATGACCGTTGATGCTGTTGAACTAGATAAAGCAGCGGCTCAACAGGCACAGGAGAATTTCGCTGAGTCAAAGTGGGGAGAGAGGCTACAGATTTTTGAGCAAGATATAACGCAGTTTAGTGTATCAAGGCAAAAAGCGTATGATTTGATTGTCAGTAATCCACCTTATTTTGAGCCATCAGTATCATGCAGTAGTGAACAACGAGAGCAAGCTCGCTATACCGCGACGTTAACCCATCAGGCATTATTAGATAGTGCGATGGATTGTTTAACCACAGATGGCCTATTTTGCCTTGTATTACCCTATGATGTCGGTGAAAAAGTTGAGCTTATGGCGCATCGTAATGGCTGGTTTACTGCTTATCGCGTTAATATTCGAGATAAAGCAACGACGCCATTTCACCGTATGTTGTTGGGATTAAAGCGGGAATTAGTTGAGCCAGAAATTTCAACGTTAGTGTTAAAAGAAGCAGACAATAACATCTATACTGAAGACTTTCAGCGGCTTATTCGGGATTTTTATTTGAAATATTAATAGCCAACCCGAGGGTTGGCTAGGTATGAGATTACGGTTTGAGTACGGTGGGGCCTGAATGCTCCAGTAGATCAGGGTAGTCTAACGTATAGTGTAGCCCGCGGCTCTCTTTACGCTCTAAAGCGCAGCGAACCATCAGTTCAGCCACTTGGACGAGGTTTCTCAGTTCAAGTAAGTTATTAGAAATACGGAAATTGGCATAATAGTCGTGAATTTCTTGCTGTAACAAATGGATGCGTCGCAAGGCGCGTTCTAAACGCTTAGTGGTTCGTACGATCCCCATATAATCCCACATAAATAGGCGTAGCTCATGCCAGTTATGTTGAATCACAACTTGCTCATCTGAGTTGTGTACACGGCTATCATCCCATTCAGGGAGAACGGGAATATCCTCGATCTGCGTGATCGCATGGCAAATATGCTGTGAGGCGGACCATCCGTAAACGAGGCACTCTAACAGCGAGTTAGATGCCATGCGGTTGGCTCCGTGTAACCCTGTATAACTGACTTCACCAATGGCATAAAGGTTGGGGATATCGGTCATACCGTTTTGATCGACGCTGACACCGCCGCATGTGTAATGGGCTGCGGGTACAATGGGGATCGGCTCTTTCGTCAGATCTAAACCAAGTGTCATCAGTTTTTCATAGATGGTAGGAAAGTGGCTTTGAATAAAATCAGCGGGTTTATGGCTAATATCAAGGTACATGCAATCAGCACCTAAGCGTTTCATTTCATGATCGATCGCTCTTGCAACAATGTCTCTCGGCGCTAATTCACAGCGTGGATCATAGTCGGGCATGAAACGGCTTCCATCAGGGCGTTTCAAATAGGCTCCTTCACCACGTAACGCTTCCGTTAATAGAAAATTGCGAGCTTGCGGATGAAAGAGGCAGGTTGGATGAAATTGATTGAATTCTAAGTTAGCGACACTACATCCAATACGCCATGCCATCGCAATGCCATCCCCAGAAGAGATGTCGGGATTTGTTGTGTATTGATAGACTTTTGCGGCGCCGCCTGTAGCCAAAACAACGATTTTTGCTCGGATCGTTTCAACGTGCTCTTTTTGCCGATTCCAAACATAGGCACCGACAATACGGCTTTCGCCTGCTAATCCGATCTTATCGGAGCGAATGAGATCAACCGCATTATAGCGCTCTTTAACATGGATATTCGGATGCGCAAAAGCGAGGTTGACGAGAGTCGTTTCAACCTCTTTGCCAGTTGCATCTGCATGGTGAAGGATCCTGCGATGGCTGTGTCCACCTTCGCGAGTGAGGTGATATTGGGTTTCACCTGTTTCAGTCACTTCCGTGTCAAATAGTACGCCTTGATCAATTAACCACTGAACGCACTCTTTGGCATTCGAGGCGATAAATTCGACGGCCTCTCTTTCACAAATACCTGCGCCTGCAATTAAAGTATCTTCTACATGGGATTCAATGCTGTCGGTATTATCGAAAACGGCTGCGATTCCACCTTGTGCGTAATAAGAAGCCCCTTCATTGAGTGTGCTTTTACTTAGGAGAGTAACTTTATGAAAAGGAGCAAGTCGTAAAGCGGCGGAAAGCCCAGCGACACCGCTGCCAATAATCAGAATATCAGTGTAATGCTGTGTGGGATCGTTCATAAGTGTTTGCATGTTGTATATACTCGTCGTTTCTACCCATAAGGGGCAGCATAAAACCCGTTATACAGACGGTTGCGCCCTAAGAAGTGGCAGGCCTAGCCGTTTACGGCAGAGAGCAGTCACAGTATAGTATCTATTGGAAGTTTCATGTTAGCCTATCAGGCTTGGCAATGCTATTTGTGAAATAGCGTTCAGCCTTGTATATCTACTAGGGGGTTGAGTCAGGTTTGGTACTTAGGGTAAATAAAGCGGTGTGATACGTAGAATAATGTATAAATTAGCGATAAATTAATTAGGATCACTTAGATCCTCTATCGGTAGTCACACGGTTTTTTGTCAATTTTTTACTATTTTTATGTATTAAATTGAACTTCACTTGTTTTTACTACTCAAAGTAACGCTTGCTTTAGGAAGGGAGACATGATCAAGTTAACAAATTTACAGCCTGAGCGCGGGAGATTTTCCCAGTAATGAGCGAGCAACTAACGGACCAGATGTTGGTCGAAAAAGTCCAAAAGGGCGATCAAAAAGCGTTCAACTTACTGGTTGTAAAATACCAGCACAAAGTTGCAAGCTTGGTTTCCCGTTATGTACCACAAGCGGATGTACCTGACGTTGCTCAGGAGTCTTTTATCAAAGCTTATCGTGCGATAGGGTCGTTTCGCGGTGATAGTGCTTTTTATACTTGGCTATATCGTATTGCGGTAAACACGGCTAAAAATTATTTAGTCGCTCAAGATAGGCGCCCACCCGCGTCAGATCTTGAAGCAAGCGATGCAGAAAACTACGAAACTGCAAGCGCTTTGAAAGAAATATCGAACCCAGAGAACTTAATGTTGTCTGATGAATTGAAGAAAGTAGTTTTTCGAACCATTGAGTCGTTACCTGAAGATTTAAAAATGGCAATAACACTCAGAGAACTTGATGGTTTAAGCTATGAAGAGATCGCCGAGATCATGGATTGTCCTGTAGGCACCGTGCGTTCGCGTATCTTTAGAGCAAGAGAAGCTATTGATAATAAAGTACAGCCACTGATCCAGCAGCACTAATATGTTTGTGTTTATTGAATTGTTTTTTGGAACACAAGATAACGTGCAAAAAATAGCGAAATCAGGGCATTAAACTGTAATTGTGATGCAATTAACTGAAGGTATTCGGGCATGCAAAGAGAGAAACTTTCCGCAATGATGGATGGCGAAGTTCTAGATGTAGAACTGTTAAATGCCATTTCATGTGATTCAACGTTACAAAAACGTTGGGAGAGCTATCATCTTATTCGTGATACTCTGCGTAATGACACACCTGATGTCATCAATTTTGACATAGCGGGTAAAGTCGCCGCAGCATTAGAGAATGAAGTTGTGCGTATTAATCCTCAGGTAGTTGTTGAGTCACAGCCTGAACCTGCAACATGGGGCGCGATGCCGTTCTGGCAAAAAATTCGTCCATGGGCAAGTCAAATCACCCAAATTGGTGTTGCAGCATGTGTATCCCTTGCTGTTATCGTTGGGGTGCAGCAGTATAATCAAAGTAATTCAACGGAATCGGTGATTGATGAACCTGTGTTTAACACCGTTCCCGTTGGAGCAGGCGCACCTGTGAGTTTAAATTTCTCTGATGGTCAACTTTTTGGTAACGAGCAACAAATGCAACAAGTTGAGCAACAAAATCAGCGTGTAAATGCAATGCTACAGCAATATGAAATTGAAAGACGTTCAATGCTTAATCAGCAATATCATGATAATGATGATATTACTACAGCACCCGCTGGAGCTAAAGCGCGCTAATGAATAAGTGGTTATCCGTCATCTGCCTGGCGGGCAGCCTGATTTTATCTAATCAAGCTTCGGCATCTCAACAAGATGCCGAAGCTCTCTTTAAAGAGATGGGGAGCGCTGCCCAAAATCTTTCCTACGAAATGTCTTTTATGTCCTTTAGTCCCAGAAGCATCGTGCCTGTCCGTTATCGACATGGGATCATTAATAATGTTCCTGTCTCTCAAATGATCCAAATGGATTCTACGCGGCGTGAAATAGTGCAAAAAGGGGAAAGGATCAGTTATTTTGAACCCGGTTTTGATGCCTTCAGCTTAAATGGGAAGCATATTGTCGATAATTTGCCTTCGGTATTATTTGCTGATTATGACAAAATCAAACCGTACTATAATTTTATCGATGCGGGGCGAACCCATATCGGTGATAAGCCTTCACTCGTCATTCGCATTATTTCTAAAGATAACTCTCGTTTTAATTATGTTCTTCTGATTGATGAAGAAAATAAGTTGCCATTACGGGTCGATCTCTTAGATAACAATAACCAAACGTTAGAACAGTTTCGCGTCATTTCAACAGTGCTAGACAGCAAAACGGTGAATGACTCTCTGGTGAATTTAAGTAAGATTAATTTACCACCGCTGCTAGTCTCCCCTCAGGATAATCGTCCGTCATTTAAATGGCGTGTTGGACTTTTACCTCCTGGGTTTGAAGAAGTCTCTCGTTCAAAACGTAAACTTGCCGAAAATGATGAGGTAGAGAGCGCATTATTTAGTGATGGCTTATTCACTTTTTCGGTTAATGTCACTAAAGCTGAGCAAGGCTTGCCTTTAGAACAACCAGTCCAAAATGGCCGCCGCACAATTTATACAATGACTCAGAAACAAAATGTGATTACCATAATAGGTGAACTGCCGTTATCAACGGCACAGCAAGTCGCTGCAAGCATTCGTTTTCAGGAGTAGATGATGATAAAAGAGTGGGCAACAGTTATTCGTTGGCACCAAGGAAGGGCGTTATTGCGTTATGGGGCTTCTTCTGGGTGTGGTAGCTGTAGCGCGCGCGCGGCATGTGGTTCATACGCATTGAGTAAAATAGGGCCAAATACCGAACATCAGCTCGAAGTTGACATTGAGCAACCTTTAGTTGTTGGGCAAAAAGTGGAGGTTGGAATTCCTGAAGGGAGTTTGCTGCGCTCTGCTATGCTCGTTTATTTAACCCCGTTGATTGGCCTATTTCTGGTTGCAGCGTTAGTACAATTAGCGGGGTTTGAACAATTCTGGGTTGCTCTTTCTGGTGTCGCTGGTGGCTTTTTAGGCTTCTTTTTAGCGCGTAAAATCGCCTCTTATTGGCGGGATGAGACTGCATTTCAACCAGTTATCTTACAAATAGGCTTACCCCCCAACGAACTGTCAGTTCAAGTTGATTGCTGAGTGAAACCGCCTTGCTTGATAGGCGGTTTGGCGAGTTCAGCGCTCCTATCTAGCAAAAACCCGCATAGTTTACAGTTGTTTTACATTGAACCTTTGTGTTACAGAGATCTTCTATGTAAAATGCAGCTAATTAGTAATCTTGTGATAATCATAGCATTTTAGTTCTGCGATACCTATTTATGCAGAGCTGATTTTGTAGGCAATTTAAAAGAAGATATTACCTTGAAAATCAATAACATAAGAAACTTTTCTATCATTGCTCACATCGACAATTCGACCCCCGTCAAGCCATGACAACCTAAGACAAATTAACGTTGTAATAAATTGAATTATAACGAAAAAACAAAATCAATATTGACAAGCTAAGACAACCAAAGTCACCTCAAGCCACTATTTTTGTGTCCATCATTGTGTCCATATATCCATTTGAGCTATTATAAATTACTATAAAAGCATAGCCCTATTTATCTTATTGAAAAATAAAATTTCGTATGAAAAATGCACATACCTATGGGTGAGGTATGATAAAGCAATAATGGAGTGAAAATTATTACTATAACAAGTTCATATTTTAAGCGTAATCTCGAAAGAAAATAGAAAAAATACTGAAATCACGCATTCCTAACATACTGAAAAATAAAGTGATGGACACGAATATGGACACAGTAATGGGGGCGCGGATGAATAATAATGGAGCAGGATCATCATGGCGATAACGAATGCATACTTAAAATCTAATCTTGGGAAAAAGAGAGATAAGGTTGAGGAGAAAGCTGATCGTGATGGTTTGTGGGTTAGGGTATCCCTGCAGGGGGCAATTACTTTTTTTTATCGTTATCGATTTAATGGCAAGCAAGATAAAATGACAATTGGTAAATATCCACAAATGTCTTTAAAAGAAGCTCGCGATGAATTATTGAAATGGTCCTCAGTTTTAAGTAAAGGTCAAAATCCAAAATACCAGAAAGTTATTATTGCGAGTGAAAAAAATAATATAGGCTCCTTCGAGGAAGTATTTCGAGATTGGTTTGATGTAATGTGCAAGCAAAGAGTTAGCGCCCATCAAATTATGAGAACGTTTGAATTACATGTATTTCCTCAAGTAGGTAGATATCCAATAAATGATTTAACTGTTCACATGTGGCTGGATTTATTAGATCAGCTATCCAAAAAATACTCAGAGATAACAAAACGTGTAATTAGTAATGCTAGGCAATGTTATTCATGGGCAGTAAAAAGGAGAGTGGCATTATCAAATCCATTAACTGATTTGACGGGTAAGGATTTTGGTATTCAAAAAGGCGTTGGTGATAGAACCTTATCTTCAGAAGAAATCGCGCTTTTTTGGTGGGCGTGCGAAGAATCGAGAGTTTCTTTTGTTAACGAAATGCTACTAAAACTCTGTCTATTCTTTGGGTGCAGGGTTTCAGAGCTAAGATTGGCTAAAATTTCTGATTTTGATTTAGTGGAAAAGTTATGGACTGTTCCTCCTGAAAATCACAAGACTGGCGGAAAAACAAAAAAACCATTAGTGCGCCCATTAATTGATGATGTTATTCCTATAATTAAAAAGCTGGTGGATCTCGCTGCTGGTGATTATTTATTTTCCAATAGCAAAGCACCTCAACTACCATCAGCACATTTAAAACTTCCTGTTAACTTGATAATATTTATCAAGAAGCACAAAAAAAGAGACTTACCTCATTTTTCTATACATGACCTTCGTCGGACTGCACGGACTAATTTTTCGGAACTGACACAACCGCATGTGGCTGAAATTATGTTAGGTCATAAATTACCAGGAGTGTGGGGGGTATATGATAAATATAACTACATTGATGAAATGCGAGAAGCCTATCAATTATGGTGGGATAAATTAATGGCCATAACGAAAACCGCCCAATGAAGGGCGGTTTTATTTAGCGACTAGATCGGTTCAGTTCAGCATCTTGTACTTGCCACTCCAATACTTTATGTTTGAACCAGCGATTTTTTGAACCATTGAGACTATAGTCTGGTGCTGGGAATGGCAAAGTTGTTCTATTTCTTAAGCGGCTTAACGTTCTAGATGAAATACGAAGATGATTGCATACATCTTTTGTTGTCATATATGCATTATCACGAATCACTCCGCACCTCCTTTTCTATACCCGTTCATTAATATTTCTGCAGCAACTTCTGCTGGAGTTCCTACCCACATAGCCTCATCAATAATGTCAGCTAATTCCCACTTACTCAGCTCTTCTATTGTTGTTGGTTGTGAGTCACTTGGAAAATTGTAATATTCACATTCTGCACCGCGCCTAACAGCCATCTCAATAATCTCCTCTATCGTGAAGTCTGTTTTCTGGTAGCCAGCATCCCAAACCATATCGACAACTGAAAGCGGATCACCCCATGCGTCTTTAATAATTTGTACAAGGTTAAAATCAAGCGTTGTCATAATATTCTCCCTTTGACCTTGCCACAGTGAGCGCATTGCATCATGAGTTTTTTACCTCTCATGTATACGTCACCGAATTCATCTGATCGGGTATAATCATATGCAGCGATAAGAATCCATTGGTGCATGCCAAATAAACACCTCCAGTTTCGGGTATCTTTAATTTCGCTCATCTCAAAGCTCCTCGATCAGAATACTCCCGATAAAACCAGCCCATATACCTAGAGCGAATATTGCAGCTTTGGGCATTCCTGACTCCACAGCAATAACCGCAGTGAGCATGAATGCAATCGCGTAGATAATAAACCGCTTAAACGCTCTCATTGACCACCTCCATTAGCTTTTCAAGCTTCGTCACCAATTCATACATTTCACTTTTGTATTGACGCATTTTTGTTAATTCGCTCATGCGGCTGTTTATCTGAATCAGTTCATCATCAATTTTTACCAGCTCAGTGCGTAATTGCTTGCTGTTTGGCACGTTCATGGTTCCGTTTGAAACGGAGGCATGCTGTTCTGGTGTAAGGTGATTTTTCTCACCTTTAGGTTCCGGTGCTAAAGGGCGGATTTCTGCCATTTTATTTTTGATGTGAGTTTGTTCTAAAAGTAGGGAATTCCCGTCATTAGCCACATTTTGTAAAAGGGGCGATTTCTCCTCTTTAGCTTCAACCCATTGGTAAACTCTTAATCCGTTTTTTACCTGACTAACGACATTTCCATTTTTGATATCAGTTTTTAAACGGCCACCAATGTTATTAGCCGAATCTCCCGTTGCTTTGGCTAATTCAGCAGCCGTCATAGCCTGTGTGCTTTGTTGCAAAACCTCTCTTAAGATTTCAATCTTAGGACGCTCATCGCTAGCCTGACATGAAAATTTTGAAGCAATAGGGCTCTTAATTGTTTTTGGTTCTGGCTGATTAGTAAGCTGATACAATCCATTGACCAGCTTTACCGTACCTTTTCGCATTTGATTGGTAATCATTGCATTAACAATTTGGGCGCTTTGATCCATGTGCAGGGCTAATGTGTCGATATCACATGGACCGACTTCTTCAAGAGCATCGATAATTAATGGGTTATTACTCATCACTCACCTTTCTTACTCGTTTCTGTTTTCTCTTTTTTGTATTTGGGATCAACCTAGGTTCACAAACTTGTGGTGCTGGTGGCAAAGGAGGGCATATGCCCATCCTGATATAAAAACGCTGCCTGATGCCGTGAATAATTCGAGCAGTCCAATCACAACCATCATCCACATAGTGAGTGACTCGAACTATCACATCATCGTAATCAACCATTTCATGTTCAGTGGTATCTTGTTCAATCACTTGCTTTCCTCCGAACAAATGATTTTGTATGCCCTTAAAACGTGGCTTGCTTTGCCGTAAATCGTCGTCACTCGAAAAAAGAAGCCTGTTGATGATTCTTGAACTGGCGTCCATAGTTTTACTGTGTCGATAATGCGATTCAGTTTTCGGCGCTCGGTAATGAAAGACAGAATCACTACTTTGGCTGTGTTGCCTGTTTTGCTGGTGACATATTCAATTTTCATTGCTCAGCCCCCATTATTTGGTCACATAAGGATTGAGATAATTTGTGGGTATCCTTTTCCATGGCCATAGTGATTAAGATAGGCTCGCCATACATTTCTGATGTTAAGGCGTCCATGGCAAACAGCGCGGAGCGATCGTCTTCGCTAGGCAAAACACCAACACTACCCATGCCAAACATCAGATAAGGCAGGGCTAAATAGCGGGTTGCTAAAATAGGCGTTTTCCCCTCTTTAAATGTTTTGGTTAGTAATGGAGTTAAATCAGGGTAGTGTTCTTGCATGAGAACTAATTCTGATTTCTCAAATGGTCTAAACTCTTCATCCCGATCCTGACGGTAATAAGTAACAGTGTGACTTCCATCATCATGGCTATTGATATCAAGAAACTCAGCTTCATCAGGTACTGAACATACAAACTGAACAGCAACATCCTGGTCGAAATCTGCGTTGTGTTTCATTCTGATTAATGCATGCCCGTTAGTTGCTTCTATGTACTGGTTATTAATGTGAACAACCTTTGTTACCATGCGTGGGTCATCATTTACGGATATCAAAGTTAAAGCCGCGCGGATTAAGTCAGCATCAATATGTGGTAGTTTTGCTTTCATTATTTTTCCTCCCAACCAATTACCTGAAACAATCCCATTTTCGGGTGATACCAACGGGTACCTCGCTTCTCTGCCTCACACATCATCGAATGAAATACAACCATAAAGTCATCTTCTAGAACGACCTTCATCTTGAAAGGAACGCCATCAGGCGAGAGGGCGCTGATAATCTTTTCTGGTACATCAAACTGGTTAACAAGAGTTCGACACTTACCTTTTGTTATTCCTGCTTTGTTTGATATAACAGGGTAGGAGACATAGCCTATAGGGATGAAACCTTGCTTAATTTGCTCGACAGTCTCATGCATCTGTTCAACTTTCTCATCAATGCGATTAATTTGACGTTGTTGCTGGGCATTATGACTGGCGATTCGGGCGATCATTTCTAATTCACTAATAGCGGTTTGTTGTGGGCGAAAGTAACTACCGACCAACTCACGCTGTACTTGCCATGCAATAGGATCATTGAATGGCTTGGTTAACATTAAATAACCCGTTTCAGTCAATACGAGCCCTTTTGGTGTGCGAGGGGCGAAAACCGATGAAAGTGACTCCGTACGTATTACGTCCGCAGTCAGTTCATGAAAATCCACGCCTTCAATAAAGTGTTCACGGTTACGATTAAAAGCGGCACGAGCTGTTCCCTCTGGTCGGGCATGTACCAAATCAATCATTGAAAAAGTAACAACACGCTGACCTTGATACTCAACTACGGGCATTTGAGTTTTATTAATAGTAATTAAGTTGTTCATATATTTTCCCTAGTGAACTGAGCTATTTGATAAAGGTGAATTCAAAAGCTGAAAGCCTTTAATAAAAACGTCATCTATGAAATTAAACAGCCATGTAATACCTGTTTCAGTTTCTTTAGTTTCGTTATTTGTATAAAAACGCCACACGGCAATATATTTTTCCTCTGGATTTTCAGCTAATAGTGGTTGCTCAATTTGATGGATCAATAAGGTTTCAATCACTTCAATATCTAGGTAGACGTCAAAGTTTTTATAAGAAAACTGATAGTCTCCATTGGCGCTGAGTCCAAATCGCTCCTTGCAGTAAATAAGGTACTTTGCGGCCTGAATGTAGCGTTTGCGCTTAACTGCGCATTCAGCGAACTCTGTTAGCTCCTGGTGCGTTAGTGCTTGATCATGTGCACGAGACTCATCGAGCATCCAAGCAGGGCAGTCTGGTACTTTTTCTTTTAAAATTTCTATTAGTTGAGTTACGGCCATATTTTCACTTTTCATAAATAACTCTCCGTCACTTTAATTCTTGCTTTAGATAAACAACGGTCAGCTGCTGCCTTGCTTTCCTTTTCCTGATAACTCAAACCATCAGAACTGCCGGGGATTGAAATAGAAAAGGCTTGGTTGTATTTATCTGCAGCACGGCGATATAATTTCTTTGCTTCTAGCTCTTTCCCTTCATTCATTAATTGGTCAAATCTCGTCATATACATACGGCTCCCCATTTAAATAAGCAGGCATATATTTTGTAATTACATCGATTAATAATTTTCCTAGTTCGGTTATGTTTCCGTATTTCGTATAAAGTAATGCGTAAGTATCGTATATATCCTTGTCTGAATACTTACAGCGATGCTTGCAATCCAACTCCTCATATACATCACGAAAGAAATTATTAAGGTTTTCGTTAGTTAATGTGATTATGACTTCTTCATTGTTAACGACTGCTTTAAATTGGGGCTTTTTACCTTCATGTTTAAAGTAATCTAATAGACAGTTGATGTAAGTCATTCTCCTTTTGCCTATTAATAGTTTATATTCCATTTAATTATTCCTAAGTTTAGATAAAGGGATTCCCTCAGCGTTGACGCTGATTTAAATTTAACTTGATTTTTTAATTATTTATTGGTTATTGCTTCTTGCAGTCTACTGTATTTTATTGCTACATCTTCCCTTGCTTCTTCGAATCTTGTGTTTGCTTTTTGCCATTCCTTTTCTAACTGTAAAATATATTTTTCTTTTTTAAGCTTTTGTTTTAAATCTCGATATATTTCTGCCTGTCTATCGATATACTCTGGCAGCATGGCGCCGCGCTTAAAGGCCGGAGTACCATCAGGCAACTGTGTTTTAATGTCTGGTTCGTTAGTTGGCTTGCCTAGCTTACTGAATTCATCACTAGCAAGGATGTGTGCATATTTATTGATAGCGGCATCCTCGGTGAAATAGCTTTTATTGCAAGGTTGAACAAAATAAACCTCACGAGTAATAACCTGAATATCGTGACCTGTTGTTATTTCTATAGGCTTTGCTTTGTTTGTCATTTTAAATTTCCTTAATAAGAGTCTCTAAATCATTGAGTGTTTTACTTAATGTATTTGCCATTAAATCTAATTGTGCATATAGCGTTGGGGTATCTGGTTCATTTTCGTATATGTCACTTTTAAGTTGATGTAGAGAAAGCTCGACATTATTAATATCCCCAATAGCATCATGTAACTTATTTTCTGATAACTTACTATTTTGATTGGGGGGCAGAACGCCGTTTAATTTCCTCACTAGAATAATAAACATTATCATCTAATGCTTTAGCAATAATGATTGACTCTTGAATCAATAAACCTATTTTACATAGAACGTCTTTTGATAAAGGGTCGTTGTCACTACATGAAGAGTCAAACAATAAGGTACCAATTGCTCCGACACCTTCAATTAATGCTTCTGATGTCATTTCGTTATTAATAGAAATTCCTCTAAGTTGCTCGATTGAGTAGTTTTTAAAATCTTTTATTTTTATCGTATCGCTAGTTTTCATTTTCACTTCCCAAGATTAATTTTAATTAATGACTCATGGGCGCGAATCACTGATAATAAGGCTACAGACAAAGTATTTAGGGTGTTTTCATTATCAATAAATC
The DNA here is from genome assembly GCF_028482435.1 of Providencia sp. PROV119. NCBI lineage: Bacteria > Pseudomonadati > Pseudomonadota > Gammaproteobacteria > Enterobacterales > Morganellaceae > Providencia > Providencia sp. PROV119. Next base: position 102,202 of record NZ_JAMPQL010000024.1, read on the forward strand.
CTGAATCTAAAATTAAATTAATAATGGCCTTTGCGTAGGTTAATTCAGTGTTAGCTGCATCTCTTAATTGAATATTGTCATTCACTATTCTTTCTCCAAAATATCATCAATCTCAGCTTCACATTGAGCGATTAATTGACTGGCAATATGTTTTTCGCTGTTGTCTCTATTTAAATATTGAGCTGCAATTAAAAACACTTTCACTCGGTTAAATACATCCATACATTCACTAACTTGTACTTGGGGGGGCTACTTTATCCATGTCCATTATCCCGTTGTGCATTTTCTTCAATTAACCAACCTGCCACAGGGTTTGATAGTTCGTAAGCCAACTCAATTAAACTATCCACTACTGGATCCCCTACAAATTGGCTATTGAGTTGAAACAGTATCGCATTCAATTGAGCGCTTTTTTTTGCGGCAACACTTAATTCAATTTCGTGTGACATGTCACGACTCCTGCTGGTATTTGTGATCCCAGTGATAAAACATAATCACGAACAAGTTGTAACTTCGCTGATTTCAAATCCGTTGCATAAACTTCTTTGCGTTCGGCTTTAGCCTGCGGGTCACTACGCTTTACAGCAAAGAAGCAGAACTTAAACAGACCTGTACGGATATCAGGTTTAAGTACGTTGGTATTTGACGCATAATGTATAGTCGCCATTTTTTACACCTTATCATTTTGAGTTGAATTTTTAGCTGGTAGCATTTCGCCTTCACCGAAAACCAACCAATTACGCTCAATACCCAATGCTTTAGCCATCACGCTAGTGCGGCACACACCTGATACCTTCCCGTTTACCATCTGGCTAATTGTGCTTTGGGATACGCCTATCCGTGCAGCCAACTCCGCCTGTGTCATCCCCGAGCGTGCAAGCGCCAAGCGCAGACGTGTGGAGAATGAGCTTTGGTGTGATATCTCGGACTTATCAATTTTGGTTACTTCATTTGTTTTGTTTGCAAATCCTAAAGAAGCCTTAGCCGAATATTGTTTTGCAAGATCAATTATGGCAATCCCCATCTCGCTTATCTCATCATTTGTAGTACTGGATAATAGAAGTCCTGCGTCCAACATGATTTCTATGTTATTCAAGGCGTCATAAGGGTTTAATGGGAAACCTAAAAAATTGTTCATGTTATCCTCTATCTTTATCGCTTTACCGATTTTTAGGATAGCATTTTTATTTTTTCTGTCAATCGGTTTTCCGATTTTATTTTATGGAAATAAAAGAAAGGATATGGAGGTAATAAAAAACCCGCCTTATCAGCGGGTTTGTAGAGTTTTGAAGTGCTATGCGAAGCGTCTTAATTTCATTGGCCAGCTAACAATGACCTTGCCGTCAATAAAAAGCTGCTCTTCTTCCGACTCATCAATTTTCCATTCTTTGTAGGCTGGATTATCAGATAAAACGATAAGATGGTTTTTTATTTTTTGAAGCCGCTTGATGTGAGATGAACCTCCGAATGTGAATGCATAAACACCATCACCTTCAAACCTTTTCACTGTAATATCAATAAAAACTAAATCTTCAGGATCTATCGTTCCCTGCATACTATCACCCTGTGCATTAATTGCCTTCATTGACGATGCAGGCCTGCCACCAAAAATACTTAATGCAAACTCAGGCTCTAAAGATATAGATCTTATGATGTCTGGAAAGTCAGAGTTATAACTACCAGGTCCACAGCTGTACTCAATGTCCATAATGTCAACAGTATATGAATCATTGGTAGCTAATTCGTTTTCATTAGAATCTGTAAGGTGTTCTACAGAATATTGCTCACTTGGTAGCATTGAGCCTTCACCAGAAGCTAACCATTCAGCACGCACACCCAAAACCTTAGCTATTTCTACAGTTTTTCTTGAGCCAGATGCTTTGTTGAGTAACTGATTAATACTCGACTGAGCCATGCCCACGGCCTTGGCTAAAGCACCTTGTGTATACCCTGCATTTTGCATTGCGATATTAAGCCTATCAGAAAAGCTCATTTTATATCCTCCGAAGTCTAATATTGATTCTATCGTTTTTCCGATAAAAAGCAATAAGGAAATAGGAACATCTATGGACAAACGGTTTTCCGATTTGTATCATGTGATTAATAGGAGAACCGATAATGAAAAATAAAGCAATCGAGAAAGCGATATCAATCGTTGGTAGCCAGCAATTGTTGGCTAAAAAATGTGGTCGCTCTCAGCCTACAGTCTGCGATTGGCTGTATGGAAAAAATAAGGTACCAGTTGAGTGCGTTCTGAGAATTGTCCTCGCAACAGAAAGTAAGGTAAAAGCTCATGAGATCCGTCCTGACCTACCTGATTTATTCCCTCACCCAAAGGGTAAATCACATGCACCAGATACACAACATACCGATGCCTAAGCCGCAAACGTGGAGGATTTATGAGTAACGTTATCGCGATTGAGGGCTACAAGAGTCGAGCCAGAAAGCTTCTGCCGCACATGCCAAAAGAAGAGGGTTTCACTTTTATTCCTAATAGGTTCCTTGAAGACCTTTTGAAGGAAGATTTTGAAGTAGAAGAGTTCAATGAAATCTTAAGCATATTCAAGAGGAGGGCAGTCAATGGCTAACCTAGCAGAGGATAATGTCGTTCAGTTTAGTCCTCGGATGGTGAGTTCGGAGGAGAGAGTGGCTAAAACAGAAGATGGTTACACCCGCCTTGCCAATGAACTCTATGAAGAGTTGATCGGTGCCAATTTAACAAGAAACCAAGCCAAGGTTGCTCATGCTATTTGTAGAAAAACGTATGGTTTTAACAAAAAAACAGATCGCATTTCAGATAGTCAATTAGCGGAGCTAACTAGACTGCCAAGACAGAAAGTGAATAAGGCTAAAAATGAGCTTATCACTATGAAAGTTATAGTGAAAGTTGGTATGGCTATTGGACCTAATAAAAACCTAACTGAGTGGGAAATTCCAGAGTGTCACCAAAACGGTGTCATTGTCACTAAAACGGTGACAAAAAGTGTCACCAAAAGCGTGACAGGGGTGTCACCAAAACAGGGACACACAAAAGACACTCTTACAAAAGACAAGAAAGACAATACTACCCATACCCTTCAGGGGGGCGAGGCGGATAATTTAATTTTTCGTGATGAGCTCATTAAACTCCTGCAGGGTAAATTCAATTGCTCGACAGCTAAAGAGCTTCACAACGCTGTGGAAGCAGAGATTTTAAAATCAGGGTACCTGTGCCAGCGGGAATACACGGTTGCCGATCGCGGTGATGGACGCAAGGGCAAGGTTGATCTGTATGTTACGAATGCTAACGGGGCGATCTGTGGGATTGAGTTAGACCAGAAATCCCCTAGAGAAAAATCTATTTTCAAACTTCAGCAGCTCCCTGCTGGCATTGTGATGCTCAGGGAAACCTCCATCAACGAGGTTTACGAGGTTGGCGGCATTTCGGTTGTTAACGCGAACGAGGGGGAGATTGATAAAAAACCTGCCGGGTACTACCAAGAATACCTTGATGCGTACAACGAGGAGGTGGGCGACCGCTTGCCACACGCAAGAGATGTTAATTCGGAGCGTAAACGCAAGTTCAAAAAATTAATTGAAAAACTCGCGACTCCCAATGTTGACGGCTGGCGAGCCTATGTTCGCGCCTTTGTGAGAATGGCTAAGCCGTTTTACTTTGGTGATAATGATTCGGGCTGGGTAGCCGATATTGATCACCTGCTGAAAGAAAAAACACTGACAGCAGTCAAGGAAGGAAAGCCAAGTTTAACAGGGGTTTATCAATGATTAATCAGCAAATCGAAGCAAGCGTGATCGGCGGTTTACTAATCGACGGACTTACACTTAACGCCTCGGATGTTCTTGCCACTCTAAAGCCTGAAGCATTCTCATCTCATTTTTACAGGGAAGCCTACAAGGCGATCCAAAAACAAGCCAAAACCCGTGGCATGATTGACTTAATGATGGTTGCAGAGGCTATGGGTGACAAGCATTTCGCAGATATCATGCAAGCGGCTAAAGATTGCCCTAGTGCGGCTAACCTAAAAGGTTATGCTTCCATGGTGACCGACAACTATAATCGACGCGAAATGATTAAACTGATGGATCAATATCGTCACGTTATCGAGTCTGGCACGATTGATGCCGCCTCCCAAGCAATGGAGCAATTTGTTAAAAAAGCCAGCGAATTAATCACTGACAACGACCAAATTAAGCCCATTCACACCGCAGCAATGGTTGAGGATTTTGCCGAGGTATTAGATCAGCGATTGAGAAATGGCGATGAGTCCGACACGTTAAAAACGGGCATTCACGAGCTTGATGAAATTACTGGTGGTATCAATGCAGTAGACCTCGTTATCGTCGCTGCTCGCCCTGCGATGGGTAAGACGGAATTAGCATTGCGGATCACTGAAGGTGTGGCCTCGCAAATCGATAAGCAAACTGGACACAAGAAGGGCGTTCTGATTTTCTCAATGGAAATGAGTTCTCGTCAGATCATAGAGCGACAAATTGCAGGGGCTTCAGGGTTATCAGTTTCATCACTGAGAAACCCTGCAAAAATGGATGATGAAGGGTGGGCTAGGGTATCCCGTGGTATTGGTGTGGTTCAAGATCTCGATGTTTGGGTTGTTGATGCAAGTAAGCTAAGCGTAGACCAAATCAGAGCCATAGCAAAACGCCACAAACAGCAATACCCATCACTGGCATTAATCCTCGTTGACTACCTTGGATTGATTGAAAAACCAAAGGCAGAGCGTAATGATTTGGCGATTGGTTATATTTCATCAAGTCTAAAAGAAATGGCGAAAGAGCTGTTAACTCCAGTTATCTCACTTAGCCAGCTTTCACGAGATGTTGAGAAGCGACCAAACAAACGGCCCGTTAATGGTGATTTGCGCGACTCAGGAAGCATTGAGCAGGATGCCGACTCCATCATCATGCTCTACCGTGATGCGGTTTATAACGAGAACTCACCAGCGGCCCCATATGCTGAAATTATCGTGACTAAAAACCGATTCGGCAAAACAGGGACCGTATACCAGCGATTCAAGAATGGTCATTTTATGGACACAGATCAGGCACAGGCCGCTCACGCTTGTACGCAAAGCACTCGACCACAACAAAGGCGCTACCAAGGTGGAGCTGATGTTTAATTAGGTACCAAATGGAGAATTATATGAGAGAAATAACTGTAAAAGTTCACTATCAAAAACAGTTTGAAAAGCCGTTCGTTTGTTATATCTGCGGAAATATAGTGCTTGATGAGTTTATTGAACTTGAAGAGGCAATCCAAACAATACCTGAAATTGAAAAGGATGGTGACTATGAATTTATCTTCTCATTCAAGTATGAGGAGGGAGCAATTGATAATGGATGGTCTTATGAATTAGTTGGTTTTTATCCAATGGATGAAGACGGAAGTATATCCAAAACACAGTTAATGTAATTGAAACAATATTTATAAATTTTAACTAAACAAAGGTGGCTTAATGAAACTCGAAAATGCACTGAAAAACTTTCACCCTAAGTCACCGAGATTTGGCAATGTAGCAGGTTGCACCTCCCCTGACCGAATAACGGGAACGGATATCATGGCTGCTATGGGGATGACTGAATCACAAGCTAAGTTCGGCATGACAGCCTTTCTGGCTAAAAATGACATCAGCGAAGAGGATAAATTTTCGACTGTGGAAGCCTTGACCCAATATGCACTTAAAGTAGCGCCTAAATTAGTTCGCAAAGCAGCTGGAAAGAAATTAGGTCACTGTTTAATAGTTCTGGCCAAGATGGCATTTGAAGATTATGCCCGTTCAGCGGGTTCAGTTTGTCAGTGTTCAGTATGTAACGGGAAAGGGTTGATCTACAAAATGAAAGATGTTGTCAAACATCCCGGTATCACGACTCTTGAAGGCGAAACGATTATTGATCCAAATATCAGAGAGGAGCTAGTTGGTGAGCTATGTCAGGACTGTAACGGAAAAGGTCAGCTAACTAACCGTTGTCGCTGCAAAGGGCGGGGAAAGGTATTAGATGAAGCACAAACCGAGTTACAAGGGGCACCAGTTTATAAAGATTGCCCTCGGTGTGCTGGGCGGGGCTTTAAGCGTGTACCGTCATCAGTAGCATTTAATGCGATAAAGCACTTAGTGCCTGATTTGACTCAATCATCGTGGTCACGCAATTGGAAGCCATTTTATGAAAAACTGGCTAGCAAGTGTTTTATTGAAGAAAGCGCAGCAGAAAAAGCATTCAGTAGGGTAATAAAATAATGTGTTCCATTTGATTTTTGCATAAACTTGGCTTATTATCTTCTAATAATGGGCATTCTATACCTAGTCGCATTAAATCAATTCAAGGCCTCACTTCGGTGGGGCTTTGTTGTATAAATATCTCAGTAAATCGCAATTTATCGTGACGGGAAACTATCATTAGCAGAAATGCCGACATTGCGGATGAGTAATAAAACAGTGCCCTCATAACCTCTACGCAGAACGGAGAAATCTGGTTTGCGATACGTTTGGGGCTTTCGATGTACCCGATGGGGCTTGAAGACCACACCACCCACTATCAGGCAATAGTTACTACCTGTACTGTGGCTTGGTGTGGCAATCTAATTTAGAGGTTTATATGCTTGATGAATTCGAGTGAGCATAAAAAAGCCACCAACTTTTTGGGATGGTGGCAAAGGATTGTTGAGAGCAACGCCAGATGAGCAAGAACAGCCAAAATACTTAGTCGCAGTTATTTTAACCAACCAATTTAAAAAAAGAAACAGGTTTTATCTGATGTTCTATTTATAACTGGTTGATATTGTTCCGTTATGGGAATTCCCATATCGCCAATTAAAGCTGTAAGGATTGCTTGCAAGTTTCACATTCAAGAGGTCGCCTAGTGCGGCCTTTTTCGTATACAGCCGCCACAGACTCGACTGCTAACCTTTACCCTCGCTAATGAACTGTGCGCGGCTTTCTATTTAAGAGAGGTAGTTATGAGCAATCAAAATGAAGGTGAATTTTTAGGCGTTATTGTTACTAATGGTAATTTAAGCCTAGAAGAACGGGTGGCAGCATTAGAAAAACAGCTCACTGACATGCAAGCGGCAATGATCTGTGAATTAGAGGCGTCAAAATCAACAATTTTTAGCATCAAAGCAACAATTGATGCTAATGAAAAAGCCTTCGCTGATACAGTTAGTCAACTTGAATCAAGGTTTGCTTCATCTCTTAAAAAATGAATCTAAATACTCTAACTCAGCCATCCCTTCGGTAAGTTACATAGGGATGAACATTTAACTTATCTCAAATGCTGATTAAATTCATTAATCTAAATCCGGCTACCTGCTGGT
>NZ_JAMPQL010000025.1:0-106351 GCF_028482435.1 Providencia sp. PROV119
GGGTACACAACACCACGACTTTTTCACGGTCGGTAATATCAAGTGGAATAAAACGAAAATGAGGGTATTGCTCAAGAATATGTAGACGAGACTGTTTCAGACCCTGATCGTAATAAGCATTCATGTTGTCGATTCCAACAACCTCATGACCACTATCTAATAAACGCTGACATAGTCTAAAACCGATAAAACCTGCACTACCAGTAACTAAATATTTCATGTTAATTATCTTTTAGTATTAAACCATTCTCACGACTCAATATAAGCCGCATTCAATATCCATTTAGAGTTAAGACCTGTAAATGTAACAATGGTTTTATTTCTAAAGAAATAAAATAATGCTCTCAGTGAGCTATTCGAAAGTTTCTGGTATGGCTTGTGATAGTGCAGATTGATTAATTTCACTTAATGTCGGTGCACCCGCGGGGCCTTGCTTACTGACAACGATGGCAGCAACTTGGTTACCAAAGTCAACACAATCGCGTAATGACCAGCCTTGGGATAATCCCGCCAATACTCCTGCGGTATGTGCATCCCCAGCACCAATCGTATCCACAACGGCAACTTGGTATGCAGGCACGAACAGTGGCTGTTGATTCGGTTGACATAGCCAAGCACCTTGGCTATCCAAGCGAACAATCAGCGTAATACCACGACGATACGCATACTCCGCTGACAACCTTACAAGGTCACCTTCACCACAGAGGAAACGCGCCTCATCACGGTTGACCGTTAAAAGGGTTCTATTGGCGGGTAATTGCTGTAAGAAATTCTGAGGAAGCGCTGCAAGTCTTGGCCCTAAATCTAAAACGAGGGTTTGTGTTGGGCAGTCATTCAGCAACCATTGTTGTAACGCTTCCCCTTGCAAGCAGCCTAGTTCGTAGCCGCTCGCATAGATAATACTGTCGTTCGGTAAAGCGAGAGTTTGTAGCTCCTCCCTATTCCACTCTTCTTCACAACCCGCGATAGAAATAAACGTCCTTTCGCCGTTAGGCTCTGTTAATGCAAAGCACCAACCATTATCTTGGGTTTCGCTAACGAAAAAAGGTGACACACCAAGCTCTGATAGCGCTTGGCGAACTCGCTGTCCCCATTGTCCATTGCCCACACGAATACCATTAATTATAGGGAGTTGTAGACGAGCTAAAGCACGAAGAACATTAAATGCACAGCCACCGATTTGCCAGCCGTGATCGTGGGCTGCGATATCTTCACCACTACGTGGCATTCTCGCGACGCTTAAAACGCAATCACCAGCAGCAGCCCCTATCACGGCAACGGTACGCATGATTAATCTTTCTCCGCTGAATGACTAAACATCAAGTATAAGCCGTAAAGCAAAAAGCTTAATACAAATGAAAGAAGAATGGATAAACTAGAGCCTTCAAAAATCCCTGTTGCCCAAGGCCCTTTAATAAACTCATTATCACTGACTAACAAGCCAGCCAGCGCACCTAACAGCCAGCACAGCAGCGGTATCCAACGAATTCCTGCGTTCGACTGACCAAACAGTTGCTCAAACTTATAACCTTGGCGACTACGCAATACGGCATAATCCAACATAAATACCGCTTCCCATGAGGCTAAGAACACGCCACAAAATAGTAAGAAAGCAATAAATGAATTAATAAATTCGCCTGAAATAAATAGGATATAAATCGCCACACCCATGACTAAAATAGCATCTATTGCGACCGCATAAACTTGGCGAATTTTTATGCCAATCGTCAGTAAGTTGAGACTCGCAGAATAGAGGCTTAGTACCGCAATAGTAATAATACCCGCAGTTGCCGTTAATAAATAAGGGATAGACATCCAACTTGGCAGCTCTGCACCAATTAACGCAATCGGGTTTTCAGCGGAAGCTAATTCCGGCAAGCGTGCCGACAGCAAAATCCCTGTAAATAACAGAATAAATAGCGGTAGCATCGCTCCAAATGTGACGGCATTAAAAATAGATGATTTTGATGACCGTTCGCTTTGATAACGGCTGTAATCTGCTCCTGCAATCCCCCAGCCAATACCTGTTCCTGCCGCAATAATTGAGACAGCAGGTAAAAAGCCCGTTAGCCAGCTACCAGAAGGCATGGATAACACTGCCTGCCAATCTGTATGCCAAATAATATACAGCGCGGCAATCAAGGTCATGGTGCCAAAGATACGCGTGATCCAGCTTTGCATAACCACAACCGTTGCTTGCCCGAGTAGGCTAATAGTGATAGCTAAACCACCAAATAACACCATACAGACAACGGTTAATGTCACTGAATCACTAAATCCAAGCACCTGAAAAAGCGCCTTTAATGTCAGTGTCCCAGTGATCATGTTGATGGCTTCCCATCCCATCAAAGTGACCCAACTGAAAAATGTCGGGGCTATATTCCCTGTTTTGCCGAAAATGGTTCGCGAGAGTGTTAGTGTGGAGGTGCGGCCTTTTTGGCCAGATAAACTGATGTAACCAACTAATGCGAAGCTGGCTATACCGATAATCGCCGCGAGCAGCGATTGCACGAAAGAGAGACGAAAAGAAACAATAATTCCGCCATAAACAATACCGAGGATCCCGATATTCGCGGCAGACCAGATCCAAAATAACTCAAGAGGAGTGGCTGTTCGCTCATGCTCAGGTACGATATCAATACCTGTATTTTCGATTTTCCATGCTTCATTTTTTTGTGCAGCGTCAGGTAGTGCACTCATTCAACTCTCCTTAATGACGTAAGGCGCTGAGTATTTTTGCGTAGGGATAAAAATCTATATTATTAGAATTGTTAATCATTGCAATCCATTCTTCAGGAAAAGATTGAATACCTGACAAAGCTCCCGAAATCGCTCCGGCCATAGCACCAATGGTGTCCGTGTCTCCCCCCAGGTTGGCACAATATTTCGCACACATGACAGGATCACCATTTGTTAGGTCAACTATGGCCAGAGCGCAGGGAATAGACTCTATCGTGTCCATACCGGCCCCGATAAAATCGTACAGCTCTTTAAGTGTTGTTTGAGGAGAGCATGTTTGCAACTCGCTAGCCTTCTTAAAGGCCAATAAAATTCGTTGGCCTAAAGATGGACTAAACGTTGAGGCATATAACTGTTGCACCTCATCGGCGAGTAGTGGAAGTTCTTGTTTTATTTGAGGCCATGGAGTTTGCTCGATAGCTCGGCTAATTGCCCAAGCAATGACACAGGCACCTGCAATCGCAATGTCCGACTTATGTGTCGGGATACAAGCCGCTTCAACGGTTTTTATAAATTGATTGCGATCAGCAGTTGAAGCAATGCACCCTACAGGGGCTATCCGCATTGCCGCACCATTGGTGACACCATTTGACACAATATCGTTAATTGGAACGCCTGCTTGAATAGCTAATAGAGATTGCTTGGATGTTGGTCCAAAAATATTTTTATCAAAGGCATTAATGCGGTCTGCCCACGCTAAAATATTTTGTGCAACCACCTTCGGCTCTACCTGACCATTACAAGCGATAATCGCATCCATTAACGCAATTGCTTGATGAGTGTCATCCGTCACTTCACCAGCACGAAACCCAATCGCGGCAATATTTTCGTCTGGCCCTGGTAAAAAGTGATCTATCCAGCCGAAAAATTGTTGAACTTTGTCTTGGCGCCATAGTTCAGAAGGCATGCCCATGGCATCCCCTGTAGCCTGACCATATAAGCATCCAAGTATCGCCGCTTCAATGTTGGGTTTCAGGCCCATTTTTACTCCCAGTACTTTCCTTAACAACACTAATTATATTAGCAGCAATTAAGTCCAATACCAGTCCAATCAGTTAAAAAATAATGCCAATGTAAGTCCAATCGATGATATTATGCATATCCTGAACTCTGTTATAAACTTAATTTGTTGAAAGTTTTATGGAAAAATACAATGCAAGTACGCTTTCTTGAATGGATTAAGAATCAACTAGATGTGAATTCCACAATGCCTCTGTATCGCCAATTGCAACAAGCGATTGAATCCGCGATTGAGCACAAAATTGTGGATGCAGGCGATTATCTTCCAGCAGAGCGCTATCTTGCACAACAGTTAAATCTTTCTCGAGTGACAATCAGTAAAGCAATGCAATCTCTTGAAAAAAAGGGAGCCGTTGTTCGGCAGCAAGGGGTTGGTACTCAAGTCGCAAAATATCTAGGTTATTCGTTATCACATGAAAGTGGTTTTACCTCTCAAGTGATTAAAGCAGGTGGTACAGTCACCACACAGTGGTTATTGCGCACACTCACCGAAGCAACGGCCGATATTGCCGCAAAATTAGGTTTAGCTGTTGGTAGCCAAATCGCGCAATTAAGGCGTATCCGTATCGCAAATGGTCAGCCTGTTTCTTTTGAAAATAACTATATTCCTGCTCAATATCTTCCTGAACCGGAAAAACTGACCGACTCTCTCTATGCCCTATGGGGGAGCCAAGGTATTACTTTCAATCATGTGCAACATAAAGTGAAAGCGATCAGTTGCAATGAAGAGTATGCAAATTGGTTAAACACAACGGTAGGGGCTCCATTATTACAGGTGAAACAAACTAGCACCCTGCAAGGTGGCGTGATCATTGAGTACAGTGAAATCATCTGCCGTGGGGATATCTATGAGTTGGAGTTTAATTCACCATAACGCTTGGCGTGATCTTATCCACGAACACGATTGATAATTTAGATTACTTAAACATTTACCTTTATTCTAATTAATAGTCGTTTTTACTATTAAAGAGAGGGGGTAAATCATGCAGGTTTCTGCTCGTAACCAATTAATCGGTACAGTTAGTGAAATTAAAGAAGGTGCAGTTAACAACGAAGTGGTGCTCAGTTTAGGCAACGGAGAACAACTTACCACCGTCATTACCTGTGAAAGCTGCAAAACCTTGGGGTTAGAGGTAGGCAAAGAGGCGGTCGCTATTATTAAGGCCCCTTGGGTGGTACTCGCCACACCGGACTGTGGTTTGCAATTTTCAGCCCGTAATCAATTCAACGGTAAAATCAGCAATATTATTGAAGGCGCCGTCAACAGTACCGTTCTCCTCGTCACCGATAAAGGTGTTGAGCTAACCGCCGTGATCACCAATGAAAGTCTAAAAGAGATGGCGCTCACTAAAGGGGTCGATATCATCGCCTTAGTGAAAGCCTCTAGTGTGATCCTCGCGACTCGCCAGTGATTGCAGCGGAGATAAAAAATAGCGGAGCACAGCCCCGCTATTTTCCTACCCCTTATTCCTCGACGTTTTTATTCGCCGCCTGTAATGTGTGATAGATGTAGTGGTGATAACTCTCTAATAATTTTTTATCTTCACAGTCATCTAACTTGCCATCACACAAATGACGCATCTTAATATTCGCTTCATAGAACGGGGAAACATGTAAATTTGCGCGCTCTAATATTATCCCTCCAAGGAAGGCAATATCGGTTAACGGACCCGTTTTAATCTGATTACCCGATTTCAAATTATCACGTAACGTAAATTGTGTGATAAAGGCGGGGTTAGAAAATTCAGATTGATATTGATTTAAGCTGATCCCCGGCTGGTGGTCACCAAAATATAAAAACATTAATGGACGTTTGCGCTTCGCCATAAATTCTACAAAATCGCGTATCGCGTTATCAGACGCGACGATTTTTTCCATATAATGGCTAAATTCACCAACGGAGTCTGCATTTTTTACCTTCCCTTTTAAACCATAATCATCATGATGGCTCTCTTTATAAGGGCCATGCTCATACATGGTTAACGAGAAAATAAATACTGGTTTATCAGTCTCTTTTGCTAAAATTTCTTTGACATATTTCAGCATATCTTCAGTGCTGATCGTCCATAAGTTATCTTGTAATTTTCCTGGGTAACCCAACTCTTGAGGCTGAATAATTCTATCGACACCTAATGTTTGATAAGCATGGCCTGAATGGTAAGCACCACGGTTAAATGGCGTCAGAACGACGGTATAATAACCATTTGCCTTCATCTCTTTAAACAAGCTGTTATTTAGATGGTCGACAATAAAGTAAAAGACACCACTTTTTTGCGAACCAAAGTCATCACTGTTTAGTCCTGTTAAAGCGGCAAATTCAGACAACCAAGTTCCTCCCCCGAAAGTTTGCACTCGCATATGGCTATGCGCGATCAACTCGTTATCCTGTTGAAACATAAATAAATCGGGTAGTTTAGTGCCGTCTGGTAATTTATAGATGCTTGGATTAACAGTGGACTCTTGTAATAACAACAAGATATCCGGTTTTTCTGTTATATCAGATGCGGGTAATGATACCGTTGCCGCTTTTTGTATAAAATAATCAGATGAACCTTTAATTTGGGGGGAATGGTAATTTGAATTTTTCGCCGACATAACCAAGTTGGTAACGGTTCCTCTACCTTTAGGTAAGGTCTCCGTCCATTGGTTGTAATAATGGGAGGCCGCAAAGCTCGCGCCAAAATAGCCACCAACGCCAAGTAATATGCCGATTAATCGCCAAGAAAATGTTTTCGTTGGGCGTAATAGACGCCAACTAAGCACTGCATTAATGATTAACAAAATCAATAATCCGATCAATGCAACGCCAGCTAACCAATAATGCCCCAAGGTTCCCATATTTGACGTATCCGTCATGATATTAATATCGGAATAAAATAATTGCTCTTTATAATAGTGAACTTTGAGTTGGTTAAGGAATTTAATAATAATAAACAGCGTACTGGTAACAACGGCAGAAAATAACCATCTAGCTGAGACAAGATAGAGCACCCCAAAGATAACGGCATAAACACTTACCGAGATCAATCCGGGGTAAATCACACTCGTTTTCTCGAAGACTAGGAAAAGGGAAGCAATGAATATCAGTGTTAGATAAACGGCGGAAAATACTCTTTTCTTCATCGGGTTTACCACAAAATATGTAAGTATCGACGACCTCCAACAGATAAAGGCCGCCACAGACTGGCTATTTTAACTAATTTAGACGATAAATCTATTCAACAAAAATGCCTTTATCTCGTAAAAAGTGCCCATCGCCTTTGCGTCTAGTGAAGCCACTTCTATCGAAAAACTCAAGAATTTGAATCGCCAATTTCCGACCAATCCCTAATTCATTGCGAAAATCAGCGGCGCCTATTTCTCCTTTATGCGTACAGTAACGCAAAATAAGCTCGGCAAATTGCTTTATTTGGTCACTACTGTAGTAGCGGTCACGGATAATCGCCGTCACTAACCCCATTTGTGCCGCTTTTTTCATCGCACGTCGGACAGCGTCTTCATCATGATTGATTTCTTTAGCCAGATCACGGACCCACCATGCCTCGGCTCGAGGGAATAAAGGCGCTATTTGTTGCCAAATTTGTTGTTGTTCCGTATCAAAGACTAACCCATGTTGTGGCATGTGTAGCCAACCACGGGTCTGTTTAATACGCTCATCAGCAATCAACTCATTAATTAATTTAAAAACTAATGATTCACTTACTGTCGGTAATGCCATGCGTTTTAAGCGTGCTTTCCCAACCCCAATTTGGTCACTGTGCACTTCATGGAAATCTTCTAATGTTTGAACGAGCCGTTCTTTCGCCACTTGGGCTTTAAAAGCAGAAAGAGCCAAATCCCCTACGCGAACGAGTTCAACCTGTGATAATAGCTGTTCAAGGGCGGGCGGGGTTAATTGACGAGCCCAACTATAACGCTTTAAATCTAACTCACCATTAGGTAACTGTAATTTCAGATGGGTAAGTTCATCATTTGTCATACAGAGGCGAGTTAACCATTCAATGAATTCAGGTAATCTCTTACCTCGACGTGGAGAGGTAAGCCGGATCACTCTTGCTGACGCCAGTGTTTCTCGCGCACTAATATCACGAATGATGAGGCGGTCGTTATCCACAAGCCACAACGGTGTATCGAGAATGAGTTCCGCGAGTAAGGGCGTCGAGCCAAATTCGGTTAATAATGAAACTCGACCTGTAATATGGCTCGCACCATGGTATAAATGGACCGGCTGCCAATGTTTAATCACCGAATCACACTCTAATTCAACAATCACTCTTGTTGCCGCAGCGAAAGGCTTCTCTGATAGCAGCCAATCACCACGTGTAATAGCCGCTTTATCAATATCTCCTGCTAAATTGAGTGCAACCCGGTCACCCGCTTGAGCTAGCTCTGCTGGCTGATTTTGGCGGTGGATCCCCCGAATACGAACAGTGGTGTCAGCGCCCGTTAACCATAAAGTATCACCAAGCTGCACTTGCCCTGCTAAGGCTGTGCCTGTGACAACAATACCGGCCCCTTTGACATGGAATACACGGTCAATCGCTAAACGAAAACGTTGTTGACGATTTTGGTGATCGGCTCTTTGCTGGTGTAATTGTTGTAAGTAAGCCTGTAATTCCGCGATTCCGCGTCCATCGTTGGCCGAGGTCACAAATATCGCAACGTCAGGCCAACCTTGGTGCTGTAGCTCATTTTTCACTTGCAAAGAAATGTGTGCAATTCGCTCTGCATCAACTTTATCTGCTTTCGTCAAAATGGCTGTTATATTTTGGCAACCAGCTAAACGTAAAATCGCTAAGTGCTCTCGCGTTTGCGCCATGACCCCATCATCACAAGCAACCACCAGCAAGGCATGATTGATCCCGCCGACCCCCGCTAACATATTCCCTAAAAATTTTTCATGTCCGGGAACATCGATAAAACCGATTGAGCTACCATCTTGTTGAGGCCAATAAGCATAGCCGAGGTCGATGGTCATGCCCCGTTTTTTTTCTTCGGGTAAATGCGCCGTATTCACCCCAGTGACTGATTGAATTAGCGATGTTTTACCATGGTCAACATGGCCAGCAGTAGCAAAAATCATGACAACAATACCTGCAATAATCCATGTTCATCATCTAAGCAACGGAGATCTAGCCATAATTTGCCATCTTTTAATCGACCAATTACTGGTTGGTCGGTGTGACGCCAACGTGCCGTCAGTAAAGCCAACGTATTGCCCCGCCCATCAAATGGCGTAAACGTCACGGCATAACTCGGTAGCCTATCAATCGGTAATGAGCCGCTACCAATTTGGGATAAACAAGGCTCCATTTCTACGACAAATTTATCGCCATAGAAGGCTTGTAATGGAACGATCAAACGTTCAGCTCGCGCTTTGATTTCATCGGCACTACGTGTTAACCAGCGTAGTGTTGGAAGCTCCGTGACCAGTTTTTCGGGGGTTAAATAGAGTTTTAATGTGGCCTCTAATGCGGCTAACGTCATTTTATCAGCACGTAAGGCACGCTTAAGCGGGTGCTTTTGAATGGCTTCAATCCACTTTTTCTTCCCGAGAATAATCCCTGCTTGCGGCCCTCCCAGTAGCTTATCCCCAGAAATAGAAACAAGGTCAATCCCTTGAGCAAGGTACGTTTGCGGCATTGGCTCGGCAGGTAGTCCATAGGCGGTCATATCGATCATTGATCCGCTGCCTAAATCAATTGCGGTCGGCAACTGATGCTGTTGACCTAATTCCGCCAATTCAGCGCCTTCAACTTCCGCGGTAAACCCTTCAATACTGTAGTTGCTGGTGTGCACCTTCATCAATAACGCGGTTTGCTCATTAATAGCGCCCGCATAATCACGCAGGTGAGTCCGGTTGGTTGTTCCTACTTCGACTAATTGGCAACCTGCTTGTGCCATCACGTCCGGTACTCGGAAAGCACCGCCTATTTCAACTAATTCGCCACGTGAAACAATAACTTGCTTGCCTTGAGCCACCGTCGCCAAAAGCAATAATACGGCAGCAGCATTATTATTCACAATGCAAGCATCTTCGGCGCCCGTGAGTTGGCATAGCAATTCAGCCAAAGCGCGATCACGATGCCCTCGCGTCGCGCCATCAAGAGAGTATTCCAAAGTCACAGGTGAGCTCATCACCTTATTAACGGCAGCAATCGCTGAAGAGGCCATCACCGCGCGACCAAGGTTGGTGTGCAGCACCGTTCCCGTCAGGTTAAACACGGGTTTTAATGCGCTTTCTTGTAAAGCACCATGGCGCCTAACCAACTCAGCAACCCAATCAGGATGCCAAGCGGGCAACTGACTATGTTGTCGGATATACTCGCGAGCTTGCTGTTGCATCTCTCGCAACTGCTCGGTTACCCAGTGGTGTCCTGACTCGATGACGAGGGTTTGCACCTCGTCAAGTTGGAGGAGTTTATCAACAGCAGGAAGCTGGCGGTATAGTTCGGCGGTGGAGTCTGCCATCGTGATTACTCTCTTTTAGTGACTATTTTTCACCGGGAAATAAAAATGGGTTAAGGCTACTACGGGCAAAGCCCTCTTCTTCCATCCGAGCATCTAGGATGATAGACGCCAGATCATCAGCAACGGCTTCGACTTTCGCATCTTTTTCTTGATAAAGAATTTTGAGATAACTACCGCAGTCACCACAACTTTCTGCTTTTACCGCAGCATTCTCATCATCAAGAGACCAATAGTGGAGATCACGGGTTTGTTCACAGTTACTGCATTTGACACGTACCATATGCCATTCTGTTTCACACAGGTTACAGTGCAAATAGCGTAGGCCTTGCGTTGTGCCAATTTGTACAATGCTAGACACTGGCATGCTGTTACAAACGGGGCAGAAGTGGCGATGATCACCATGTTCAGCGCGCGCTTTTCCGGGAATTTGTGCTGCCATTTGTGCCCAATACACAGACAATGCCGCCCAAATAAACATGGATTTATCAGCGGGAACCTTCTCAAATTGCTCGTTAAGTAGCGCAGTCGCCATCTCTTCAAGCTCATTTTCAGACGCCTTATCGAGATTCTCTAATGCAGGGCGTACTGACTCTGGAACCACTGGTAATAATTCAGCAATAATCGCATTTAATAACTTATGCCAATGGGCTGTACGTGGGAATGTTTTCGCATCAAGAGGCGGATTATTGGTCGCCGTTGCGCGCTCTAATACCGCATTCATATCCATTTCTAAAGGATTATCATGCTGCGCATTGTTTTGTGCTGTTGCCACTTCCGCTGCAAAATTAAGATAATCTGCAAAAGGATGTTCATCCACACCCAATGCTTTTAATCTTTCTGCGCGTCGTTGATACAGATTTTTTAAATTCGGGAATAGGACAGGCGGGATAAAACCAATACCTTTTTCTTTTAGTCTTTCTTGCCCTAATTCTTCTTTAGGGACGATACGAATACCCATCGCATTGCTCTCTTTCAAATTTTTAAAATGATAGCTCTAGGGGATTTCCCTAGAGCTATCTATCGTATTGTATGCTTATCAGCGGAAATTGCTGTTATCTATCGCTCAGGATAAAACAAAAGTCGCTCAGTAGCCACCTTGTTCCCTTTGTATCGTGCGTATCGCCTGCTTTTTATATCAGAGCGAAGCAATCTTTATACCGTTTCTTTAGATGAGGTGATGTGGAGAAGGAAATGATGATATTAAAGATAATGGGTGATTTCACTACGCCTGAATATCACCCATATCGCGTTATATTTGTTAAACGGACTCAGACTAATTTGAATCAATAGGTAAGCTACTGTCTTCTTTTGCGAAATGTCGCCCCATGGTAAAAATCAAACATAATGGGATTAGGGTAATTAATAATGCGTATTCTCTCGCATAGTCAGCTAACATTGCCATCATAAAAGCACCACCAGCAAAGCCAAATAAGGTTAAAAAGTAGCAATAACTTTTGTATAACGCCTCTTTGCGCTCTTGCCCTTTAAATGCCACGGATTCTGCTAATGAGCTAAAACCTAATTGTACGTTAAGTGTCACAGCAATATTGCCATATAACATGCCATTAATTTTATGGAACGCATTACCTTGCATACCCGCAATAAACGATAGCGCCCATACCGCGTGGAAACCACTTGCCTCCACTTTAAAAAAGTAAATATAAGCAATGAGCAGTAACAGCAGTATGATTTCTAAAGATAGCAGCGTAAATGTCCATGTTTTCTCATCGGTATTGTATTTATAACGTAATAACGCCAATAACATAGCACCTGCGCCAAACGAAAAAATTGCAATAACATAAGGAATTACTGCCGTAATACCGTGCTTAGCAAACTCATAGCCTAACATGATGATATTACCCGACTGAAAGGTAGCAAATGATTTGGTCGTAAAAAATGCATAGCCATCGAGCATGCCTGATGTGATTGCCAATAAAAACGCGATGGTCGGCAATTGCATAAATGGAATTTTGGGTGTTGAAGTTGTCATTGTGATTAAACCTATCAATATATTGTTATTTTTAGCGATTACAGTGCATCTGGATTTTCTGAGGCTGCTTTTTTGGTTTGGCTTAAGCGACTAATCACTGAGGTAATATAAACGGTAAATATTGGGAATACCGTCATCCCTGTCGCTGCCAATACAGTGGTAATGACTTTTCCTGCAGTTGTCACAGGAATGATATTCGAGCCCAATGTCGTTACCGTCATTGCCGCCCACCAGATCGCATCACCATAATTTTTAACTTCAGCGTTATTGCCTCGTTCAAAAATAAAAAAGATCAAACTGATAAAATACACTGTTAAAAAAAGTAGAATAATATAAGAGAGAAAGAGTGCCGTGGTGTTTCGTTTTACAACCATCATCATGAGCATCACAAAAGCGGCTCCGCCACGAAATAAAGGAATAAAACGAATTAAATAAATTTGTTCTTCCGTAAATTGAATCGATGTGTAATCTAAAATGGTCAAATACGGAATCGAAAGAAAAATAATAATAAAATATTTAGCGATAAACTTTTTTCTATTTTTCGATAGAAATAAAAAAATGAAAAAATCGATCGTAAAATAAATACAAATCCAAAATTGAATATCGAAATAAATCGAATGCGCCAAAAATGGATCATGCCGAAATGTCTCTAGAGAAATACTTGCAATCAAAAATAGCGAAGCCACAACACCGAGAAAATGCAGTGTTTTGATCAGGGTTTGCTTGCTATAGAGCGTTTGAGGTGCTGTTATGTTCATTTTATCTTTATCATCAAATAGGTAGGTAACCTATTCGATTACCTACCTAACAACATGAATATAGGTAAAGGGTTTAAGACACAAGCGGCGTGAACCAAATCGCCTGTTGCCCACTGATCAGGCGTTCCTGATTGATCCACGTAAACGGTGCTGGTACTTGCGCTTGTAGCCTAACATCAGATGCACCACGCTCTGCGGTCAGAGTCGGTGTTAATACGACTGGCTCAGGCCCATAAATTGCCGCTGAGGTGAAGTCTCGTTCTTGACGCCCCCCACACACAACCCATAGTTGGTTTAGCGTCGCTATTGCATAAGGGATAAAGTCGGCTCGTCCTGTTGGTGGATTCTCTACCGAATAGAGATGGCTTTCGATTTCAACACGTAAATCACTCGGCATTCCAGCAGGGGCCGCAATAATGTCGGCACGTAACGTGCTATAAAGTCCGCCAACTTCGAGCACTTCTAACTCATGTGCCGCCGCCAACGCAATGCGCCCAATCGGTGTAGCGGTAACACTCATGACGTTCCCAGCACTCGCCCAACCTTTATCACGCTCATTCAAGTGAGTAACACGGTATCGTGCTAAAATATCGCCCGTAGGACCCGCTAATACAACCGTGTGATAGAGTTTATCGACATCAATTTCAGGGTAACTCCCAACAACATAGCCTTTCCCATCAGCGGCTATTTTACTGAGCGTCTGCTCAAAGGTTCCCCCCTGCTTCTGCGCGTGAGACAACAGTACATTAGGGTCATTGGTGTACGGCAGTGCTGAAAACTCGGGTAGTACCAGCAACTCATTTTCACCCACTGTTGCCGAAGCCAAGTCAGAGGTGGATTTATCCCATTGAGCAGCAATGAATGTTGTTTGCGTTTTAGTGGTTGTCGCATTGATATCGGTCGGGCTGCGGTGAAAAGCCAGCGTAGGAAAATATAATTCAGGGCGACGTTTCGCCAGTATCGCTTCTCGCTGTTTATCCGCCTCATCAAGGTCGATAGTCGCACAGAAAATACCATTCAAACCCGGCTCTAATTCAAGTGGACTTAACACAGGAGATTGAGCCACTTTATGGCCTGAAGGCGCCCATATACTCGACCCACCATTATAGTAAAGCTGACCTTGTGTGATTGGATTTGTTTCAATGCCACTACGCGTAGCACAAATAACCCACATCCCATTAAATGCGCTCATATGCTGAACATGTGCAATGGTTGAGTGATCACCTAACATTTCTGCGGGCGTTGCATCAGGCATCATACGGTCCGATACTGAATGCCACCCCAAAATTTGTGCACCTTCTAATGCCGCTAAACGCGCATATTGCCAATAAGTATCATCATAGCAAATTAATAATGCTATACGCCCAATCGCGGTATCAAATGTTTTCACCCCCGTATTTCCCGGTGCAAAAACTTTTTGGTCTTGAGAGTTCAAACCAATTTTGCGATATTTACCAATAATCCCTTCCGGCCCCATTAAAACGGCTGAGTTATAAGCTAATCCGGTCTCGGTATCACGTTCTGCAATACCAACACTCATATACATCCCTGTACGCGCCAATATGGGTAAAATTGCCGCCGTTGTTTTTCCTGGGATAGTATCTAAATAAGGTGCTAATTCTGCTGAATCAGAAAATAAATAACCACTTACTGCCGTTTCGGGGAATACCGCATAATCAACGCCTTGTGCCGCCACTTTTTCCGCTGCTTCCGCGAGACGGCGAATATTCCCCTCTAAGTCGCCCCAAGCGGGAACAAAATCAACAGCAGCAACTTTACTGCTTTTTTTCACTGTTAAATGGTTCATGCTATTCGTCCTTATTTAATAACCACCGTTATTGTCAGAAGTCATATAAAGCAGCCCAACTATTGGCTAAACCAACAAATAACGAATATTCAAAAAATGGATGAGTGAAGCCGCCTCATCAATAATGATGAGGTAACAAACTTCTTAATTGATTTATTACGTTTATTTAATTAATGCGTAGCACTCTTATTTCGATATCATTAATCTCTATTATTTAGCCGCAGCCCAATTAATTTATTTAAATAATAAAATTAATTGGGCTGGATAATTTAAATAACTTTTTTCGTTTTCATTTCAGCTATTTGTTGTTCGCTATAGCCTAACTCTTTTAAAATTTCGCTATTATGTTCACCTAAAAGTGGTGCACTTTTTATTTCAGGCGTAAAAGCTGAAAATTTCATTGGGCAACCCACCGTCAAATAATGGCCTCTCAATGGTTGTTCTACTTCAACAATAGAGCCACTGTCACGCAAAGATGGGTCATACATAATCTCTTTCATACTCAAAACCGCCGAGCAAGGTACGCCGAACTGGTCAAAGTAATCTGTTAGCTCATGTTTATCTTTGTCTTTAGCAATCTCTTCAATAGCATCCCAAACATCTTGGATATGGCTGACCCGTGCTTCTGTGGTTGCAAAGGCAGGATCGGTTTTCCACTCAGGTTTACCTAATGCATCACAGGTATTGGCCCAGTTGTGATCTTGATTGATAAAATAGATATAGGCATTCGGGTCATGATCACTCCCTTTACATCGCAACATCGTTCCCGGTTGCCCTCCACCGCTGGCATTACCGCCACGCGGTACTGCATCACCAAATGAACCATTTGGATATTGAGGATACTCTTCTAAAAAACCGAGTTTTTCGAGGCGTTGCTGGTCACGCAATTTAACGCGGCATAGGTTAAGCACGGCATCTTGCATCGACATAGTGACACGTTGCCCTTTCCCCGTTTTCTCACGTTGCAGTAATGCCGCTAATAAACCAATTAATAGGTGCATACCAGTATTGCTATCGCCTAGTGCCGCTGAACTCACAACCGGTGGGCCATCAGGAAAACCCGTTGTTGATGCGGATCCCCCCGCGGCCTGCGCAACGTTTTCGTAGGCTTTCACATTCGCATAAGGGGAGTTTTCATTGAACCCTTTGATGGAGCCAAAAATCAGGCGTGGGTTTAGCTGTTGAATGACTTCCCAGGTAAACCCCATATGGTCAATCGCTCCCGGATGGAAATTTTCAACCAAAATATCCGCTTGGCGGATCAGCTTTTCCATCACCTCTTTGCCTTCAGGGGTTTTCGTGTTCAGCTCTAGCGAACGCTTATTACTATTGAGCATGGTAAAATACAATGCATCAACATCAGGAATATCTCTAAGCTGGTTACGGGTGACATCCCCAATACCCGGTCGCTCAATTTTTATTACATCTGCCCCGAACCAAGCCAACATCTGAGTACATGATGGGCCAGACTGTACCCCTGTAAAATCAAGAACACGAATGCCTTCAAGTGGAAGTGGAAAAGCCATAATCACTCCTTATTGTATGATGGATACGAGGCATCTATTTGATGCCTCACATTCATCTATTTATTATGCAACCAAACGCGCAACGTAGATCCACAACGGTGCAGCGATGATAAAACCAAGTACACTTACTGCGAGGGATGCTGTTCCCGTACGGGTATACAGGTTAAAACGGCTCGCGATAATAATTCCAGAGAAGGCAGGCGGTAATGCGCCGGCTAATACCATCATCTGTAGTTGCTCTGAGCTCATATTAAATGTCATACCAACTAGTAATAATAAGCCCGGCATCAATATTAATTTGAGTAAGGTGTTGTAGATAATTTCACCATCAAATTCGAATTTATTCGCGGCTAGTGTCAGGCCGGCTGCAAATACCGCGACACCGGAGTTAGCTTTGGCAATAAGGTCAAAGGTCGGGTCCCAAACATCAGGAATTTTAATACCGATTAATACCAAAACTGTCGCCAATACTGGTGACCAGACAACAGGCTCTTTGAATGCCGAAATAAGAGCATCCATACCGCCGCCGCCTTTTTTACCATCAGCATTGGAAGGGTTAAGTAAGAATAAGCCAATTGGGATAGTAATCGCATTCACGATAATCGAAATAATCGCCACAACTAAACCGGTTGATACGGTTTGCCCATAGATAGGATCCAAAACCGCAAAACCAAGGAAGCCAATGGTAGGAGAGCCAGCAATCAATGCACACACCGCGGCTTCACCACGACTATGTTTAAAAATGTACTTACAACTAAAGAAAGAAAAGAAAAAACAGACCAATAGCACGACAAACGAAATAATTGTTAGCTTAGTATCTGCAAAAATCATTTCACGGTTTGCACGTACAATGGAGACAAATAACGCGGCAGGCAAAGCATAGTTTAAAACCAGTTTATTAAATGCTTTTGCTTGGTCATTGGTAAATACGTTGCGTTTACCGCTAGCGTATCCCAGAACCATAATGATAATTATGGGCAATAAATCGCTCATAAATATCTTAAACATAAAATCAGCCATATGATTTTCACCTATTTTGGGCAAAAGCGTTCCTATGCCACTTAAAAGAATAAGTGGCACAGAAACCATTTAAATATTTATTTCATTGAAATAACGCTAGTTTTTCACAACAGATTTCGGATTTAAGTTACCAATATGGCCACTTTCTGTTCCTACTGCTGGATCAATAACCACATTAATCAATGTCGGTTTACCAGACTCAAGACCTGCTTTTAGCGCCTGTTGAATTTCATCTGGTGTCGTTGCGTTATAACCGATGCCGCCAAAAGCCTCGATCATCTTGTCATAACGTGCGCCTGCCATTAATACCGTTGGGCACGGATCCTTATCGCCATGTAAATTGACGCCATCGCCACGGTAAATCCCCCCATTGTTAAAGATTAAAATGGTGACTGGCAGTTGATAACGGCAGATAGTTTCAACTTCCATACCACTAAAACCAAACGCACTATCTCCCTCAATAGCCACGACAGGCTTACCGCTAGTGACCGCTGCACCAATCGCATAACCCATACCAACTCCCATCACGCCCCAAGTACCACAGTCGAGACGTTTGCGAGGTTCATACATATCGATGATATTTCGTGCATTATCGAGGGTGTTAGCCCCTTCATTCACCACATAAACGTCTTTATGGTCGACTAACACATCGCGAATTGCGCGCAATGCATTGAAATAGTTCATCGGTGATGTATCGGTATTCAGCTTAGCGGCCATCTTCTCGCTATTTGCTTTCTTATGCTCATCAATCCCAGCCATCCAATCGCTCGGTGACTTCACTGGTGTGGTTTTTAATCCTTCAAGTAGTGCGGCAACACTTGAATAGATATCGCCGACAACAGGGGCTGTTATTGGACGATTGCTATCGATTTCAGATGGCTCAATATCTAATTGAATAAATTTCGTCTCTGGCGACCAGTGTTTGCCTTTTCCGTGATCTAATAGCCAGTTTAGGCGTGCCCCTATTAATACGACGACATCGGCATTAGAGAGTGCATGGGAACGTGCTGACGCGGCTGATTGTGGGTGATTATCTGGCAATAACCCTTTTGCCATCGACATAGGCAAGTAAGGGATACCTGTTGTTTCAATAAATTGACGAATATTTTCATCCGCTTGGGCATAGGCTGCCCCTTTACCTAAAATAATCAACGGACGCTTTGCCGATGCCAATAATTTAAGTGCTTTATCAACAGATTCAGGCGCAGGTAGTTGGCGTGGAGCAGGGTCTTCAACCGTAAAGATTGTTTTGTCTGCTGCATCTTTGTCCATAACCGCAGCCAATACTTCGGTTGTTAAGTCAAGATAGACGCCACCAGGACGACCAGAAACAGCAGCACGAATTGCGCGAGCCAGAGCAATACCAAGGTCTTCCGGTTTATTGACTCGGTAGGATGCTTTAACAAAGGGCTTAGCGGTATTCATTTGATCCAGCTCTTCATAATCGCCTTGTTGTAGGTCGATAATTGCTCTATCACTGGAGCCGCTGATTTGTATCATTGGAAAGCCATTGGTCGTCGCATTCGCTAATGCCACCATACCATTTAGAAACCCCGGTGCAGACACCGTTAAACAGATGCCGGGTTTTTGGGTTAAAAAGCCGCTGATTGCCGCAGCATTACCCGCAGATTGCTCATGACGAAAACCAATATAACGAATCCCTTCAGCCTGTGCATGCCTAGCCATATCCGTCACAGGGATCCCCACAACACCATAAATTGTGTCAATGCCATTTTTTTTCAGTGCATCAACAATAATATGCATACCATCAGTCAAATTTTGGGTTTGATCAGTCGACATATCCACCTCATGAAATATGTAAAAAGAAAGTGTGGAGGGGGCTTATCAGCGGCCCCCTCATTTATTCGCGTTAAATGGCTTTATTGGTGCGCATTGAGGCGATCTGCTCCGCGCTATAACCTAACTCAGTTAACACTTCCTCGGTATGCTCACCTAACAGTGGCGCACTCTTAATCTCAGGGGTGAATGATGAGAACTTCATTGGACAACCAACAGTGAGATAAGTCCCGCGTTTTGGTTGCTCAACTTCAACAATGCTGCCGCTATCGCGTAATGATTGGTCACGAGCAATCTCACGCATGCTCAATACAGGCGCACATGGCACACCATATTTGCTTAAATATTCAACGGCTTCATGTTTGTCTTTATCGGCTAAGAATTTTTCAATTTCAGCAAAAATATCGAAGATATGTGGTTGGCGCGCCTGTGGCGTGCTGTAGGCAGGGTCTTTCGCCCACTCTGGCTTGCCAATAGCAATACAAGTTTGCTCCCAATCTTGCTCTTGGATAGTAAAATAGATGTATGCGTTTGGATCCGTTTCCCAACCTTTACACTTCAAGATCCAACCCGGCTGGCCACCGCCACCAGCGTTGCCCCCACGAGGAACGGCATCACCGAATTTACCGTTTGGATACTGAGGATACTCTTCAAGATAGCCCACTTTTTCTAAACGCTGCTGGTCGCGCAACTTCACACGGCAAAGGTTTAATACGGCATCTTGCATCGACATTGTCACGCGTTGCCCTTTTCCGGTTTTTTCACGGTGTAACAAGGCGGCTAGTAGACCAATTAATAGGTGCATTCCCGTATTGCTGTCGCCTAGTGCTGCTGCACTGACTAATGGTGGGCCATCCCAAAAACCTGTGGTTGACGCCGCTCCACCCGCAGCTTGCGCAACGTTTTCATACGCTTTTACATCTGCATAAGGGGAGTTCTCATTGAACCCCTTGATAGAGCCAAAGATTAACCGTGGATTTAGCTCTTGAATATGTTCCCAAGTAAAGCCCATATGGTCGATAGCACCCGGATGGAAGTTTTCAACTAATACATCCGCTTGCTTAATCAGGCGTTCCATGACCTCTTTGCCTTCCGGCGTTTTGGTATTCAGTTCAACAGAACGCTTATTACTGTTGAGCATGGTAAAATAAAGCGCATCGACATCAGGAATATCTCTTAACTGATTGCGCGTCACATCACCGACGCCTGGGCGTTCAATTTTAATTACGTCAGCACCAAACCACGCTAACATTTGGGTACAAGATGGCCCTGACTGTACACCGGTGAAATCGAGTACTTTGATACCTTGTAAAGGAAGATCCATGAATTACCTCATTATTTAGCTGTCGTAAATGGAATTGAATATTTATTTAGCTGTGGTGAAAGTCATTTCAAAAAATAAAGATTTTATTTAGATGGATTTTATTAATAAATAATGATTTACACCGTTATAATAAATATTTCACTTAATGTCTAGGCGACAGAAATAATGTGTTTTAATAGCTCAATTATCCTTTCCTATTAATGATTAACAGTTATTAATACCCTATTCTTTCAATAATAGAACAAACCTCTATCTATATATACCAAAATAAACAATATGGATTATTATAATAAGACATTATTACATCTTATTTAGAGAATCCTATTTGGTTGACTAAAAATCAATAACATAATTGGATACTCTTAAATAAACATTCACAAACAACAAATTATATTTAAAATCAATTAATTAACCGCATTGCTGTTTTATTGGATTAAATAAAATTCAACAATAAGTTAATTATTATTGAATAATATTCAATTATTATTTATTTGATCTACTCCTTAATCAGGTGAATAAAACAATTCATAAAAAGAAGGTGATTAATAATGATCTTTATCGGTACGTCATATTTGTTTTATTAAAATAGAATCGGTTATGTATTTTTCTATATTATGATAATAGAGAAAAAAATTATTACACTCATTATGTTTATTCTTAAAATTAATCAAAGCGCACACTTTATATGAATATAAAAAGAAAGTGTTCCATTTTTTAATCCTCTTTTTATGAAAAAAACCCACAAACAATATTTTTGTTTGTGGGTTTATTATCAGAACTCAACAATTGAAAGGTTTAATTTTTCTCTTGTTGCTGCTGTTTCTCTTTTTCGACGATTTCACGGTACCAACGCGGGTGATGCTTTTTCGCCCAACCACGGGTTACCCAACCTTCCACCATCGCACGCACAGAGCCTTTCACCCAGATTGCGGCATAAGCGTGCACGATAATCATAATGATCAGAGCTATCGCTGAAATGGAGTGCACGATAATCGCTGCACGATAAATTGGG
Source organism: Providencia sp. PROV119 (assembly GCF_028482435.1). Lineage (NCBI taxonomy): Bacteria > Pseudomonadati > Pseudomonadota > Gammaproteobacteria > Enterobacterales > Morganellaceae > Providencia > Providencia sp. PROV119. The sequence continues at coordinate 21,465 of NZ_JAMPQL010000025.1, forward strand.
ATTGAGAAAAAGTCTGCAAAGTAAGGACGCCACATAATCACGCCACTTACAGCCAGTAGCACTAAGCAGATAGAGACAACCCAATATACCCCTTTTTGACCAAGGTTATATTGACCAACATCCCCAGCTTCTTCGTTTTTCAATACTTTACCGATATTTTTCGCCCACTTAATATCTTCTTTGTTGATAAAGTTGTGGTGAAAATAACGGAAAAACATAAAGACGAACAGCAGGAACATCGCGGTACCAACAAAAGGATGCAGGATCCTAGCAAGTTGTGATGTGCCAAAAATGTTCATGAACCAGTTCAGTGATGGGAAGAAAAACCCCAATCCACTGATAGCAGTGAACAAGAAGCAAATCACAACCGCCCAGTGATTGATCCTCTCAATCGGCTTATGCCGAATAATTTTTTCATTATCCTGCGGCATCATTTTTGATCCTCCCCTTCAACTGACTTTGAAGTCTCAGAAGATTTTGAGCCCTGAATATCTTTCAGAGCCTCTTCTTCTTCTTTCTTGGAGACGCGGTTCGGACCAATACCCACATAGTGGAAGATGGCCGCCGCAAAGGTCGCAGCAAAACCAACCGCTGCTAACGGCTTCCAGATACCTTTCCAGAAAGTGACTGTTGGACTGATTGTCGGGTTGTCCGGCAAACCATGATACAACTGAGGTTTATCAGCGTGATGCAAAACATACATTACGTGTGTACCACCAACGCCTTCTGGATCATAAAGACCCGCGTTGTTGTAACCACGTGTTTTCAGTTCAGCCACACGGTCGCCTGCCAGCGCCGTCATATCCTCTTTGCTACCAAAATGAATCGCGCCAGTAGGACAGGTTTTCACGCAAGCAGGCTCTTGTCCAACTTCAACGCGGTCGACACAGAGCGTACATTTGTATGCACGGTTATCTTCTTTGTTGATGCGTGGAATGTTGAACGGACACCCCGCAATACAATAGCCACACCCAATACAGTGCTCAGATTGGAAGTCAACAATACCGTTTTTATACTGAACGATCGCACCTTCTGACGGACAAGCTTTCAAACAGCCTGGGTCATAGCAGTGCATGCAGCCATCTTTACGGATCAGCCACTCGAACTTGCCATTTTCTTCCACTTCAGAAAAGCGCATAACGGTCCATGACTTCGCGGTCAAATCCGTTGGGTTATCATATACCCCAACGTTAGTGCCGATTTTGTCACGAATATCGTTCCACTCTGAACATGCTACCTGACAAGCCTTACAGCCAATACAGGTAGTCACGTCAATCAGCTTCGCCACTTCTTCCTTAAAGTCCCTCACTTGCGCGGGGGGCGTCAGGGAATTGGTGGCGGAGCGACGAATAATGTCTTGTGATTGCATTGACATAATTTATCTCCTTACACCTTTTCCACATTGACAAGGAATGATTTAAATTCCGGCGTTTGCGTGTTGGCATCACCCACATATGGTGTCAGTGTATTTGCAATAAAGCCTTTCACTGCTAAGCCCTCAAAGCCCCAGTGGATAGGAATACCAATCGTATCCACATCTTTGCCGTTGACTTTCAACGTATGAATACGTTTCGTCACAACTGCTTTCGCTTTGATATAGCCACGCTTAGAGCTGACTTTCACCATATCACCTTGTTTAATACCTTTTTCTTTCGCCAAACGATCACCAATTTCAATGAATTGTTGTGGCTGAATAATGGCATTCAACAACGCATGTTTTGTCCAATAGTGGAAATGCTCTGTTAAGCGATAGGTTGTTCCAACATAAGGGAACTCTGTCGCTTTACCCATTTGCGCCCAGTCATCTTTGAACACACGCGCAGCCGGGTTCGAGACCACATTTGGATGTAATGGGTTAGTATCGAGCGGAGTTTCAATCGGTTCATAGTGTTCTGGGAACGGACCTTCTGCCATTTTGTCTAGTGCAAATAGGCGACCCATCCCTTCCGGTTGCATAATAAACGGATTCACACCACTTCCCGGAGGCGCATTGCTATAGTCTGGTACGTCCATACCAATCCACTTGCTGCCATCCCACTCAAGAATTTGACGGCGAGGATCCCATGGTTTACCCATTGGGTCAGCAGATGCTCGGTTATAGATAACACGACGGTTTAATGGCCATGCCCACGCCCAACCAAGGGTATTACCTAGGCCAGTCGGGTCAGAGTTATCACGGCGCGCCATCTGGTTACCTTTCGGTGTCCAGCTACCAGCAAAGATCCAACAGCCACTTGATGTCGTACCATCATCACGCAATTGAGCGAACGAACTCAGTAGTTCGCCTTTCTTCACAATGATGTTGCCATCGGCATCTTTCAGATCCACCAGCGCATAACCATTGCTTTCCTGAGCCACTTCTTCCGGTGTTGGATTATCACGGTCAAAGTAGTTCCAAGTCATGTTCAAGACTGGCTCTGGCGACTCACCACCTTCTGTTTCATAGAGTTGGCGTATACGGTGGTAGATACCCGACAGAATTTCGCCATCGCTAATCGCTTCACCGGGTGCATCTGCACCTTTCCAGTGCCACTGTAGCCAACGCGCTGAGTTAACAATCGAACCATTTTCTTCAGCAAAACAGCAAGATGGCAGACGGAAGACCGTTGTCTGAATTGCAGACGGGTCAACGTCATTCATTTCACCGTGATTTTGCCAGAAGTTTGACGTTTCTGTGTTCAGCGGATCGATGGTGACCAAGAATTTCAGCTTAGATAGCGATTTGATAATTTTGTTTTTGTTCGGGAATGAGGCTAATGGGTTAAAGCCTTGGCAGATATAGCCATTGACTTCACCTTTATCCATCATCTCGAAATAACGCAATACGTCGTAGCCCTGATCCCATTTAGGCAACCAGTCAAAGCCCCAATCATTCTCTTTCTGCGCTTTATCACCATAGAATGTCTTCATCATACTGACGAAGAATTTCGGGTAATTGCCCCAATAGTTAACCTGACCTGGTAGGGTCATTTTGGGTGTATTCGCAGCCAAATAGCTTTCGAGGGTAGTTTGTTTTTCTGACGGTAAAGTCAGATAACCCGGTAAGCTTTGAGATAATAAACCTAAGTCAGTCAGACCTTGGATATTCGAGTGACCACGCAATGCGTTAACACCGCCACCTAGCATACCCATATTACCTAGCAGTAACTGGATCATCGCCATCGTACGGATGTTTTGCGCACCGATAGTATGTTGTGTCCAGCCAAGTGCGTATAGGAATGAGGCCGTCTTATCTTTCGCGCTCGTTTCTGCAATGTACTCGCAAACTTTCAGGAAATCTTCGATTGGGGTACCGCAGATGTTATTCACCACTTCTGGTGTATAACGGCTAACGTGCTCCTTTAGTAAGTTCAAGACACAGCGAGGGTGAGTGAGCGTTGGGTCGCGTCGTGCGAAACCATTCTCATCCATCTCGTAGTTCCACGTCGTTTTATCATACTGACGTTTTTCGGGATCATAGCCTGTGAACAAACCATCATCAAAACCGTAATCTTCACGGATGATCAGGCTGGCGTTAGTGTAGGCTTCCACATATTCTTGCTGGATTTTTTTATTATCCAGTAGGTATTTGATCACACCTGACAAGAACGCAATATCAGTACCAGAACGTATAGGCGTGTAGAAATCCGCCACTGCCGCTGTACGGGTAAAGCGTGGATCAATAACAATCAGTTTGGCTTTATTATGGATTTTGGCTTCCATCGCCCAGCGGAAACCGACTGGATGCGCTTCTGCCGCATTACCACCCATAACAACAACAAGGTTAGCGTTTTTAATATCAACCCAGTGGTTGGTCATCGCACCGCGACCAAATGTTGGAGCAAGACTTGCTACCGTTGGTCCGTGTCAGACACGCGCTTGGTTATCCACGGCAAGCATGCCGAGGGCGCGACTAAATTTTTGGGTGACAAAACCTGTTTCATTACTGGCGGCTGATGCACAGAGCATACCTGTTGTCAGCCAACGGTTAACCGTTACACCATCTTTGTTCTGTTTAATAAAATTGGCATCACGGTCTTCTTTCATCAACTTGGCGATGCGGTCAAACGCTTCGTTCCAAGTGATACGTTTCCACTCATTCGTACCTGGTTCGCGTACTTCAGGGTATTTGAGTCGACTTTCACTATGAATAAAGTCGATAAGTCCTGCACCTTTCGGGCAGAGTGCGCCGCGGTTTACCGGATGGTCCGGGTCACCTTCGATATGAAAAATGCTCTCTTTCGCATTTTTCGCTCCATCGCCTAAGCTATACATCAATAGCCCACAACCGACAGAGCAGTACGTGCAGGTATTTCGGGTTTCTTTCGCACGCAGTAATTTATACTGACGTGTGGACGCTAACGCAGTTGAGGGTGCAAAACCCAATGCTGCTGCCGTCGTACCCGCCATACCGCCAGCACAGATCTTAAAGAACTGTCTTCTGCTGACTTGCATGGGGATCTCCTCATTTACATTGCTCTTGTTACCCGGTGAATGTTTTAAATCGCATTATTCAGGTAAACTGTTCTTATTCAACGTCTTCCGTATCGTATTCAGGTTCATTGCCTGATAAATGGTGTAAATTCTTTTTACCCATAATCAATATTATGTATCATTAATGCTAGGAATTCATCTAATGCATGAAACAAATAACACGAAATTGTCAAAATCCATCAAAATGATTGGCGCAAATCACACAAGTGTGCAACAAAAAGGCAACCTCGATCAGTCTGTAACTGATTGGGTAGCCGAAGAATTACCTGTTGCTTTGGTTTATAATGGGATATCTCATGTCGTTATGATGGCGACCCCAAAAGATTTAGAAGATTTTGCTGTTGGGTTCTCATTATCGGAAGGGATCATACAGTCAAGGCAAGAAATTCGTGGAATTGATATTGTTCAAGGCTGCCATCGTGGTATTGAAGTGCATGTTGAGTTATCCAGCCGCCGTTTCATGGGGTTGAAAGAGCGCAGGCGCAACCTCGCCGGCCGGACAGGCTGTGGTATTTGCGGCACGGAACAACTCGACGAAATTTTTAAACCTATTTCCCCACTGCCATTCACCCAAACTTTCTCACTAAGTCACTTAGATAACGCATTATCTGAGCTAAAAAAAGTGCAAGAAATCGGAGCACTCACTGGATGTACTCATGCTGCCGCGTGGATTTCACCAGAGGGCCAATTGGTTGGCGGTTGTGAAGATGTAGGCCGCCATGTCGCATTGGATAAACTTTTAGGTATGAAACACCGTCATGATTGGCAACAAGGTGCCGTATTGGTTTCTAGTCGAGCGAGTTATGAGATGGTGCAAAAGGCGGCAAGCTGTGGCGCTGAAATTTTGTTTGCTGTTTCTGCTGCGACCTCATTAGCCATTGAAGTCGCGCAAAAAGCAAATTTAACGTTAGTCGGTTTCTGCCGCCAAGGAAAAGCCACAGTATTTACCCACAGTAATCGAATTACAGATTAAGCCACCGACTGATATTTCAAATAAACAATTAAAAAAGAAAAATATCAACGTCCTAACATTAAAAATAGTATGGCATGCGTAAACATTTACATAGCACTCCCTTTATTCATTTCCCAGAGAGTGCAACATCCAAAGGTTAGGCTCGATATATTCGCCCCATTGAGCTTGTGTATCGATATTAACGGGAACTAACGCCTGCGGTACAATATATTGGCCAGACTGCATAAAACGCATGCCTGTCCATGACTCCCATTGTTTAATGGTGCCAGCAATCACCATAGAACGATATACAGGCTGTAAAATTTTACCCCCTAATCGCCAATGTGTGCGTATCCAAGGGTCAAAAGGCTCCCCTTGTGTATTTTTCCATGCACAATAATCGTCAAATGATTGTAGAGGATAACGATGCTTTAAAGTGGGTCGTACAGGAACAACAACCGCCTTCGCCCCATACGCTACAGCCGCTTTTTTCAACGCATTAATCAGTAGTGCTGGAATTTGATAACCACGATATTCAGGCTCAATCGTCACTGATAATGCAGAAATATAGCGATCTTCACCTTGTTTGTTCTCAACCGCAAAATTGAAAATATCATCCCAACCAAAATCAGGCAGTTTTGTCAGATTTTCATCAGGCCATAGAAAGGAGATCGCTTTAATGACACCGACGACCTTCTCTTTTCCATCCACATTCGCGACAGCTAAAAACTGAAATTGTGCATTCGGCTTTTCATACAATACTTGCCAATATTCATCACAAACAGCAGTTTGGCTCATAAACTCTGGCCATAATTTATCCAGCAGTTCATCGGATTCATCGATAAGGTCAGGTCGCTGTACAAAATTGTAGATGTGTATATTGGTAGGAAGCTTAATGCTCATGAATATAACCTATGACTAAAATTAGCTCGACATTATAAAAAGAAAAATCACAAGAAGGATTAAGACAAAATTAACGTTAAGCAGACATCATCCAAATAATAAGTATTTCTTAATGATGTTAGCACTATCACTGCTCTTTGCCATATATTGCGATATTCTCTTGATAATTAGATGAAATAATTAAACTAACACTCTAATTATATTATTTTTATAATAATCAAAGGAATACTATATGAATGATATCAAAACAAAAAAGCTAATATATCATCTTACTAGTTTGAAAAATATAAGAAATATATTGATTGAGGGCTTAAAGCCAAGAGTAGACATTAAGAAATTTCATGATATTGCAGACAAAGAGATCATCGAAGGTAGAAAAAAACATCAATTAGATAGCTATGTTCCGTTTCATTGGTTTTCACGCAATCCCTTTGATGGCAGAGTGCAAAAAAATTTTCCTAATGAAAAATTTGTACTCATTACGATTAAAAGAGAGTTGGCTCAAAAAGAAAACTGGAAAATTATCCTAAGGCACCCTTTGGCTTTTTGCCAATAGTTTATATGCAGGAAATAGTGAACATCTGTCACCGAATTGGGTGACTATTGACAATACAGACCTCATTAGCCGCCGTAAAGATACCTTTTGTATTAACCGATCGTCATGCATATCCTGTGAAGTCTCAGTTTTATAACCAGTTAACAGATCTAACGGCGATAGATTGACTGCAGCTTGCTGATAAGATAGCAAGCTGCCACAACTTTTAGCTAAGCAAATTTTTACTTGCCGATACAGAAACTGGAGAAAATACGGCCTAACAGGTCATCTGATGTAAATTCACCGGTGATCTCGCTCAGCTCTTGCTGTGCAAGGCGCAACTCCTCTGCAAGTAGCTCACCGGAGCGAGCAACGACCAATTGCTCATGACCTTGAGCTAAGTGCATTGCCGCTGCATCAAGGGCTTGTAGATGACGGCGACGAGCCAAAAAACCACCTTCGGTATTACTATTAAAACCCATCGTCTCTTTTAGGTGATCGCGCAACAAATCAATCCCTTTCTCTTCACGTGCAGATAGGCGAATTAATGGGTAACGAACATCTTCAACAAACTCAATTTTTTCACCTGTTTTATCCGCTTTATTGCGGATCACAGTAACAGGCAATGTTTCTGGCAGGCGTGCCATAAATTCAGGCCAAATCTCTTGAGGCTCTGTCGCATCCGTGGTGGTGCTATCAAGCATAAACAAAACTCGGTCTGCCTGTTCAATCTCTTTCCATGCTCGCTCAATACCAATACGTTCAACTTCATCACTCGCTTCACGTAAGCCCGCTGTATCAATCACGTGCAATGGCATACCATCAATATGAATATGCTCACGCAAAACATCACGTGTGGTTCCTGCAATATCAGTCACAATCGCTGCTTCACGACCTGCTAACGCATTCAATAAACTCGATTTCCCTGCATTAGGACGACCCGCAATCACCACTTTCATCCCTTCACGCAACAAGCTGCCTTGGCGAGCTTCTGAGCGTACTCGCTCTAAATCCGCTATCACGTCATCCAATTTGGCTTCAATTTTACCGTCAGAAAGAAAATCAATTTCTTCATCAGGGAAATCGATGGCAGCTTCGACATAAATACGCAATGTCGTCAATGCTTCGACCATTTGATGGATTTGTGCTGAAAATGCCCCTTGTAACGAGTTCATTGCCGAACGGGCGGCTTGCTCTGAACTTGCATCAATCAGATCTGCAATCGCCTCAGCTTGTGCTAAATCTAATTTGTCATTCAAAAATGCGCGTTCAGAGAACTCACCTGGGTTAGCAATACGCACCCCATCAATCGTCAAAATACGTCTAAGTAATAAATCAAGAATGACAGGACCACCATGGCCTTGCAGTTCTAGAACATCTTCCCCTGTAAATGAGTTAGGGCCGGGGAAAAAAATGGCAATACCTTGGTCCAGTACGGTGTCATCGACGTCACGAAAAGGTAGGTAATCCGCATAACGCGGTTTTGGTAGCTTACCCAACACAGTTTGAGCAACTACAGCCGCTTTTGGGCCTGATACACGTAAAATACCGACCCCACCACGACCGGGAGGTGTTGCCTGTGCAACAATCGTATCGTTGGTTTGCATGATGTCTCTCTGTCATTCCTATAAAAAATTAAGGCGGTCATGAATGGCCGCCTTAATACTATATCCTGAAATAAGCTTCTTGCTTACCCAAGACCTCTATTATTTCTTCTCTTTTTTATCGCGGCTATGTAGACCACGTTTTTCCAGACCGCGGTAGATGATCTGCTGCTGGATAATGGTCACCAAGTTACTCACGATGTAGTACAGTACCAGACCAGAAGGGAACCACAGGAAGAAGATAGTAAAGACGACCGGCATATAGGTCATAATCTTCTGCTGCATAGGATCGGTCACGGCTGTTGGCGACATCTTCTGAATAACAAACATAGTCACACCCATCAACACTGGCAGGATGTAGTATGGGTCTTGTGCTGACAAGTCCTGAATCCAACCAAAGAATGGTGCATGACGTAGTTCAACAGAACCCATCAACATGTAATAAAGAGCAAGGAAGATTGGCATCTGGATAAGCAGCGGTAAACAACCACCTAGTGGGTTGACTTTCTCTGCTTTGTACAACGCCATCATTTCTTGGCTCATACGCTGTTTGTCATCACCAATACGCTCACGCATTGCCGCCAGTTTTGGTTGCAATAAACGCATTTTCGCCATTGAGGTGTACTGTGCTTTAGTCAGCGGGTACATAATACCACGGACGATAAAGGTAATGATGATGATAGCAATACCCCAGTTACCGACAAAACCGTGAATAAATTTCAACAGCTTGAACAGTGGCTGAGAGATAAACCATAACCAACCATAATCAACCGTTAAGTCTAAATGAGGTGCCACTTCAGCCATTTCTGACTGGATTTCAGGGCCTACCCATAGCGTCGATGAATAAGTACCAGCACCATTAGCAGCAATCGTTAATGGTTGGCTCTTATAACCGATAATCGCCTCTTTTTGACCAAGGTCGATGGTGTAGAACGTGCTATTTTCATTACTTGCAGGAACCCACGCGGTTGCAAAGTATTGTTGCAACATCGCCACCCAACCACCTTTAGTGGTGACATTGAGTTTTTTATCTTCGATATCACTAAAGCTATATTTTTTATAGTTAGATTCATCTGAAGAATAGGCTGCACCACGGTATGTATGTAATGCGAAGTTGCTGCTACCTGTATCACGTTCTTTTGGTAGTTGGATAGTTTGTTTTAACTGACCAAAGAAGGCAAGGTTCAAAGCTTGCGCTGTTGGGTTCTGAATATTGTATTCAACATCAACATTGTAGTGGCCGCGTTTCAACACATAGGTTTTTTGATAAACCACACCGTTTTTGTCGGTGAATGTCATCGGAACACGTAGCTCATCTTGGCCATCCGCAAGAATGAAACTTGATGATTCCACACTATAAACAGGGCGTTGACCATTGCTATTATCTGGGTTATCTGGGCCATGTTGGCCAATCAGACCACTTTGTGCCTGATAGATAAAATCGGGTGTAGTTTCCAGTAAACGGAAGGGACTTTCCGAATGAAGGGTTGCAGGATAGGCTAACAAGTCAGCCTCATCGATATCACCACCACGAGTATTGATGCGTAAATCTAACACATCCGTTTTCACTGTGATTAGCTTACCTTGCCCACTGCTTGTAACAGCTTGGGAATCACTGCTTGGCATATCTGTTTGTTGTGTCGTTTGGACAGTTTTTAGATCCTGAGCAGCTTTATCGCTTTCCCAGGCCTGCCATACTAAGAACGAAACAAATAGCAAAGCGATGAGTAGAAGATTGCGTTGCGAATCCATCGTTATAATTCTCTATTATCATCGTTTTTTTTAGGCGGAACAGGATCGTCTCCACCAGCGTGTAAAGGGTGGCATTTTAATACGCGTTTCGCCGTTAACCAACTACCTTTTAACATTCCAAACCTGCGCAATGCCTCAATTCCATAATTTGAACAAGTTGGATTGAAACGGCAACGAGGCCCTAACAGTGGGCTAATTGCCAATTGGTATCCCCTAATCAACCCAATCAGGAGTTTTGAGCCAAGCGACAGTGTCGACGCCATAATTTACCCAATGTTTCCGTTATTTGTTGATTATCGAGATTAGCAACCCCTTTTCTTACCAATACCACAAAATCCATGGGAGGCAACTCATGTTGATGCAAACGAAAATATTCACGGGCTAATCGCTTAATACGATTTCGCTCATGAGCTCGTTTAACATTTTTTTTGGCGATGGTGAGACCGATGCGGGGATGCCCCAGCTCGTTTAGGCGACCAAGGATTGTTATCTCTGGGGAACTCGCCCTCTGCGGCTGCTTAAAGACATTATCGAAGTGCCTGGGAGTTAACAAACGTAACTCCCGGGTAAAAGCGAGCGTAACCACTTGAATAGAGGGCTAGCTTTATTACTTAGATGAAACGGTCAGACGAGCGCGGCCTTTAGCACGACGGCGAGCCAGAACCTGACGACCATTTTTAGTGGCCATACGAGCACGGAAACCGTGTGAACGGTTGCGTTTCAGTACGGACGGTTGAAAAGTGCGTTTCATAACGATTTCTACCTAACTTTAAAATTTATTACTGATTCAGTAAACGCGTTGGCAACCAGTGGAAACTGATTTACACCTGTGCCTCTATCGCAACAATATAGAAAGAGGCAGGATTGTAATAAAACATAGGGGGTCACGTCAATGAAATGACGCAATCAAACCACTTTATTTATAGCCTGGCTGACAGGTTTGCTGACATATGCTGCAACAGCGAATGAAGCGCCATTTTCATAACTTACCTCGAAATGGTCTATCGTGAAAATCACTTCAATGCAGTACACAGGGTGGAAGATTATACGGACTCCGCCTCAAAGCGCAAGGATCATCGGCCGATCTAAAAATATTTTTTGATCCTTAGAGAAAATTTTTCATAAATCGTCTAAAGTTATCCCCAGCTTTGTGGAAAAATAGCAAATGATCGAGATCAAACAAGAGGGTTCTCCTCTAATCGCGATGTCTTACCACAATTACCTGTGGATAAAAAGCATAAAAACTGTGTAAAAGAATGAAGATCTCTTGCCAATTTTACGGTATGATCTCTGGTCACGTTTCTGATCTGAGGATCGGAAAAATACGATGAGTAAAAATGAATCACTTTGACTTCTCTGGCGCTTGCATAAAAAAGCGGCCAGTAAAAAATTCTTTGTTTAATCTGTACTTCTTTTGTTTCATTGATCTTGTTTAGGGGAGTCCACCGTGTCACTTTCGCTTTGGCAGCAATGTCTTGCCCGATTGCAGGATGAACTACCTGCCACAGAATTCAGTATGTGGATACGCCCTCTTCAAGCTGAATTAAACGATAATACACTGGCACTTTATGCCCCGAATCGTTTTGTCCTTGATTGGGTTAGAGATAAGTACATCAATAACATCAACGAGTTATTGAATGACTTTTGTGGTACTGATGCGCCAGCTCTGCGTTTTGAGGTGGGGAGCAAACCCATCACCGTTTCTCCTACCAATACTCAGGCTCGCCATACCCATGAAGCGCCAGCTATCGCCGTTCCGTCGGCGCCAGTGAAGCCAAGTTGGGATAACTCAACCAAAGCGCAACCTGATGTTGCCTATCGCTCCAATGTTAACCCCAAACACACCTTTGATAACTTTGTTGAAGGTAAATCAAACCAACTCGCTCGTGCTGCTGCGAGGCAAGTTGCCGAAAATCCAGGGGGAGCATACAACCCATTATTCCTTTATGGGGGAACGGGCTTAGGTAAAACACACTTATTACATGCTGTAGGCAACAGCATCATGCAGCACAAAGCCAATGCGCGTGTCGTATATATGCATTCTGAACGTTTTGTGCAAGATATGGTCAAAGCTTTACAAAACAATGCGATTGAAGAGTTTAAACGCTATTACCGCTCTGTTGATGCACTGCTGATTGATGATATCCAATTTTTTGCGAATAAAGAGCGTTCTCAAGAAGAGTTTTTCCATACCTTCAATGCGCTGTTGGAAGGCAACCAACAAATTATTTTGACTTCCGATCGCTACCCTAAAGAGATCAATGGGGTTGAAGATCGTTTAAAATCGCGTTTTGGTTGGGGTTTAACGGTGGCCATTGAACCACCTGAATTAGAAACCCGTGTAGCGATTTTGATGAAGAAAGCCGATGAAAATGAGATCCAGCTTCCGGGCGAGGTGGCTTTTTTTATCGCTAAACGCCTACGCTCCAATGTGCGTGAACTGGAAGGTGCGTTAAACCGTGTTATTGCCAATGCAAACTTTACTGGCCGCGCTATCACCATTGACTTTGTGCGTGAAGCGCTGCGAGATTTGCTAGCACTACAAGAAAAACTGGTAACTATCGATAACATTCAGAAAACTGTGGCTGAATATTACAAAATAAAAGTTGCGGATTTACTTTCTAAACGTCGTTCTCGCTCTGTCGCCCGTCCGCGCCAGATGGCGATGGCGTTGGCGAAGGAACTGACCAATCATAGTTTGCCTGAAATCGGGGATGCCTTTGGTGGCCGTGATCATACAACGGTATTGCATGCTTGCCGTAAAATTGAACAATTGCGGGAAGAAAGCCATGACATCAAAGAGGATTTTTCTAACTTAATCAGAACATTATCATCTTAATTGCTATGAAATTTACTATTGAACGCGAGCAGTTATTAAAACCGTTGCAACAGGTTAGTGGTCCATTAGGTGGGCGTCCAACGCTACCTATTTTAGGTAATCTTCTTTTACAAGTTAAAGAAGGCGCTTTGCTATTAACCGGAACCGACTTAGAAATGGAGATGATGGCCCATGTTCCTTTAACGCAGGAGCATGACGTTGGAGCAACCACCGTTCCAGCACGCAAGTTTTTTGATATCTGGCGTGGGCTTCCTGAAGGTTCTGAAATTCGTGTAGAACTCGATGATGACAGGCTGCTTGTTCGCTCAGGGCGTAGCCGTTTTTCACTATCGACATTACCAGCCACAGATTTCCCGAATTTAGATGATTGGCAAAGTGAGGTGGAGTTTTCGCTTCCACAGTCAATCCTCAAACGCTTAATCGAAGCCACTCAGTTTTCAATGGCTCATCAAGATGTCCGTTATTACCTCAACGGCATGCTATTTGAAACCGAAGGCCAGTTATTAAGAACCGTTTCAACCGATGGGCACCGCCTTGCTGTATGTGCGATGGATATCGGGCAAGATTTACCTTCACATTCGGTCATCGTGCCACGCAAAGGGGTCATTGAGTTAATGCGCCTCTTGGATGGCGGTGATACCCCTGTCCAATTGCAAATAGGCAGTAATAATATTCGTGCCCATGTGGGTGATTTTATTTTCACCTCAAAACTGGTTGATGGCAGGTTCCCTGATTATCGTCGTGTTCTGCCGAAAAACCCGGATAAGACATTAGAAGCTCGTTGTGATCTGCTCAAGCAAGCATTTTCACGCGCGGCCATCTTATCGAATGAAAAATTCCGTGGCGTTCGCTTATATTTCAGTGAAAATCAGTTACGCATTACGGCAAACAACCCAGAGCAAGAAGAAGCGGAAGAGATTGTTGATGTGAATTATCAGGGTACTGAAATGGAAATAGGCTTTAACGTTAGCTATATCCTTGATGTGCTCAATGCCCTGAAGAGTGAAAACGTCACTCTGTTTTTAACCGATGCTGTGTCGAGTGTTCAAATTGAAGACTCCGCAAGTAGCGCGGCTGTTTACGTTGTTATGCCAATGCGTTTGTAATCGTTTTATGATCCTTTCGCGTTTATTGATCCGCGATTTTCGTAACATTGAAGATGCCGATCTCGCTTTAGCTAATGGGTTCAATTTTTTAATTGGCCCCAATGGGAGCGGCAAAACCAGTGTGCTTGAAGCGATATACACCTTGGGACATGGTCGTGCTTTTCGTAGTATCCAAGCGAACCGCGTGATCCGCCACGAACAGGCTCAATTTATCCTACATGGGAAATTAGGCCATCTGGATGCATCGCGCAAAGCATTGTCGTTAGGGTTGAGTAAAAACCGTGAGGGTGACAGTAAAGTCAGAATTGATGGCACAGACGGTCATAAAATTGCAGAACTGGCAAAATTACTGCCAATGCAATTAATTACCCCAGAAGGGTTTACCTTACTAAACGGTGGCCCTAAGTATCGACGTGCATTTATCGACTGGGGCTGTTTTCATAACGAACCGTTGTTTTTTTCCGTTTGGTCAGACTTAAAACGGTTATTAAAGCAACGCAATGCTGCATTACGGCAGGTCAGTCGCTATGAACAAATACGCCATTGGGATCAGCAATTAGCTCCGCTTGCAGAGCAAATCAGCCAATGGCGTAGTGAATATATTGCAGGTATTGCGGAAAATATTGAGCAAACCTGCCAACAATTTTTGCCTGAATTTGTATTATCGGTCTCTTTTCAACGCGGTTGGGATAAAGAAATCGATTATTCAGAGCTATTAGAACGCCAATTTGAGCGTGATAAAATGTTAACCTATACCGCCTCTGGGCCACATAAAGCTGATTTGCGGATCAGGGCGAATGGAACCCCTGTGGAAGATATGCTTTCACGCGGTCAATTGAAACTTTTAATGTGCGCATTAAGGTTAGCGCAGGGTGAGTTTTTCACCCAACAGAGCGGGCAAAGATGCCTGTATCTACTGGATGATTTTGCCTCAGAACTTGATTCGGGACGCCGTCAATTATTGGCTGCTCGGCTTAAGGCTACGCAAGCTCAAGTGTTTGTTAGTGCAATAACACCTGAGCAAGTTAAAGACATGATTGATGTAAATAGCAAGATGTTTAGCGTAGAACATGGCAAAATAGAAGTTAAACCACAGGAATAAATATAGCGGGAAACGTTGATGTCGAATACATATGACTCCTCAAGTATCAAGGTATTAAAAGGGCTGGATGCCGTGCGTAAGCGCCCAGGCATGTATATCGGTGATACCGACGATGGTACAGGTCTTCATCACATGGTCTTCGAGGTTGTCGACAACGCTATCGACGAAGCCCTCGCCGGTTTTTGTGACGACATCGTGATCACAATCCATGCTGATAACTCAGTCTCTGTTCAAGATGATGGTCGTGGTATTCCAACAGGTATCCATGAGGAAGAAGGGGTATCAGCAGCAGAAGTTATCATGACGGTACTGCATGCGGGCGGGAAATTTGACGATAACTCCTATAAAGTCTCCGGCGGTCTACACGGAGTTGGGGTTTCTGTTGTTAACGCCTTATCCGAAAAATTAGAGCTCACTATCCGCCGTGATGGTAAAGTTCATGAACAAACTTATTGCCACGGTGAGCCACAAGGCCCACTAACTGTTGTTGGTGAAACCGATCAAACCGGAACTCGCGTCCGTTTTTGGCCAAGCTTAGACACCTTCAAAGGCGTCACTGAATTTGAATACGACGTTTTAGCTAAGCGTCTGCGCGAACTGTCATTCTTAAACTCTGGTGTCTCAATCAGACTGATTGATAAACGTGATGGCAAAGAAGACCATTTCCACTATGAAGGTGGAATTAAAGCGTTCGTTGAGTATTTAAGCCGCAATAAAACCCCAATTCACCCATCTGTATTCTACTTCTCAACTGAGAAAGATGGTATTGGTGTTGAAATCGCCATGCAGTGGAACGATGGCTTCCAAGAAAACGTTTATTGCTACACCAATAATATTCCACAGCGTGATGGGGGTACTCACCTTGCAGGCTTCCGTGCCTCAATGACACGTACACTCAACAACTACATGGATAAAGAAGGCTATCAGAAAAAAGCTAAAGTCAGTGCAACCGGTGACGATGCCCGTGAAGGCTTGATCGCGGTTATCTCTGTTAAGGTGCCTGATCCTAAGTTTTCATCACAAACAAAAGAAAAACTCGTTTCTTCTGAGGTGAAAACAGCCGTTGAAACCATGATGAATGAACGGTTTGTTGAGTATCTATTAGAGAACCCAACTGACGCAAAAATTGTTGTTGGTAAAATTATTGATGCAGCGCGTGCGCGTGAGGCAGCACGTAAAGCACGTGAAATGACTCGCCGTAAAGGCGCCTTAGATCTGGCGGGTTTGCCGGGCAAACTGGCAGACTGCCAAGAGCGCGACCCAGCACTTTCTGAACTCTACCTTGTGGAAGGGGACTCCGCGGGCGGCTCTGCAAAACAAGGCCGTAACCGCAAGAACCAAGCTATTTTGCCTCTAAAAGGTAAAATTCTTAACGTTGAGAAAGCGCGTTTCGATAAGATGCTCTCCTCACAAGAGGTCGCTACGTTGATCACCGCTTTAGGCTGCGGTATTGGGCGTGATGAATATAACCCAGATAAACTGCGTTATCACAGCATTATTATCATGACGGATGCTGACGTCGATGGTTCGCATATCCGTACGCTGTTATTGACCTTCTTCTATCGCCAAATGCCTGAAATTGTTGAGCGTGGTCATGTTTATATCGCTCAGCCTCCACTGTACAAAGTGAAAAAAGGTAAGCAAGAGCAATACATCAAAGATGATGATGCGATGGATGAGTATCTCATTTCTATTGCACTTGATGGAGCCGCGCTACATCTAAGTGCTGATGCACCGGCGATGAAAGGCGAAGAGCTAGAAAAACTGGTTGTTGAATACAATGCTGCACACAAGATCATTCGTCGTCTTGAGCGGCTCTATCCACAAGCATTACTGAATAGCTTGGTGTATCACTCTACCTTGACGGAAGAAGCTCTGAAAAGCAGTGAACAAGTCGAAGAGTGGACTAAAGGCTTAGTTCAACGCTTAGAAGACAATGAGCAGCTTGGTAGTACTTACAGCTATACCATCAAGGAAAATCGCGAACGTCAGCTATTTGAACCGACCATTCGTATCCGTACTCATGGCGTCGATACTGACTACAATCTCGACTTTGATTTTGTTCACGGTAGCGAATACCGCCGCATCACCCATTTAGGTGACATGATTGCCGACCTAATTGAAGAAGGTGCTTATATCGAACGTGGTGAACGCCGCCAGAATATCAAAAACTTCGAGGAAGCGCTGGCGTGGTTAAGTCGTGAGTCACGTCGTGGCCTATCGGTACAACGTTATAAAGGTCTTGGTGAGATGAACCCTGAGCAACTTTGGGAAACCACTATGAACCCTGATACACGTCGTATGATGCGCGTCACCGTAAAAGATGCTATCGCAACCGACTTGCTGTTCACCACTTTGATGGGTGATGCCGTTGAACCTCGTCGTGCCTTTATCGAAGAGAATGCTCTGAAAGCGGCAAATATTGATATCTAATTTGCGGCGAGAAAAAACCGTTATCAGCTTGAAAACCCTGTGTGAAAACATAGGGTTTTCTTTTATCCATGACTTAACATAACGCTAGTTTACAGTTTTTTACCCCTTGTATATTGATTAAACTCTCTTTTTTTATGTTATAAACGCTTAATACATACCTAATTAACTTAATTAAAAATAATACCCAATTAAATCTTTAAATTAGATATAACCAATCATTATCACTATGCGTTTATTTATCACTTTAATTTACTTTTTGCTGATTTCCGCTATACCCGCACTATTGGGTGGTGATATTAGTTTACTTTCCAAGCTCGCGATCACCGTAACGGGCGCATTAGTTATGTTGCTTTGTGCGGGGATCTACCGCACGCTGGCTGGGAAAATCATCACGGTATTTGTTACCTTTTTATGGGCGCTCAACCTCTCCGTTTCATTTTTCTTTTATCAAAAACACGATATCCGCTTTTCCTCGTCGATTGCCGAAACATTTATCAACACCAATAGCAGTGAAACTGTAGGCATGCTCTCCTACAACAAATACTATGTTCTATTTTATATTATTGTTTTCGCTGTTTATTTTTTGAGTATTCGTCAAGGTGCTAAATACCTCAATTGCAAAGTCACTTGGGCAAGCTTGGGGGTATTTTGTGGTTATCTTGTGTTGATCCCAACCTATTATTCCGCGTTATTCGCGAAACAAGATAGCTATCTACTTTTAGGGGAACAATATCTCTCTCACACCCCTTTTTATAACGCGTCTGCACTGATCAGAAATTTATATGAAAATAGAGGCATTCGGAAGATATCCAGTTATACTGTTCAATATCAATACGATAAAAAAGAAACTGCTGCCGATGTTTATGTCTTGATCATTGGCGAATCGGTACGCCGAGACCACCTAAGCCTTTATGGTTATCAATACGATACAACACCCAATTTAAACCGCCGTAAACCACAAATGCTGCTGTTTAATCAGGCCTATTCGCCTGCACCAGTCACCATCCTATCGGTGCCAGTGTCTCTCTCAAACATTAGCTTTTCACAGATGCAGGATAAGCAGCACTATGCTGATAACATTATTGCCTTAGCTAACCATGCGGGCTTTGATACCTATTGGATCAGCAATCAAGGTAAAACCAATAAAAAAACCAGCGTTATCTCCACCATTGCTAGCATGGCAAAACACAAGAAATGGAATGAGTTTGTCGGTTACGATGAAGAGATTTTAGACTATTTCGACCAAGCCATTAGCGATGATCCGCAGAATGGGAAAAAGAAAAAACTGATTGTATTACATACCTATGGTAGTCATGAACCATCCTGTAATCGCTTCCCTGAAGACCAATACCAAGAATTTAGCAAGCAAGAGGATGATAACTGTTATGATAGTTCGATTGCCTATACCGATAAATTTATCGATAAGATCTTGCAAAAATTAGATGGTAAGGCTGCAACCGTCATGTATTTTTCTGATCATGCCTTACAGCGATTAGACAGTGACCGTAACATTCACTACCACCATGGTGTCAATAGCCCACGCAAAGAGGCCTATGAAATTCCCCTGTTTATATGGTACAGCCAGAGTGCGTCCAAACCTGTATTGAACGAAACCGCCCTCAATCAGCCCTATTCTACCGCGAATAATTATTGGCTAATGAGTGATTGGTTAGGAATACAACAGCGCTCCTCTAAAGCCTGTTTATCTCCACTACGCGAGTGCTATCAGCCACAGAAAACGATCACCATGATTGATGGTAATCGGAACTTATTGGAGCTCAATACGCTCCCCTCAGAACAGACATCACCACAATAATCAGGCAATGGCTCGCTCTAAAATCATTGGAGCGAGTGCATCACTCTTGGTTATCCGTAAACCGTTCAGGGAAATCTTTAATAGAAATATCAACGGCATTCTTTGCCAGACTGTCAAGAAAACCAAATAGTTGCTCAGCGTCTTGTTCCGTTAAATCTGCCGCCAAGTAATCATTCCACTTATTTAATTTATCATTCAGCTCCTCAACAATTTGCTCCCCAATCGCCGTTAGCGAGATATGGTAAGCACGCTTGTCAATTAAGCTACTCTTCTTTTCGACCCATCCTTGCTCAAGGAATTTACTGATCCCGCGCGTTGTCACCGACTTATCAATCACCATTGCACGCGAGATTTGCTCAAGCGTCGATTCATCATATTGCTGAATATGAAGTAACATCAAACACTCAATCGCATTGATCCCATAAGGCTCCCCCATCCATTTCATATAGCGATGGGCTGCACGGCTAATTATCCCAAAAACACGCGCTTGGTCTGTCCGCATAAATACCCCATTAGTTGATTTTATCAACTAATTAGTTAATAATCTGTTATCCATTTAGTTGATAATATCAACTAATCTTACTATTCACACGCAGATATTACCCATATTCAATACTTTATGTCACAAAATAATGCTTTGTTGCAGCGTTTAGGTTTTAATTCAGATCGCTTACGCTTTGCCACAATCACTGCTTGCGCCTCAATTATTGCGCTGTTTGTTGCTCAATATTTTCAGCTTGTCCATCCACAATGGGCAGCGATGACTGTGTGGGCATCTGCTCAGCCTTGGCGTGAAAACTTACTCGAAAAGAGTTGGTGGCGTTTTGCCGGTACTGTCAGTGGTGTACTCGCTGGGGTACTACTCATCTACCTGCATTTTATCCACCCGCTACTGTTTATCTTTGGGCTTGCCGTATGGTTAGGGACGTGTAGCGGTATTGGGCAACTCCAAAAAGGATTTGTGGCTTATGGTACGTTACTCGCAGGTTATTCTGCCGTGATGGTAAGCATGCTTAGCGTACATGACTCAAACAATATCTTTTTGGTGGCTTGGGATAGGCTATGGACTATCTTGGTCGGCGTTCTCTCTGCTGTGATTTTTAATTATCTATTCACGCCAAAGCGAGACCAAGCACCTATAACTGTTTTAAAAAACCAGATAAATCAACAGTTTTATACTATTTTACATCGAGCCTTACATAAGAAAGAAGCGATTAAACCAGATGATATTCATCATCTCTGGCAGCAAATCGCAAGCTATGATGAGCAGTTAGAAGCAAACCGTATTGGTTGGCGCTACCATCGAAAACAGGTGACTCAAGCACGGCAACGATTAATTGCCCAAAGCCAAATATTACTGCATTTAACGCAATTTAAATCGATTGCCGCATTCCCCTTTCCAGACCAAGAGCCGTCAGAAAGAGAGTGGAAACACTTATTATCACTTTGCCCAAATGGCCCCTTAAAAAATCTTTTGGTCACGCTCTATTACGCAATTAAAGGCACCTCGATAAAGCGTGAAAGCCGAGTCGATAAGCTCAAATTACATCAAGACAAGATTTCGGCATGGCATGCATTTTCGCGGTCATTTATCACCATTGGTGTGGTTGGGGTGCTTTGGCTATTAACACAATGGCAGACACTGGCTTATCTCACTTTAGGCCTTTCAGTGATGCTAACCATATTTGCTTCATTTGATTACCCCGATAAGTTCATGAAAAATGTTTTCACGGGGCAATTTTTGGGGGCTATTGCCGCTTTAATTTGCAGTTGGTGCCTGTGGCCTTTTGCAAGCTCATCATGGCAAATGACCTTGTTAATTATCCCTGTCATCATTAGCGGCATCATTATTTTTGCTCATAGCCGATTAATATTTATTGCTTTTGATTACATAATGGTTTCACTGATCTTACTGCAACCTAGCTACCCATTTTCAATTTCTTTTACAACCAGTGTGGGGAATGCGATTGCGATTGTCTGTGGACCTCTTGTGGCTATGATTGCCTTTATGTGGATTTATCCGACTAACCCCCAAAAACGTTACCAACATCTGCTTCAACTGGCTGATCAACAATTTAAGCAAGGGGTTGCACAGCTTATTCAAGGCCATAAACCATCAACAACGCGCCTAATGCATCGTTTATTAAATGGGTTAATACTTGCCAAAAAAAGCGAGCAGTCTTTCTCTGCTACACTTGATTTCTTCGAGGTAAGGCAAGGTATCTGGTTGATTTTAGTTATACTGCATAAACAATTTATGCATCAACCCTCAAAAAAACGCGCCCTAAATGCATTAGTTTTTCGCTTACAACACGACAAAATCGATGCAAACAAGCTAGAGCGAATCATTCAGCGATTAAGTAATAACCACGATAATCCAAAGAGGCTAATGCTATTACAGGACTATTTGAACAGACTGGCGGAGCAGAAAAGAAGATAAAAAACTGCACCTCCACGTTGGATGTGAGGTGCAGATTAATATGTCTATATGGCTTATAGTAGGATGTTTAGCATACGACGTAGTGGCTCGGCAGCACCCCACAACAGTTGGTCACCGACGGTGAAGGCAGACAGATATTCTGGCCCCATATTCAGTTTACGCAGGCGGCCCACAGGGGTACTCAATGTGCCAGTCACCGCAGCAGGTGTCAGCTCACGCATGGTGATTTCACGATCATTCGGGACGACTTTCACCCATTCATTGTGAGAAGCCAGCAACTGTTCAACTTCATTGAGCGGGATATCTTTTTTCAGTTTTAATGTGAATGCTTGGCTATGGCAACGTAATGCACCAATACGTACACATAAACCATCAACAGGGATAATATTACTACCTGTTGCCAAAATTTTGTTAGTTTCCGCTTGGCCCTTCCACTCTTCACGGCTTTGGCCATTTTCTAGCGCTTTATCAATCCATGGGATCAGACTGCCTGCCAAAGGTACCCCGAACGCATCGGTTGGCATGGTGCCGCTACGAGTAAAGTCGGTCACTTTTTTCTCAATATCTAAAATGGCCGATGCAGGATCTTGTAGCTCTTTAGCCACTTGATTATGTAATGCACCCATTTGCATTAATAGTTCACGCATATTGCGCGCGCCAGCCCCTGAAGCTGCCTGATATGTTGCGACAGAAGCCCATTCAACGAGGTTATTGGTAAACAAGCCGCCTAGCGACATTAGCATCAAACTGACCGTACAGTTACCACCAACGAAGGTCTTAATGCCTTTATTCAGTCCATCTTGGATATGTTGTTGGTTGACGGGGTCGAGAATGATGATCGCATCATCTTTCATACGTAAGGCTGATGCCGCATCAATCCAATAGCCTTCCCAGCCTGATGCACGTAATTTAGGGTAAATATCATTCGTATAATCACCGCCTTGGCAACTAATAATGATATCTAGCGCTTTTAATGCATCAATGTCATTCGCATCTTGCAGCGTTCCGCGATGCCCACCATAAGTTGGCGCTTCAGCGCCATGTTGCGAGGTGGTAAAAAATACAGGATGAATTGCATTAAAATCACCTTCTTCTACCATTCTCTGCATCAAAACTGAACCGACCATACCTCGCCAGCCGATAAATCCTACATTTTTCATTATGTTCACCCTGTCTGTTTAAAATTCTCCCCCCGAATAAATGCTCTGCTCCATCCGAAAACAGGTTTTGCTCTCAGCAGAAACAAAAAATTTATTGGGTACATTAAAGCTGACAAAATATGAACCAGTGTGCAAGTGAATTTATTCACTAATAGTAAGAAGATTAGAAATGTGCCTAATGATCCCCCTATCTTGGCGCTTATACCCTACGCGCAAAAGGCTAAACGTAGAGGGGCTAATGAAAAAAAACCATCGCGACACAGGACTGCCGCGATGGCGCAGGAAAACTGAAGTCAAGAAAATCAATCACTAACAGTTCCTAGATAAGCTTAACGTTTCTTTCTACAACCCTGTACCGCCTTAAAACGTGGATTCGTTTTGCAAATCACATAAACACGACCACGCCGACGAACGACTTGGCAATCAGGGTGGCGCTGTTTAGCGGTTTTTAATGAACTCAAGACTTTCACGTTTATTTCTCCTCTTTTGATAGGAAGCGAGCAAAACGTTTCTGGAACTGCGCGGTTTTCCCTTCTTGTGAAATCATTTTTTGTTTACCGGTATAAAACGGGTGTGACTGTGAAGAGACATCCAAAGTGACATATGGAAAGCGTTCACCTTCAAACTCTATTGTTTTTTCCGTTTTAATCGTTGAACCAACTTTAAAATAAGCATCAGCACTGGTGTCGTGAAACACGACGGTTCGATATTGAGGATGGATCCCAGATTTCATCATAACGCCCCTAATTGTTATGTTATAATGTAACAATATACACTTTTAAATAGCGATGCAATCCTTTTATTGAAAAGGAACACTAAAAAATTATTAAATATTTGTTTTTATTGTGGAAATGAATGTTTTTACTATAAAACGCACTGATTTTATAGGGAGCTATAATCTTTATTTGATATTTAGACCAACTATTAGTTGATAGTTTTATTAATCATCAAAACAACTAATAGAGTAAATCAATGAACGTAGAATCAATTACTTCTCAGCATACTGTCGCTAAACAGATAAAACCTTCTTTCACTGACACGCTACTAGGTTCGATTAAGAGTATACAAAATAAGATAAAATCTTCTGCCCCCAAAGTACATGCCACACTCAGTGGTGAAAAGAAAATAGAAAGCAGGATCCCCGGCAAAATGTTCCAATTGGCTATGGAGTACCAAAAGACCTTTCCGCCACACCACAACGTGCATACTTCAAACTTAGATAGCCTTTTATCAATGGAAAATGACCCGAAAAAATCCATTATTGATTATTTTGACAGAGTCATTGTGATTGGTGATAGCTTGTCTGACTCAGAAAAGAGGATGTATCACAAGTCAAAAGGGCTTATCCCCCGCTCCTCTCAATACTATAAAGGTAAGTTTACTAATGGCAGCGTATGGACCGAATTTCTGACAATGCCAAGCATCATGCAAAGCGTGGCATTCCATAAAGGGATATCTCACGACCCGAAAGTGACGCTTATTAATAGGGCGGAAGGTGGGGCACCTTGTGCATCTTATTCAACGTCATCCCCTAAATTTAGGTTTCTCTCTAATATGGAAAAACAGATAAAAGGGTTAAATTTTACCGAAAAGGATTTAGTCATTGTTTTTATCGGTGCCAATGATTATCTCACTTATCATAAAACAGACGTGAATTTCGTCGTTTTGAGTCAAAAAAAATCAATTGAGAAGATGGTGCAAAAAGGCGCTAGGCAAATTTTAGTCATGGGGATACCCGACCTTTCTCAAACCCCTTACGCCAAAAAGGTCGCAGAGAAAAAACCCAAATACCGACAGGAAATGCAACGTATTTCTATTGAACATAATCATAAACTTAGACAACTCGTTGAGCTTATGAATTTACAGCAACCTTGTCGGATCATGTTCTTTGACGTCAATAACACCATGGATAACATTATGAATGTCGTCAATAACATAAATGCCAGAAAGCCGGGATCTTATGAGGTAAACAAGGCTTTTTCACATGGGTACATCTTCGGGAACGCTCCCTTAGAAATCGACCCTCACTATGTATTTGTTGACGAGGTACATCCAACCCAAGAAATCCATCATATTATTGCGATGGAATTGCATCATTTTATTTATAAAAACTTTAATCCACAGAACAAATCAATATTAATCAGCGAACCTTAAACCGTCTAAAAAAACAACAGGAGGCTCGTTTGTCCATACAACTAGCCTCTTATTGCCCTCCCTACACTGCCACGGCAAAATCTGCGCTTTCTTTAACATGAACAAAAACAATGTCTAGCAGCAAAGCCGCATTATCTGACTAAAAACTTTTATATAATCAGCCTCAAACGCTACCATTTATGACTTATCAAAGTGATACTAAGCGTATTAGATAATTGTCACCATTAAGGAGATACCTATGTATTACGGCTTTGATATGGGCGGTACAAAAATTGAACTTGCTGTGTTTGATGAATCACTCAACCCCATTTGGCAAAAACGCGTACCAACACCAAAAGATGATTATCAAGCTCTCCTTAATGCTTTTCGTCATCTTACTGAAGAAGCTGATACTCAATTTAACGGTCAAGGAAAGGTGGGAGTTGGCATACCCGGTATTGTCAACCACGAGAAAGGAACGGTATTTACTACAAATGTACCCGCCGCTAAATATCAGCCTTTGGTCTATGACTTAGCCGATACCTTACAACGCCCAGTCAAAGTAGAGAACGATGCTAACTGTTTTGCGCTTTCAGAAGCTTGGGCGCCTGAGTTTAAAAATTACCCAACGGTACTTGGTCTGATATTAGGCACTGGCGTTGGTGGCGGCTTTGTCACCCACGGTAAAGCCCTTCCCGGTAAAAATGGCATTGCTGGCGAAATTGGTCATATGAATGTGACCTTACAGGGCGCTCGTTTACTTGGAAACCAAGTTCCGGAAGTCATGTGCGGTTGTGGTAAACCTGCTTGCTTTGAAACCTATTTGTCCGGCCCAGGTTTTGAACGCATCTATACCTCATTTACAGGTGAACAAAAATCAGCGATTGAAATTATCCAGCTTTACTACCAAGGCGACCGCAATGCAAAACAGCATGTTGAACGCTATATCGATTTATTAGGGATGTTTTTAGGTCAAGTATTGACCATACTAGACCCTGATTTAGTGGTGATTGGTGGCGGATTATCGCAATTTGATGGTATTTACCAACTTCTGCCTGATGTTTTGCCTCAGTATTTGTATGGTATCGCGAATCTCCCTGCCATTGAAAAAGCACGATATGGTGACTCCGGTGGTGCAAGAGGTGCTGCGTGTTTAAACTTACTTGATTAATTCTATTTAAATTTTTTCATACTAAAAAACTGAAGCAGCGCTAAATACACCGTGTCTCTTTTCGTTGTTTCAGTTTTTAAATAATGAGATCGGGAACCAAAACACCGTAAAACGCCCCATATTAATGG
Source organism: Providencia sp. PROV119 (assembly GCF_028482435.1). Lineage (NCBI taxonomy): Bacteria > Pseudomonadati > Pseudomonadota > Gammaproteobacteria > Enterobacterales > Morganellaceae > Providencia > Providencia sp. PROV119. Next base: position 48,012 of record NZ_JAMPQL010000025.1, read on the forward strand.
CCAAAAAGAGATTCGCCAATTCACATCTGGCATGACTATTTTTAGCATCTCCTCGACAAACACCCCCAGTCTATCAATAGACAGATAGATTTATTGAACGCAAATTAATGGCAATAGCCTATTCTTTATCAAATGATTATTGTCACTGTTAAAAATGGTGCGTTTATTTTTTATCAAAGCTCAACTTATTAATGCTACATATTGTTTTTATTGATATTTTTATTTACCAGTATCAACAAGAAAATCTTCAATTAATGATTAAATTCATTTGACTTAAGGTTCAAAAATAAATTAAACATACGGTTAATTATAATATAGCCTCCCTTTTAACCAGTCAGAAATTATCTTAAATAATCGAATAACATCATAAGCATTCGCAATTTAACTAAGTGAAAACAGTCCATCATATTAACGAAGCTGGTGAGCTATCATCAACATATAAGGGTAAGCTGTCTAACTATTAGACAATGAAATAGGGCTAGCGACATGCCTATTTTTTATTAGTTGATTGATTAAATCACTTTACCATCGCTTACTAGTTGTGAACTATAAATACGACAAAATAATAATAAAGACATTATAATTGATTTTTTGCCAACTTCATCACAAAAAAATAATTATGATTCATGATTAAATTAAATCATGAACTATATGTTCACATATTGCTAGGAGTCATTAAATTTATTAGTCGCCTTAGCAGACCTTATCGGTTATCAGATAAGCCAGTCTTTTAAACTCTAAACGCATAATATCACTTATCAGATATTTTTAAAATATCAATTGATGTAGTGGCTGTGATTATCATGGCAAAAGATAACTCCGATATTACTAAACAATCTCTCTATTTCATATGATTAATTAAATCGTATGAAATAAAGCATCGCATTACATTAATGAGGTATATCATGGATTTTAATCAATCTCCTTTAGCTATAAATAGTGCAAACAAAAAACAATCTAGTTTTGATTTGATTGTACAAAGTAGTTGTCGTTCCGTTATGCAACAGCCATTAGTGAATTTCACTAATAATCCGTCATTAATTAGCTTACAGCAAGATGTCAATTCTGCATTAGGCACAGCAAAAGAAAATGCAAAATATTATCTTGATACAATACAACCAATGATAATTAGGAATATTTCCAGCATTAGTGCTTACTATACAATTCATAATTCAATAGCATCCCAAGTTCCGGCGGGAAAAAGTATTTCTGATTGGCTAAATATTTTAGGTGCGATTAGAGATCAATCAAACAAATATGCAAGTGAGGCGAATGTAACTAGCACACTCTTATCACAATTTAGCCATAAGCTAGATAATAGTGTAGCGAGTTTCTATGATGTTGTTGATAGATTAAACACCGCGATACTAGGTGATAACGGTGCGCTGTCTCAAAATAGAAATAATATACTCAATATACAAACACAAATAGCTGCTGATCAAGCCGGTATAACGATTAGTGCTTTAGGTATTGCTGGAGGGTTCTTTTCTATTATTGTGGGGGCTGTGGGTTCCCTCGTTACCGGAGGGGCGGCAGTAAGCATGGTGATTGGAGGGGCGGTGGCAATAGCAACAGGTCTTGCTGGTGTTATAGGTGCGGTACTTAAACTTCAGGGTGACCTTAGATTGAAAGAGAAGTTATTAATTGAAGATGCTAATTTGAAAAATGAGGTTAGAGTCGCTCAAGCATGTTCAACGGGAAATGCGCAACTGGCAACTTGTATATCACAAGCAGCTCAAGCTTCACTTGAAATGTCAAATGCATGGCAGTTTCTCTCTAATGATATAGATAACCTTATTAGTGACCTAAATATGGGAATTATCAATACGGATAATGTTAGAGAATTATTCTTATCTAGTGCTAATAACCAAGTTAAAATCGTATTAAAAGATACTGATACAATTAAATCGCAAATGAGTGGTGTTGAATATGTCATCAACCCTAAAAAGTTAACTTATGATTTAATTAATGTTAATTAAAAATCAGTACTAAAAATAGCATAGGAAGTTAATAACATGAAGTAAAATTAACTCAATCATAAGGTGAAGGTATGAACATTTTAAATTATAAAAGCCTAATGTTTAATTATCTTGGTATATTAAGCAAGTATAATAATTCGCAATGGAACTTGCCCTTTTATGCCCAGAAAATAATCATCGCAATTAATAATTCAATGCTTGTATGCGAGAAAGTTATTGAGGCTTCATCAGCTCAAATCCAAAATTGGATTAATGAACTTAAATCAATATCCAATTTTATAAATATGAATGACATATCTAGTTGTCGTGAAGCATTCTCTAAAATGCAACTTGATTCATCTAATGTCATTAATGATATATCGTTACAAATAAGTGTCCTGCAAGACTGTGTTAGTACTATAGAAGACGTCATGTCAACATCTCAAATTTTCTATGGTGATCCGGAAATTAACGCATTAAATGAATTTAAAAATGACGTAATTGGTTTTTTTAATATTGAAATGAACTTTCAAGTATATCTACTTGTAATATTATCGGATTGCAAAGCGCTAAATAATCTCTTTAGCATAAGTATACAACCATACAACTATGAACAATATAACTCGATGTTAGTTGTTAAGGTGCAAACCGAAGCCTCATTTGTAAAAGTAAAGGAATTAAGATTGTCACTTTAGGATATAGGGATTAAAGGCGCTTATTGCAAAAAGTGCATTGGTGTGACGTTATTGCTCATTATTTAGGAAAATAACCATGTCACTGAATGATTTTAAATGGAAGTATTTTGCTCCCTCTATCACCCTTTGTGTATACGTAGCTATGATTCAATATCTCTGAGCTATGCCGATGTTAGTGATATTTTGGCTGAACGAGGAATTTTTCATCATTCAGCCACTTATTGCTATTTTATCGAATAGACTCCGATAAAATATGTCAAATATATCAAGCAAACCTAACTCAGTTATGGCGTAATGACGCGTATGTATGTAAGCTATTTTCATAATGCTAGTTAAGTTAAAGGTCACAAATTGTAGGTAAAAATTGCAATGCCTGATGTGAATTGACGAATATCTAGCTGACCATGGAAATGGGCTGCTTTACTGTGTTTTTGAATCTATAGCACGCCTTTAATCTCACTTTTTTCTTTTATTAATAACCATTTTATTGTTTATCACTAGAAAAAGATAATTTAAAAAATAATATTTTTATATTGATGCATTTTTCAGAGTTTTTTAATTCTACGGTTTCAATAAGTTATAACATAATCTTACATATTGCTGTTATGATTCATTATCTTTTATTAACAATTAATGGCAAAATAACTCCTATCTAGCCCGTTTTTATCAGTCATTGATGATACTTAGAAAAATTTCATAAATAACTCATGAAAATCAGCCAGATAATAAAGACTAGTCCGATACTGAAAATCATTGAAATTGATATGATTAAGTTAACGGTAATGGTAATAACAAAATTGAAACTCTAAATATTATAGAGAGAACATTTATGAGTTTGTTTCTACAAAACTGTCTGACCTTCCCCGTCATTATTTTTAGCGGCCTACTTATTATTGTTATGTTTTATTGGTTATGCGCCGCTTTTGGATTATTAGATATTGATTTATTTAATGTTGATACATCCGTTGATGGTGGCGGCTTTGATGCTACAGGGTTTGCTGGCTGGCTCACAAAACTCGGGCTTGCAGGTATTCCAGTCACGATTATTCTGACCTTATTTACACTATTTGGCTGGTTATTAAGTTACTTTAGTGTTCATTGGTTTATTCGTTTTATTGATATTACACTACTACGCTACCTTGTCGGCTTCACTGTATTCTTCGTTATATCCTTTATTTCAATCCACTTAACCGCCCTATGTTTAAAACCATTACGTGAGAAATTGGCTAAATCTAATACGCCAAAAACAGCCCAACGATTAATGGGTAAACTCGCCACCGTACGTTCAGGAGAAGTCACCGAACATAAAGGCGAAGCCATACTAGAAGATGGTGGTGCAGGGTTAATTCTGCAAATTCGTGCCGCTGCTACTGAAAATATTAAGCGAGGTGACCGCGTTGTTATCATTAGTTATGACCCCGTGTCACACAGCTACAATGTGGTGACGGAAGACGAATTTCGCCAGTAATAAACACTATTTTGAACCTTTAACGACGACATTATCGAAACCCATGGAGAGAAAATATGGAATTGGCTGACCTAATGCCCTTTTTAACCATTATTGGGGGCATCATCATAGTCATACTTGGCTTTTTTGGGCTATTTAAAGCCTTCTATATCAAGGTCCCACAAGGAACTGCATTGATTGTTAACGACATGTCGTCGCAACCAAAAGTTCACTTTACTGGTGCTTTAGTTTATCCCGTCATCTACAAAAAAGAGTTTATGAGAATTTCTCTCTTAACTTTGGAAGTTGACCGCCGCGGTAAAGATGGCCTGATTTGCCAAGACAACTTACGTGCAGATATTACTGTCGCTTTCTATTTACGTGTTAATGAGACCACTGAAGACGTACTCAAAGTGGCTAAAGCCATTGGGGTCGACCGCGCATCCGATCATCAAGCCGTCAGTACCTTATTTAGCGCTAAGTTTTCAGAAGCACTCAAAACGGTTGGTAAGCAGTTTGAACTCTCTAAGCTATTTGAAGATAGGCAGAACTTCCGTGATCGTATCGTGGATGTTATCGGTAAAGATCTCAATGGTTATGCACTTGAAGATGTGGCCATTGACTACCTTGAACAAACGCCAAAAGCCGCTCTTGATCCAAATAATATCTTCGACTCCGAAGGTATCCGTAAAATCACTGAAATCACCGCTATCCATAATATTGAAACTAACCAGAAAGAGCGCGACCAAGAACTGGCTATTCAAAAGAAAAATGTGGAAACCCGTGAAGCAAGCCTAGCCCTTGAACGCCAACAAGCGGATGCAGAAGCTCGCCAAAAACGTGAGATTGAAAATATTCGTGCTCGTGAGCAAGCCGAAACATTACGCGTACAAGAAGAAGAGCGCTTAAAAGCAGAGCAAGCACGTATTCAAACTCAGCAAGAAATTGAAATTCGTGAAGAAAATCGCATGCGTGAAGTTGAAGTTGCTCAGCAGAACCGGACCCGCGCAGTTGCTATTGAACAGGAACGCGTTAATCGTGCTCGTGACCTCGAAATCGTAGCCCGCGAACGTGAGGTTGAACTACAACGTATTGAAAAAGAAAAAGCGTTGGAAGAAGAACGCAAAAATATTTCTAACGTGATCCGTGAACGCGTTATCGTTGAAAAAAGCGTTGCCCAAGAAGAAGAGCGTATCAAAGAGGTACGTGAAGTATCAGAAGCCGATCGCTTAAGACAAGTGACCGTTATCAACGCTCAAGCAGAAGCGGAAGAGTCTTTAGTTCGCCAAGTGAAGAAAGCCGAAGCCGATGAAGCGAGTGCAAAACACAGAGCCGAAGAAATCAGCACCATGGCACAAGCGGAACTTGAAGCTTCAGCAAAACAAGCAGAAGCCAAAAAACGCTTAGCAGAAGGGATTGAAGCTGAACATGCTGCACTCGGCCTCGCAGAAGCACGAGTACGTCAAGCCACAGCCGAAGCGGAAGAAAAAGAGGGATTAGTCCTAGCGAATATCACCGCTGAGAAACTCCTAGCAGAAGCGCGTGGATTAAAAGAAAAAGGCTTAACTGAAGCACAAGTGTTGGAAGCAAAAGCGCTTGCTGAACAACAACAAGGCTTTGCTGAAGCGAAAGTCCTCGAAGAAAAACTGGCCGCTCAAGCACGCGGTGAAGAGCAACAAGCCAATGCGAAAGAAAAACTGGGCTTGGCGGATGCGAAAGTGCTTGAAGAGAAACTGGCTGCCCAAGCTCGAGGGGAAGGTCAATTAGGTGCCGCACAAGCCGAAGTGATCCGTCAACGTCTGAAAGCAGAAGCGGATGGCTTGACCGATAAATTCAAATCCATGGATCACCTCAGCGATACTGCCCGTGCTCATGAAGAGTTCCGTATGCGTCTTGAGAAAGAGTTTGAGCAAGCTATGGCATCAATTGACGCAAATAAAGAGATTGCTCGTGAGCAAGCCGATGTATTGGCTGCTGCATTAACCAAAACCAATATCGAAATTGTGGGCGGTGACGGTAGCTTCTTTAATACCTTCTCTAAAGCGCTTAGCTTAGGTAAAGCTGTTGATGGCTTTATGGATAAAAGCAGCTTTGCTAAAGAGAGTGTCGAAAAGCTGATCAACCGTAAAGACGATAAGAAAATCGATATTGCAGCTTTACTGAAAAACCCTGAGGTTCAAGATTTGATTAACAGCTTTATGGCTGCAAAAGGTGCAAACCCGCAGGTTAAAACCGTCTCGGCAAAACCTGAAGCACCAACGGATGATCAGCTCTAATGGGGTATGCTCTAACGTGTTTAAATTATATTACTGGCTCGGTATGGCACTCATACCATAGCGAATAATCATTTAACGGTAAACGAGCATCCTAGTTCAAAGGCATACATATCGGGTATGCCTTCAACTTTTGTCTTTTGTTATAGCCAAGGAAACCAACGACGCATGTCAATTCAGGATACGAGTCACGAGCAAAACATACTGGATAGTGCTGTTGCGCAAGGCGGCGCATATGAAATATTACGCAAACGCCTTACAGAACAAGGGCAACAGCTTCATCAAAAAGCAGCGCAACTCAATGACAGTCGTTTACAAGAGTTCGGTCAAAGCCAAATGGATATTATTGGCCGTATTCGTATTCGCACAGAAAATAATTGCCAAGCAAGGGATATTGTCCGAGTTGGTGAATGGCTTCTATTTGGCTATAACGTTTTCCTTGGCCTCAAAAGAGAAACACAAATTGAAGATGTGTTTTCTCTGTATCGACTGATTGATAACCAAGGTGAGTTTGATGTTGAAGCGGTCTCCTATGACGGCACCTTCCTCAGTGATACGCGCTTTATCCAAGATTTTACTGAGCTTTACACCTATTACAAAAACACCCAATTACTACAGTTAGTTGAACGTGATGGTAAGCTATTAGCTAGCTTTCAAATTGGTGAACGTATCACCGATGTGCGGGTTTTCCGCTGGTCTATCTCCAGTGATAAAAGCAAAATCGATTATATCGACAACCGCGGTGAACGCGACATCGCCCTTCCCCCTGCCTATGACTTTGAATGGGTGAAAACAACCCGTGAAAACACGGTTAATGGCCGTTTTCCGCATATCAATATTTTAGATACTGTTTTCGTTGAAACTATTGGTGGCGACCTCACCATAAAATGCGAAAATAACACAGAAGATGGCCTCGGCATTTATCGCGAAGCGGTGTTAGATAAAAACCAATCCCTAGATGATGCCCAAATTGAATATGCCCAAACAGGCAGCCTGATCTTACTGAAAATATTACCCTATCGCGAAGAGAACTGGCGCTATCTCGTCTACAATACACTGACTCAAACAGCTCAACGCATTGATGCGATTGGTCAGGCATGTGTACAGCTTCCCGAAGACCACGGCATTATTTTCCCAGGTGGATATTACTTACAAAATGGTGAGTATAAAACCTTTGATCAACCTATGGATGGCATGCGTTTTCGTCGCTTGCGCCGTTCCCCAAACGGTGAGGATGTCCTGTATGTCTTCTATTCGCCAAACCAAGGTCGTATCGCCCTCTTTAATTATAATTTGATTGAGCGAAAACTGGCGATTCCGCTGATCGGGCATGGTTATGCCATGCTTGAGGATGGGAAAATGGTTCTCTTTGAAGGTGAAGGTGACGAAGCCACTCGAGTTCACCCGATGCAAGTTTGGCAAACCCCTTTCTATTCAGAAGAATTTGCCGATCAACAGCCTGCGCGAGGGGGCTTTTTTGGTCGCATTGGTAACGCTGATCTTGTACGTGGCATCTCAGAAATTCTGCATATTGCTAAAGAAATTGAAGGTAATCAGGTTTCCGTTGCCCGCTATGAACAACTGAGCCAACAACCGAAAAACCTACTTGATATTTATTATTGGTTCAATGACGAGCAATGTTTAGGTATCGGTAAATTACTCAAAGAGATCACACAAACCAGTGAATTGGTCTTAGATGAGTATGAAAAAGTCGAGAGTATCCGCCAGCAATCAGCAAAATCGATGAATGAAGCGGTTAATCGGCAAAAGACACTGATGTCTTTAACATTACCTGAAAGCTGGAATGATATTCAGCAGTTTGTTGATGGGTTAAATGCACTCAGTGCCCAACGTGGTCACCTGATCTCCTTACGCGAATTCCGCTATATGGATTTAACGAAACTCGCGCAGATGGAAGAAGAAATTACGCAAGCACAGCAGTATGTTTCTCAAACTACCGCGACTTTCCTAGCGAGCGATAAAGCACTACAACCATTTAAAACGCAACTTTCTCAGTTTGAAGAGCAAATGGAGAGTGCTCAAAATAGTGCGCAGCTCGATATTCCAATGAATGGCATGGAAAAAATGTCTGCCGACTTGGATATGCTATCGAATCTAATGGCTTCGCTAAAATTTGATGATGTGACTCAACAAACCAACATCATTGATGCAATTTCACAAATTTATGCCCAATTAAACCAGTCACGCGCTCGTTTACAACAAAAACGTAAATCACAAAGTGCTGTCGAGACTGTGGCTCAGTTTGGCGCACAATTCCGCCTATTTAGCCAAGGCATTACAAATGCCCTATCACTCTCCACGGATCCTGAACGCTGCGATGACCAGTTATCTAGGCTATTAGTCCAATTAGAAGAGTTAGAAAGCCAATTCAGCAGCCATGATGAGTTCCTAGAAGATATTCTCGCCAAACGCGAAGAGCTGCTAGAAACCTTTGAGTCGCACAAGCAAGCCTTATTAGATGAACGCCAACGCCGTTCACAAAACTTACAAACAGCAGCCGACCGCCTGTTAGATAGTTTGCAACGCCGCACTGCACGTTTACAGTCTCAAGATGAATTAAACGCCTTTTTTGCGTCTGATCCATTGGCAACAAAAACGCGTGAAATCATTGAAAAACTAAGAGAAATCAATGATAACGTCAAAGCGGATGATATTGATGCTAGATTAAAAGCAGCGCGCGACCAATCTATTCGCACACTACGCGATAAAACAGATATTTACGAAGATGGCGGTAATATAATTAAATTAGGGCCTCGCCATCGCTTTAGTGTTAACACCCAAGAGCTTGATTTAACCATCTTGCCGAAAGATAACCAACTTTGGTTATATCTGACGGGTACCGATTTCCAAGAGCCTATTGATAACCCTCAATTAGCTGAGTTACAACCTTATTGGTCAGCGGCACTTGAATCCGAGTCAGACGATGTTTATCGGGCTGAATACCTTGCATATTCAATTATCTACGCTGCAAGTAAGCGCCAAGATGGCCTTGATTATAATATGCTTAAGTCCGCGTTATCGGTGCCTGAGAAATTAGAGAAAATAGTACGCGACTTTGCAGCCCCACGTTATAAAGAGGGCTATGAGAAAGGTATTCACGATCACGATGCCATCGCTATTTTGAAAAAACTCCTGCCTGTCGGAGAGAGTGCTGATTTACTGCGTTATAACCCAACATCGCGAGCAATTGCTGCGATTTTCTGGGAACAAGTACAAAATAATGAATATCCGGCTTTATGGCCAGAGCGCGCCAGAACCGCAATGAATATTCATCAGCTATTCCATAATGATGATGCTTTGCTCGATTTGCAGGCGGAGATCGAAGCAGACATTAGCCTATTTTTACAAGAGCACCCGATACCTTGTGAGAGTTACCAACAAACTCAAGCCGCAGAGTATCTTAGCTTTGCGCTGGCGAGAACGCCTATTGAATTAGTTTACAGTAAATATGCTAGAGACCTTGTTGCCGCCTTGCAAACTCGGTTAGAAGACGCCCATATGTGGATAGACTTCAACCGTTCCCAACAAAACCTTGCAGGCCGCTATGCTCAGCGTTGGGCATTGATTCAAAACTGGTTACAAGGGCTATGTTCAGTGCCTGAATTTGCCCATCTTACGCCTTATATTCCGGGTGCAATCGCCATTATTATTTTAGACAAAGTCGCATCGGCACGTTATAGCGAAGCTGATCTGTACTTCAAAGTTAATGGGTTATTAGGCGAACATCCAACGATAGAAAATCAAACCCTCTCGTTGAGCTTAGATAACTATTTCAGTCGCATGCGTTTTCAAAGAAAACGGTTTATTCCCGCATTCCGTGAATATCAAGCGTTACGCCAACGTGTTGTCATTGAAGAGCGCCGTCGTTTGAAGCTGCATGAGTTTAAAGCGCACCCTCTTAGCTCCTTTGTTCGTAATAAACTGATCAACGACGTCTATTTACCGATTATTGGTGACAATATGGCGAAGCAAATCGGTGCTTTAGGGGAAGGTAAACGTACCGATTTGATGGGGCTACTCTTGATGATCTCCCCGCCTGGTTACGGTAAAACCACATTGATGGAATATGTTGCTGACCGCTTAGGCCTCATTTTCATGAAAATTAACGGGCCTGCGTTAGGTCATGACGTGTTATCACTCGACCCAGACCAAGCACCAAATGCAACTGCACGTCAGGAGCTAGAAAAACTCAATTTAGCGTTAGAGATGGGGAATAACGTGATGCTCTATGTGGATGATATTCAGCATACGCATCCTGAGTTTTTACAGAAATTTATTTCTCTGTGTGACGGAACAAGGCGCATTGAAGGGGTTTGGAAAGGAAAAACGAAAACCTATGACATGCGTGGTAAAAAATTCTGTGTTGTTATGGCAGGTAACCCATATACCGAATCAGGTGAAGTGTTCCGCATACCGGACATGCTCGCCAACCGCGCTGATATCTATAACCTAGGGGAAGTGCTTGGCGGCATGGATGATGCCTTCGCATTAAGCTACATTGAAAACAGTCTCACCTCAAACCCTGTACTTGCGCCGCTTGCTCTACGTGATCTCAATGACCTCTACCTTTTCGTTGATAAAGCAATGGGTAAATCAGTCTCAACTAATGCTCTGAGCTACCCCTATTCAGATGCAGAAATCAGTGAAATTGTCGCTGTCATTAAGCGCCTAATCACGCTACGCGATGTCGTACTCAAAGTGAATCAGCAATATATTGCCAGTGCAGCACAGTCCGATAAATACCGCACCGAGCCAGCCTTCCGTTTGCAAGGTAGCTATCGAAATATGAATAAACTGAGTGAAAAAGTGTCCTCTGTCATGAATGAAGAGGAGCTTGAACGTTTATTGGATGATCACTACCTCGGTGAAGCACAATTACTCACCACAGGAGCAGAAGAAAATTTACTCAAATTAGCTGAAATTCGCGGTAAGCTCACGGAGCAACAGGCCGCACGCTGGCAACAAATCAAAAAGGACTTTATGCGCAATAAAGCACTAGGTGGGGATAATGCAGATGTGGGTGACCGTGTTGTTGCACAACTTGCTGATCTGGTTGAAAGTGTACAAGCATTAAGCCAGCAAGCATGAAACAGTGGTTGAACCAACGACTGAAACTACTTGCTATTTTGGCTGGGCTATTGGTCATCATCCAAGTGATCAATAGCCTAACAGGCTATTCGTTAAATCGCTTTGGTATCATACCCAGAAGCTTAGAGGGCCTCATCGGTATCCCCCTTTCCCCCTTTATTCATAGTAGTTGGGGACATTTACTGAGTAACCTTCCTCCTTTACTGATCCTCAGCGCAGTACTGCTACATAGAGAGATCCGTGAATATCTATTAGCTTCGCTCTTTATTATTATTACTGGTGGATTAGCTGTTTGGTTAGTTGGTCGCTACGCCATTCATGTTGGCGCAAGTGGTTGGATTTTCGGGCTTTGGGGGTTACTGATCGCCCAAGGTTATTTTCGTCGCAAACTTTCTGACATTATCATCACTGTCTTGGTGCTATTTTATTTTGGCGCAATGGCATCCGGCTTGCTGCCCGTTCATCAATATATTTCAACTGAATCGCATATTGCTGGTGCAATATCGGGTATTTTCTATGCATGGTGGGTTAATCGCCGCAAGAAAAGCGCCCTTTCACCTACAGAAAGCTAATTTTTAGCTAACGTGATCAGATTCACTTTTAATATTTTTTTTATTTTTATGTATCCTTTTTTATCTACTTGGTTCACATATTAATAATTTAACTATTATTTAACTCTTCATTTACAAATTAGTGATTGTTAGTCTCATAAAACAATAAAAAATGGAGACTCACCTGATGAAGATAAACAACTTATTATCTGCGGTTATTATTTTTGGATTAACAACACTTTCATCTACTGGCTATGCCGAACCGAATAAAATCAAAATCGATCGAGATAGCTACGGCGTTCCTCATATCTATGCCGATGACGTATATAGCCTTTTTTATGGTTATGGCTATGCTGTCGCCCAAGACAGGCTTTTCCAGATGGAAATGGCAAAACGCAGTACCCAAGGCACCGTTTCAGAAGTGCTCGGCAAAGATTTTATTGCCTTTGATAAAGATATCCGCAGTAATTACTGGCCTGACTCCATCCATCAACAAATTAAAAATCTCCCTAAAGAAGAACAGGATATCCTACGTGGCTATGCAGACGGCATGAACGCTTGGATCAAACAAGTGAATGCGAGGCCAGATAAATTAATGCCTAAACAATTTATTGATTATGACTTCACACCATCTCAATGGAACAGCTTTGACGTTGCCATGATTATGGTGGGCACTATGGCTAACCGCTTCTCAGATATGAACAGTGAAATCGATAATCTAGCCTTATTAACCGCCTTAAAAGATAAGTATGGTGAGCAAACAGGGTTAGCAGTATTCAACCAAATAAATTGGCTAAACAACCCTAATGCCCCCACCACTATTGATGCTCAAGAATTTACCTATTCAGATACAAAAAATAAAAACAAACAATCTCAGGCGAATCAAATAAACGATTACCGTCTAATTCCCCCTATGTTTGAGCGCCCTGCAAAGGATGCCTCCGGCAAATTAATCGCATTAACAGCACAGCAAAATAGCCAATTGATTGCCAAGCAATATGAGCAAGGCGGTGCGAACGGGTTAGCAGGTTACCCAACGACGAGTAATATCTGGGTTGTCGGCAAATCAAAAGCCGATGGCGCTAACGCAATTTTGCTCAACGGCCCACAATTTGGCTGGTTTAACCCAGCCTATACCTATGGCATTGGTTTACATGGTGCTGGTTTTGATTTGGTTGGCAACACCCCTTTCGCTTATCCAGCAATATTATTTGGCCATAATGGCAACATAGCATGGGGATCAACGGCTGGTTTTGGTGATGGTGTCGATATTTTTGCAGAGAAACTCGACCCAAAACGTCCTAACTATTACCAACATCAAGGCCAATGGAAAAAAATGCTCAGCCGCCAAGAGGTCATTAACGTGAAAGATGCTTCGCCTGTCACATTAGATGTTTATCGAACGGTGCACGGCAACATAGTCAAACAAGATAACAGCGCTAACATCGCATACAGCAAGGCTCGAGCGTGGGATGGAAAAGAAGTCTCTTCTTTGATGGCATGGGTAAAACAGGCACAAGCCAAAAATTGGCAGCAATGGCAAGCTCAGGCACAAAATCAAGCACTGACCATTAATTGGTATTATGCCGATCGAGATGGCAATATTGGTTATATCCATACAGGACATTACCCTGAGCGCCAAGAAAACCATGACCCTCGCCTTCCAGTGCCAGGTACCGGGGAGTGGGATTGGCAAGGTATGCAACCCTTTGCCAATAACCCAAAAGTGTATAACCCGAAATCCGGTTATATTGCCAACTGGAATAATTCCCCAGCCAAAAACTATCCCGCTAGTGATTTATTTGCTTTCTTATGGGGTTCGGCTGATCGAGTGACAGAAATAAATAGACTGATAGAATCAAAAGCTTTGTTAAACCAAGAGGATATGTGGGATATCCTAAAACAAACCAGCCGTGTTGACCTCAATCATCGCTTATTCACCCCTTATATCATCCGTGCTACGCGTGATTTACCTGCCGATGATGATGCAGTAAAACTTGCTAATATACTGAACCAATGGGATGGCATTAATCATCTTACAAAGGATGGTAAGCATTATATTCAACCAGGCTCGGCAATATTAGATATCTGGCTCAAGGAGATGTTAAAAGCGACTCTCGGTCAAGCTGTACCGGCTCCCTTTGATAAATGGTATTTAGCCAGTGGCTATGAAACAACACAAGACGGCCCTACAGGTTCACTGAATATTAGTACGGGGGCCAAAATCTTATATGAATCGTTATTAGGACAACGCTCTGCAATTCCTCAAGCGATTGATCTCTTTGCAGGCAAACCTCAAGATGAGGTCATTCGCCAAGCATTACGCAATACTTATCAGCAGATGACCCTAAAATATGGTGATAATCTTGCAAGCTGGCAAACCCCTGCCACGGCACTCACTTTCAGAGCCAATAATTTCTTTGGCGTTCCTCAAGCTAATGCAAAAGAGCGTTTTCATCAAAATGAGTATCATAATAGAGGCACAGAAAATGATTTGATCGTGTTTAGCGATGGTAAAGTGAAAGCTTGGGATGTCGTCGCACCAGGCCAAAGCGGTTTTATTTCACCTCAAGGCAAACCATCACCTCATTATCAAGACCAATTGTCGCTCTATGAACAATTTGAAAAGAAACCATTATGGCTCACAACGGAAGAATTGACGCCGCACATCGAATCTAGCGAACAGGTTGAGATCGAAAAATAGTCAATCTCAACAGGGCCGAGGTAACACTCGGCCCTATTTCATTTGCTGTACACGATAGACACAACGTCCCGCGCCATTTAACAAATATTGCTCACGCTCAACTGTCACATCACTTCCCATAATATCGCGAAACAGTTGCAATTCTGAACGACAAAAATTTTGGCAGACGGTCGCCGCAGCACAGATAGGGCAATGATTTTCAATAAATAACCAGCTATTACCATCTTGCTCAATATGTGCCATATAACCTTCTTCGTTGCGAACATCGGCTAATGCCTGTAATCGTTCAACAAAAGGTAAAGAGCCACATCGCGACAAATATTTCGCCTTAACTTCCCCTTCTCGTTGGCTAATTAGCTTTTCCAGCCCTTCATTACCAAAAATATTTTTTACAGAATCAATGAGCTGCAATGTTAATTGAGCATGTGTGTCAGGAAAGCGCTGATGCCCTAATGCTGTGAGCACCCAATTCTGCCTTGGTCGGCCCGCTCCGGTTTGAGAGGTACATTGCACCCCTTCAACTAAACCTAAAGACGTCAGTTTCTGAATATGCTGGCGTGCCGCTTCCCCCGTCATTGCCAAGTCTTTTGCAATCACAGCTGTCGAGATAGGACCTTTTGTTTTTATGCAAAACAAAACCTTATCAACCGCTTGGCTGATATTTAAATTATCAAAGTAATCACTTGCATTAATCATTCTGTCACTCTAATATCCAAGTCAGTACTTGGATATTAACGTTTTTTTAACTCTCTCGTCTAGCAGGTCTCGCTATGAGCAATGAACCCTCCACGACAACTCAAGCTAAGTGGGCTGATTTACTTAGTGGTCGTAACGCATTATTGACGATTGCCCTCACCGGTGGTGTCGCTCTTCATGCTATCAATATTTATATTGTGACAACTATCTTACCTAGTATCGTCAATGATATCGGTGGTCTTGAATATTATGCGTGGAATACGACGATTTTTGTTGCTACTTCAATTGTGGGTTCAACACTGTCGAGTAAAATACTCAATCAATTAGGGCCTAAATTCGCCTATTTAACGGCTCTGCTTATTTTCTCATTAGGCTCCATTTGGTGTGCACTGTCACCATCAATGTTAATGTTACTTGGCGGGCGAGCGTTACAAGGGCTAGGCGGTGGAATTTTATTCGCCTTAAGCTACGCCCTTATTCGCATTGTGTTTACTGAAAACCTTTGGTCACGTGCCATGGGCATTGTTTCCGGTATGTGGGGAATAGCGACACTTTGCGGTCCTGCTATTGGTGGAGTATTCGCTCAAACGGGTCATTGGCGCTGGGCTTTTTGGTCATTACTTCCCGTTGCACTTCTACTCGTTCTAATCGTGATAAATCAATTGCCTAAAAGGACAAATCAATCCCAACAGATCAGTAAACTGCCTGTTCTCGCCATTTCACTATTAGTGATTTCCGTCTTAGCGATTTCCATCGGTAGCTTATCCAGTCAGTTGATATTCAATGCCATTGGCCTATTCGTTGGCCTTATCTTATTGGTCACTATCGCAAAAATCGATGGTAAAAAAGGTAAGCGATTACTACCAACAGGCACTTATTCATTAAAAAATTCACTCGGTGTGATTTATTTAACGATGAGCTTGTTGGTGGGTGGTATGACAACGGAAATTTATGTTCCTTATTTCTTACAAACCATCCACCACTTCTCCCCATTATCAGCAGGCTATCTTACAGCGATTATGGCAGCAGGTTGGACGATTGGCGCATTATTAAGTGCCAATAAAACTGGCCCAATCGTGTTAAAAATACTTCGTACAGGGCCAATCATCATATTTATTTCATTAATTGTGTTAGCCATTTTGACTCCTCATACGGAGCTTGTGAGTTCAATCTTACTGTTTACAATTTATTTAGTCGCAATGATGGGAGTTGGCCTTGGTATTGGTATTTGCTGGCCACACTTGGTGTTAAAAGTGTTCAGTGTCGCCCCTAGTGGTGAAGAAAATCTCGCGTCTTCATCCGTCATTACCGTTCAACTATATGCGACTGCGCTTTCTGCCGCGCTCGTGGGTGTCGTCGTGAATAACAGCGGGTTGATTTCCCCTGGTGGAATAGCAGGCGCTCAACAAGCCTCTGTTTGGTTATTTATTTTATTTGCCATTTGTCCATTCTTTGCCGCACTGTTGATCAGGAAAGTGAAGTAATACTTCCGCGTGGGGGATACGTGGTAAAAGCAGGGAAGTGTCATTTAATTCACTTCCCTTTATTCATTAACGTTAATTTTTACGGAAAAAGTAAGGGATACACAGCGTGCTGATTATGACAATAATCGCTGTCGATACCATGACACCAAAAAAGGCTTGATCAAACGCTATGTGCGCTTGATTTATCAATAAATTAGCACTTTCGTGCGGCAGATGCTCCGCAACAATAAAAGCTTCATCAATGCTATCATAAGCTTTATTATCAACGACTAAGCTATCGGGCAATGATAATTTCATTGTATAAATGGCACTCATCAATCCCCCCATAAAGGTTACACCCAACACACTACCAATTTCATATGCGACTTCTTCAATAGACGCGGCCATACCGGCTTTTTTATCTGGCGCATTGAGCATCACGGTTGTTGAAGCTGTCGTAAAAATAATTCCTAAACCAAAACCAATTAAAAACAGGAATAACAATAAGATGAAACCTGTTGAGGTTTGATAAATAGAAATGAGACCAAGTACCCCTGCCAAAGTACAAACAAAGCCAATGACGGTTAAACGTCTTTCCCCCATTGTATGTAATAACATTCCAGTTAATGGGCCTGCTAATACAGAAGCAATCGGGATCGGGATAATATACAGCGCCGCTTGAAGTGGCGTATACCCCTGAACTAATTGTAGTCTTTGGCTCAATAGGAGTTCGACACCCACAATAATCACCATCGATAATATCGCCATTAAAATACCGGCACTAAAACGAGGGTTAGAAAATAATTTAAAATCAATCATTGGTGATTCAGACGCTATTTGTCTGCGGCTAAATAACCATAAAAATAGCCCACCGATAACCCCAACAATAGTCAACTCCCACCAATTGGTATAAGGCTTACCCAGCTCTTTTAGAGCATAAATAATGCCAACTAACCCGACTAGCACTAACCCAGAGCCAAGATAATCAATTTTTTGTGAGCCTGTTCCGCCACATTTAGGAATTAAAAAATAGGCAAAAGGTAATACCAGCAATACCACAGGAACATTAATTAAAAAGACCGATCCCCACCAAAAGTGGTTAAGCAGCGCACCACCAACCAAAGGGCCTATCGCAGCACCACCTGATGCCACCGCCGACCAAATACCTATCGCAAGTGCACGCTCTTTTGGATCTAAGAAAACGTGTCTAACAATCGATAAGGTTGCAGGCATACTCAGCGCCGCTCCCACAGCTAAAAAGCCTCTGGATAAAATTAGGCTCATTGCCGTCGGAGAAAATGCCGCACATAAAGAAGCGACCGCAAATAAAGGTAGCCCTAACAGAAACATGACCTTATGGCCAATGCGATCACTAAGCATACCCGCAGCAGGCAACAGCCCAGCGACAATTAATGGGTAAGCATTCATGATCCACAATTTTTCAGAAGATGTGGCGCCTAAATCATGCGTTAATCGCGGTAACGCGGTATATAACACCGTCACATCGATAACAATCAGAAAGAGTACACTTGATACTAAAAGTAAAATAATCCAGCGTTTATAATTTGCTAGCATAAAATCATCTCAACAAGTTTATTTAATCACTATTTATTCATGATCGTGCTACAATATAAATCCATACGTATGTATTGAAAAGAGGTTTTTGTTAAATGGGACGTCAACGAACTATCGATCGAGATAAAGTGCTCGATGCCGCTGAAAACATCGTACTTAACCAAGGTGCTGCTGCTCTGACGATTGATGCAGTCGCAAAATCCATGGGGATCTCTAAAGGAGGGGTTCAATACTGTTTTGGTAACAAAGATGCCTTAATCGATGCAATGTTTGAACGCTGGGGTTATACCTATGAGCAAATATTTAACCGTGAGATTGAAAAAGACAGCTCCCCAGAAAATCGTATTAATGCCCATCGGCTTGCAACCTATGAACATGACAAAGTCGCGATGGCGAAGGGGGCAGCATTAATGGCAGCTTTACTACAAACCCCTGAATACTTAGAAAGTACCCGTGTTTGGTATCGTGATAGATTGCGCCATATAGACACCTCAACAGAGCATGGCAAACGCGCTCGGCTGATGTTTCTTGCTACCGAGGACGCCTTTATGTTGCGCTATTTTGGTTTGATGGAAATAGACGAAAACGAGTGGCAAGAGATGTTCCATGATATGTCACGTTTTTTAGGCTAACGTGACAAACCTAGGAACTTATCCTATAAAAAAACAATCGTTCGTTGTATCGATACAGAGATACAAAAAATCGCTATTTTTCATTACGACGAAATAAATGGACGGGAATGATGCCAGAAACGGTAAGCAAATTAGGCGTATTTTTATTTGTGGGTATTTAGCCACTTCTTTGCCTGCAAAATTAAAGGTAAATCTACCATTTTGCCATCCACTTTAAAGGCGTACTGCTCTTGAGATTGTTGTAATACTTTTTTTGACCAAGCCAGCTGCTGCTGTGTTATATCAAACGATCGCTTGATAATAGCAATTTGATTGGGATGAATAGCTAATTTTGCTGTAAAACCAAGAGCTTTAGCATGCAAACACTCTTGCTCTAAAGCAGCCAAATCATCAATATCTGGTGTGACACAGTCAATAGGAGCTAAAAGATTTGCAAGGCGAGAAGCAAGCACCACTTGTGTTCTTGCAAACAACAGTGATTCACGAGACATGTCACACTGCATATCAAGAGAAAAGTCTAAAGAGCCGAATGCAAGGCGCTCAACACCTGAATGTGCGATATCATAAACACGGTGTAACCCCCATGCCGTTTCAATGATAGCAATCATCGATAGTTGCGGATTATCAAAGAGATGTTTTTTAACATCGTTGATCATCGCTACAGATTCAACTTTAGGTATAACAAGGTGAGATAAATAGATGAATAAGTTATTTTTCTTTAGCCAATCAATATCTTGATCATATTCAATACTATTTGGCTGGTTAATTCTAATGGCTATTTTTTGCGTTACCTCCTTTCTTGGATAATGGAGTAACCAATCCATAACTTCCTGCCTAGCAAGAGATTTATGTAAAGGATGGACTGAATCCTCCAAATCTAAAATCAACACGTCTGAGCCACTAATACACGCTTTATCAAAGAATTGAGGGTGATCTCCGGGTACAAATAAATAAGTTACAGAACAATTAGTCATCGTGAACCTTCCTAATCAATCATTTGAATAACATATTATTTTCCCTTACATCTCAATTGAGAATAAAAAAAACAATAATTCTCATTTACTATTTTTTTCGGCAATGCTAACTTTATTACCAATATCTTTCAAGTATTCAAAATTATTTTTCTAGTTAATGATATTCATCATTAATTAATTCGTTCTCATAGCTATAAGAGGCTAATCATGACGAATACCCCTAAACAAACAAATGTTTTAAATATTAATGCTGAATTTTCTCATCATAATAGCCTTAGGCGTTTAATTCATTGCTTGTTTGCAGAAAAACTGATTGATAAAAAACAATTTTATTGGGATTTTGATTATTGTGGATATATTTATCAATCCATAACATCATCATTTAAAATCCTTTTCACCGATGTAGATATATACCCTGCCAATACCGTATTAAGTTATGGAAATATTTATATAATCGATAAAAACAATCAAAAGGAAATTATTCAAACGATAGATGACATGCTTGATATATTAAAAGAAGATTTAAATATAGCGTTTACCCCTAACAATTTAAATAAATTAAAAAATGATATAAAAAACAGTGTCGATAATGACATTAATGCACGCAACTTCCGCATTAATTGGTCACACGATATTAGCCAACAAATGTCTAAATACGGTTTTAATGACTTAACTGATTGGGTCGTTCATAAATACAGTATCCGCGATGCGGCTTTGTTTCTCGACCAATGGGGCTCACTTGAAGGGCATCCCTATTATCCAACATGGAAAAGCCGACCAAACATGAAAGCCAAAGATGTTATGGCTTACTCTCCTGAATTTAATGCTACGGTGAATCTTACTGTCGCAGCTCTACGCCGAGATATGGCCTATATTGAAGCATTGCCGCATGTCGCTAATATTCACCTCTGGTTTCTTCAACAATTTCCACTTACTGGTCAACAATGGTGTGATTGGCTTGGGCAGCAAGGTAGGGATCCTCAACAATGGCTTCCATTACCCATTCATCCCTGGCACTTAAATCATTGGGTAAAAGAGCAAGCAGCAGAACTCATTCAAGATGAAATACTGCTTATTGATGGGCCTCAATTAGAGACCAAACCGACGATGTCCTTTAGGACCATGCTCCCCACAGATGCCACTAATAAGGCATTTGTTAAATTACCCATCGCAGTTTGGATGACAAGTGAAATGCGTAGCTTGCAAGCAAAATCCATCCATATGGGGCCTAGAATTAGTCAGTTAATCGATACCATCTTAAAACAAGAGAAAAACTTTCATGGGAAATTAGAATCTCTACGTGAAGATCTCGGTATCCACTACCGACATGCCATTGAACAAGATGATTCAGCTGGGCGCTTTCTTTCTGTCGTATTTCGTTGCACGAATTCTTATGAAAGAAGTGACAATTTATTGCCTATCACGGTTGCAACACTCTTTACTGCTTTACCAAATCAACAAAAACCGATTTTCACTGAACTTATTGAAAAATCAGGATTAACTCCTCGTGAATGGTTCCGCAGCTATACAAAAGTTATTTTAGAGCCTGTTATATCTATGTATTTGATATATGGCATTGCTCTTGAAGCTCATCAGCAAAATACCCAAGTACTCTTCACATCAGAAGGTATCCCAGAAAAATGTTTAATCCGTGACTATGGTGATGGCCGAGCCTTTTTACCCCTATTGCACCAACAAGGCTATCAATTACAAGCCTACTCTTGGCCCGGTATTTTACCGACCGTTTTTGAAGAGGATATAGAACCTGTACGGAGTTTTTTGATTGACGCTTGTTTTGTAAGCCATTTACATGAACTAGCTGTCCATATTACTCGTTTTTACCGCTTAACTAACCACCAGCTTTGGAGGGAATTAAAAAATATAACTCAATATATTTTTGAATCAGTTAAGCCTCGAATTGATGAAAGTTTTTGGAGGCAAGAATATGAAATATTTATGAATTCACCTTGGCAAACTCGCTCACTACTCACTATGCATATCCAACGATATATTAATTATCGAATACAACATGGTTTAACGAACCCATTTTTATTATTTCAATAAATAAACTTTATCTAACAGAAGGTAATACTAGGTTTGTTCCCTTCCTTGTAAATAAAGCGAATAAAACGACTAATTCAATATGAAAAATAACTTATTAACTATACCATTTAAAGACATAGCAAAACATAAAATTACCTATCACTCTTTATTTTGTGTGGTAATTTCATTCTTTTATCCTAATACCCTTTTTGCTAAATCAGATAATAAGCTCAGCAAAGATAGTATCATCGTATCAGCTAAGGGTAATAATAACCTACAACCTAACCTTTTTTCTTCAAGAACAATGCAAGCGGGGCTATTAGGGGATAACGATATTATGGATATTCCCTTTAATATCACTAATTACAATTCAGCTTATTTAGAATCACAACAAGCACAACAAATTTCAGACATTCTTTCTCACGATACTTCGATACAAATTAGTAGCTCTAAAGGTGGACTACTTGACTCATTATATATTCGAGGCTTCCCTATAACGGAAGGTAATATCGGTGAGTTTGCGCTTAATGGTATCTATGGTGTATCCCCTAACTTTCAATTATTAGCAGACTACGCTGAACGTGTTGATATTCTAAAAGGACCAGCATCTCTGTTATATGGTATGTCACCAGAAGGGGGGGTTGGTGGTGTTATCAATGTCGTAACCAAACGTGCCAGTGCGCAGCCTATCACTCGCTTAACCGCCCAATATCTAAGTGACTCTCAGTTAGGTGGTAAATTAGATGTTGGCCGTTTATATGACCTAGGGAATAACCAATATTTTGGTATTCGCGTGAATGGAAGTTACACCAATGGTAATACTGCCGTTGACCATCAAGACCGTCGGCTCGGCGTCGGTGCTATCGCGCTAGATTATTCTAGTGAACGCTTTCGCGCTTCATTGGATCTCATTACTCAAAACCAAAATATGAATGCGACTAATCGTCCATTTTTTTTAGGGGAAAATGGGGTTGTTCCACCTGCGCCTAGTGGGAAAACCAATTTAGCTAGCCCATGGACATGGTGGAAATCCAATGATGATTCCGCCTTATTACATATGGAATATGATGTGCTAAGCAATACCTCATTATTTATGGATATTGGTGGTGCTCGAACCCGTATCGATCGGGTTAATGAACAAACCTACACCGTCCTTAATGATCAAGGGGATATCTCCACATATATCATGAATTTTCAAAGCAAAACCCAGCGTTACTCTGTTGGCACTGGTATCAAAAGTGAATTCATGACAGGAAATACCTCTCATCAACTCGCATTACAGTGGAACCGCTATTTTGATCGTTATAATGTCGGTACAAATGCAGGCACACCATACAATACCAACTTATATCACCCTACTTATATCGATAAACAAATCCCTGATTACCCAGAAATAACAAAACGCTCCGAAAATACACTTTCAGGGGTTTCATTGGTCGATACAATTGGCTTTTTTAACGATAGCTTTATGGTCACCCCCGGTATTCGCTATCAAAATATAAAATCTGATAGCTTTACTTTAGGGGCTCTTTCAACAACTTATGATGAATCCGCTATTACCCCATTAGTCGGTTTATTGTTTAAACCTACTGATAATATCTCGCTATATGCGAATTATGTTGAAGGTCTCAGCAAAGGAAGTACTGCTCCGGTTAATGCTAAAAATAGCGGCGAAATGATGAAGCCATTTCGTTCTAAGCAATATGAGTTAGGCGTTAAATATGAACAACCCGTCGCAATAACAACACTGAGCCTTTTCCAAATCAGTAAACCAAGCGGGTCATTAGACCCTAACAACCTGATTTATTCTGCCAACGATGAACAACGTAATCGTGGTATTGAGCTAAGTGTCTCTGGTAAGCCATTTGATTCTCTCCGTTTAACCGGCGGCGTCACTTATATTCAAGCAGAGCTCACCAAAACTGCATCTGGGCAAAATAAAGGAAATGAACCGATTGGCGTTTCCCCTTGGGTCGCAAATTTTGGTGCGGAATATGATATCCCTTCTGTTTCAGGTTTAAGTATCAATGGCAATATCAATTACCATACTCGTCAATACGTTAATAAAGAAAATACTCATTCAATACCTTCATGGACAACCGTCGATATTGGCTCTGCCTATAAGACTAAGATATCGAATACGCCTGTTACGTTGAGACTAAATATCACCAATATTTTAAATGAGCGTTATTGGTCTGGTGTAGCCTCCTACAGCACATTCGCTCAAGGCTCTCCGCGAACCGTACTCGGTTCTATTTCAGTTGATTTCTAAGAGGTGAAATCATGGTGAACCAAACTAACTTAACCCATTTTTTATCGGTACCTTATCAATCTATCAAAACCGTAGCGCCAACAGAATTACCGCCGCTCATGGATGAGCAGGTCAAACGGCTATGTTTTGAAAATAATGAAAGGCTGGTAGAACTGGTTAAGCAGTATGGTTCCCCATTAAATGTGATTTTCCCTCATACCATGCAACAAAATATTCTAAAACTGAATGCTGTTTTTCAAGAACATGGTATAACAGGGCGCATTATGTATGGCGTGAAAGTTAACCAATCCAATATCCTAGTCAAAATAGCCGTTGAAGAAGGTATTGGCGTTGATGTATCAAGCCTTCATGAATGGCAAGATGCCTATGACTATGGGATTTCACCAGAAAAAATTTGTGCTACTGGTCCTGCGAAGACCAATGAATTTCTTTGGAAACTGATATTACATAACTCACTGATTGTCGTTGATTCTCTTGAAGAATTACAAGATATCCTCAACCTATTATCAGGAACATCATTCATCGCGAGGGTTCTATTTCGCTATCAACCACAAATGAGCCGCTCTAGGTTTGGCATGAAATCTGCTGCATTTATAACGGCACTTCAATTAGCCAAACAGCATGCAGGTTTACTTTGGCAAGGTATCCATTTTCATTTAGGTGGCTATAAAAGCGCTTCACGCGTACAAGCTTTCCGTGAATTACAGCCACTTATAAAATCAGCACTGTCATTGGGGTTTGAAATTAAAACCATTGATATTGGCGGCGGGATACCGGTTCAATATGTTTCAACAGGACAATACCAATCATGGATAGATAATCAAACGAGCCAATATTACCAAAATAACCGTATACCAACCGATTTTTACCCTTATGGAGGGGAACAATCAGCCACCCAATGGTTAACTACATTCCTATCATCCCAATACACAGAAAACGAAACCATCTCTCAATACCTTAAGAAAAACCATATCACACTAACGATAGAGCCCGGCAGATGTTTAGTCGATCAAAGTGCAATATCGCTATTTCGAGTTGTGCGTGTTAATCAGCAATTCCAACATCCTATTATTTTTGTTGAAGGCAGTAGCTTTAGTGCCTGTGAAACTTGGTTTAACTCAGAGTTTTTACTCGATCCACTACATGTTTTAGTACCACACTCAAAACAACATAAACAGCGCCCCACCCGAGTATGGATAGCAGGACATAGCTGTTTAGAAAATGATGTGATCACCCATCGCTTAATTTTATTTACTCACCTTCCTCAAGCCGGTGATTTGCTCATTTTCATAAATACAGCCGGATATCAAATGGACTTACTTGAAAATCAATTTCATCGGCACCCTATTCCTTGTCGATTGTATGCACTGGAAAATCATGATGGGCAGTTTATTTTTTTCAAAGATAACAAATAGGAATATTTATGATCAGCAGCAAAGTCACTGATTTGATCGGCAATACACCTGTTTTACGTATCGCTGTTCCCCACAAAAAAAGTGCTCTATTTCTAAAAATGGAAAAGAACAATCCAGGGGGAAGTATGAAAGACAGAATGGCTCGAAACATGGTTATTGCTGGCCTTAAATCAGGAAAAATAAAACCTAAAAGCACTATTATCGAATCCTCATCAGGTAATACCGGAATAGGACTCGCGCTGGCAGCAATCGAGTTTGATTTGCATTTTATCGCGGTTGTTGACCACCATGCCGCCCCCGACAAAATTTCTATTATGAAGGCGCTAGGCGCAGATATTCGCTATGTTACAGGTGATTATCAAGAGGATGAAGTGGCTGTTGTTGAACGGCAACGCCTTGCCAGCGAGTTAGCATCTCAACTGCCTAATGCAACCTTTTTGAATCAATCAGATAATGCCGCTAATTCAGGAGGTTATGCAGCTTTAGTCTGTGAGCTTATTGAGCAAATAGGTAAAATTGATGCTTATGTCGGTTGTGTCGGTACAGGTGGCTCTATTACTGGCATCTCTCAAGGGTTAAAGGCTCATAACCCACAAACGATTACCGTCGCTGTAGAGCCTGAAGGCTCAATTATTTTTGGTAACCCAGGCAAACCCTATTATCAATCAGGAACAGGGACGCCAAAAGGGGACACCGTAGGCTTAGTGCTCGATTACAGTTGTATTGACCATAATGCTCAAGTTTCTGACTGCCAAGCTTTTGAAACAACCCGTTTTCTCGCCAACAAATACGGTTTATTAGTAGGAGGGTCAACCGGAGGCATTGTCTATAAAGCCTTAGAATATATAAATACAGATATTCTTAGCGGCAATGTCGTGGTCATTGTTGTTGATGGCGGTGAAAAATACCTGAATACAATATTCAACGAACAATGGTTAAGCGCTCGCAACCTGATTTCAGAGGAGATTTCGCATCAACTCAATCGTTGGCTAACGAATACCATTCCACTAGAGCAAGCTAACTAGAGGAAACCATGATGATAGATAACAAACAGCTCAAGGTTGTTGTCTGTGGGGGAGGCCAAACCGGTCATTTAGCGGTTGCTCTGTTTAGCCATTTCGCTCATGTTAAGGCATCATTACTTACCCAAAATCCTATAACCGTCGAACGCCACCAGCAGCAGAACCAAAAATTATCAGTTCACTATCATGATGGAAAAGTTATTGATTATTCGATTGAATTAATAACTAATTTACCGCAAATCGTCATACCTCATGCCGATATAATTATTCTTACTGTTCCTTCCCATCAACAAGCAAATTGGCTAAATTTTATCTCACCCTACTTATCGACATCCCACACGGTGTTTATTGGCGCCATTCCCGGTATAAATGGCTTTGATTGGCTTGCTGAACAATTTTTTAAAGATAAACCTAATGTCGTAATATGGGGCATGAAAGATGTGCCTCATATTGCATGGGGTTTAGAACTTGGCACAAAAGTTTGTTTCGGTGGTGAGAAATCTGAACTCTTTATTGCGTTTCATCATCGAGAAAATGAAACAAATAAAAACCAACTCCATTGTTGGTTATCGGAAATATACTCGGCTCCTATTACTATTCTTGATAATTACTTAGAAATAACCCTCACTCCCGCAAATCCTATTATGCACAGCTCAGTCATTTATGGGCTGATAGGCCCCTACGCTCAATGGCATCAACGCAATTTTGAATCTCCACTGTGCTGGTGGAATGATTGCCCTGAACTTGGTGCTTATTATTTACAGCGCTGTGATGAGGAGCGACTGGCGATTTGCCAATATTTAACCAAAGAATTGGCAATCTCACTTAATACCGTAAAACCTTTAATTGAAGAATTACGAGAAGCTTATACCGAACAAATCGAGGATGCCAAAACACTATGGTCAATTCTTCGTTCAAACAAGGCCTACCATGGTATTCAATTACCTCTTATAAAGGCTGAAGGCGGTGGCTGGGTCTTCAATAAAAACCATCGCGTTTTTCAGGAAGATATTATTTATGGTTTGTGCTTACTCGTTAATTTAGGGAAGCATCTCAATATCCCTATTCCCTATATGCAAGAGATCTACACTTGGTGTATGGATTATTTAGGGCTAAAACCTGAAATTCATCACCCTATATTTACCAAGATAGACCTCACTCAATATAGGGTGGCTAAACGGTGAAATTGCTTAAAAACCATCTGATTATTGGGTTCTTATTCGGTATTCAAATAATATCAATGGGTGCAATGGAAATGAGTGGGCCATTTTGGCCTATTCATTTGCAAAATAACAGCTCAGATTCACTACTCCCTTTCGCCCTAACAATGGTCTATGTAGCCCCCATGATTGGCATCATGCTAACCAGTACTTTTTGGGGGAAAGTTGGTGACCGGATGGGGAATAAAGCAATGATAATCCGAGCCTTGCTTGGGTTATCAATTACCCAAATTTTACTGTCATTCTGTAATGACCCTTGGTTAATTTTACTATTAAGGTTTATTCAAGGAGCATGTGCGGGGTATATAGCGCCAGCGCAAGCTTACGGAGTGGCGGTAACAGCCCCTAGAAAACGGACTCATCTCTTTGCCCTACTACAAATATCAACCAATATAGGCTCTCTATTAGGGGCGCTGGCTGGCGGGTTAATTTTAGATTATCTCAATTTCTTTTGGATCAATATGATGGCTGGGTGGCTTTGTATGTTAAGTGCCGTGGCTGTTTTTCTATTTTTACCATCAGATAAGCATTCCCCCCTTTTATCCCCCGCCAAAACAGCCCATACAACGAAAAAAAACGGTTCCCCTCAAACTATCGTTAAACAATTGATGTTGCTTACAGGGTTATTATTAATGATCCGGCTTATCACCCTGCCCAGTTTCTCCTTATATATCGAAAAAACCTACTCAACAGACTATTGGGTAATAGGGCTTATTTATGGATTACAAGCGATGGGGGTGATCCTATCGGCTCAATTATGGGCTAAATGGTTTGAACACCAATCCATTGTTGCCTCTTTGACACGCTTAAGATGGATTATCTTTGGCTGCGCGGCTATTGCCATCAGTCTCGCAAACGCTTCAATTATTTGGTTTGCCTTACTCTATTTTATTTGGGGAATTTTACTGGGCGCGACCACTCCCATCTTAACAGCACTGATCTCCTCAGCATCGCCAGCAGAACATCAAGGTTATGTACTTGGTTTATCGCAAAGTATTAATCAATTTGCATCAATCGGGGGGATCTCTCTCGGCAGTATTCTTATTATTTACCCTGGAATCAATATGCTTTTTTATTATATTTCAGTCGGTTATCTAATATGCCTTAGCACGATTATTTTACTAACAAAACATATCATCAATAAGGAACAATATGAAAAAAAAGTATAGGCTACACCAGCAAATGGCTAAATTTTTACTTATTCTTTTTGGGTTATTATTTTCCACAATAATCTCAGCAAAACCGACCGTTGTTACAGATATACTTGGTAGAAAGGTCACCGTAAATACCCCCATAAAAAAAGTCATTTTAGGTGAAGGGCGTATGCTCTACCTTGTCGCCATGCTAGATAAAGATAATCCAGCAAAACGTATTGTTGCGATGGGGAATGATATGCAAACGTCAGATCCTGCAACATGGCGACAATACAGTACTTATTTTCCTCAACTGAACCGTATTCCCACATTTGGCGGCACTGAAAAACGTTCACTCAATATTGAAAAAGCATTAGCGCTACAACCCGATGCTATCATCATGAATATTGAGGCAAAAACAGCAATAGAAGAACAAGGGTATGATAAAGCATTAGAGAAAGCAGGGATCCCTATTGTCTATATTGATTTTCGCTATAACCCATTAAAAAATACGACGCCAACGATGCGCCTATTCGGCACTTTATGGGGTAAAGAAGAAATAGCAGAAAAGTTTATTGAATTTAGAGATAAGCAATTAAAACGAGTGAGTGATGTATTAAGTAACCAAAATCCTAAAAAGCCACGTATTTTTATTGAGCGCATTGGTGGATATACCGATGAATGCTGTCTGACATTTGGCAATGGTAACTTTGGGCGTTTTGTTTCACTCGCCGGAGGTGAAAATATCGGTGAAAAAAATGCGCCTAACACATTTTATATGATGGATCCGGAGCAAGTTATTGCCGCAAATCCTGATAAAGTCGTTGTTACCAGTGCAAACTTTTCATCATTTATGCCTAATGGTGATTGGATTGGTTTAGGGCCAAATGAAAATATGGAAGCGGCAAAAGCGAAGCTAAAAAAATACCTAAAAAAGCCTGCTTATACCGGAAGTAATGCCGTCAAAAACCAACAATTTTATGCAATTTGGCATCAATTTTATAATAGTCCATACGATTTTATTGCAATCCAACAATTAGCACGTTGGTTCCATCCCGAATTATTTCCAGATTTAAATGCAGATGAAACATTTAAGGCGCTTTACGATAAATTTTTACCGATCAGCTATGAACCTGGTTACTTTGTAAGTTTAGGTGATAAATAACCATCTTGATAAGAAGGAGGGGGTATGACTATCAATACCTATCATATTGAACTGAAGCCAATACAATTTCTTTGCTCATCAGAAGAAACGGATCAACGCCACGTCGACTATTTAAGTAAAAAAATAATTGGTGAGGGTATTTGGACAACCCCTATTCCTTGCGAAATAAACTCCGGCATTATTATGGATGGCAACCACCGCTATCAAGTGGCTAAGCGGTTAAATCTGACTTTTCTCCCCTGTATTTTACTAAATTACCAAGATGAACGAGTCAAAGTAAACCATCAAAACTCAGATCAACCTTATAATATACAAACAATTTTTGATGTTATTTTACACCAAAACAAACTCCTTCCTTATAAAGCAACGTGTCATTACTTTTCACCATCATTGCCAATAATTGGTATTGATCTCAGCATGTTAAGATAAAAATAAAAAATCCGATTATGCAGTTAAAAGCATAATCGGATTTAATGTATTTAAATTTTAAATAATTCTAATTTATTCAACCGTCACTGATTTAGCCAAGTTACGTGGTTGGTCAACGTCAGTACCTTTGATCAACGCAACATGGTAAGAGAGCAGTTGTAGAGGAACCGTATAGAAAATCGGCGCAATCAACTCTTCAACATGTGGCAACGGAATAATTTTCATATTCTCACTCGCTTCAAAGCCTGCATCTTGATCTGCAAACACATAAAGCAAGCCACCACGAGCGCGTACTTCTTCGATATTAGATTTCAATTTTTCTAACAGTTCGTTGTTAGGTGCAATGATAATGACAGGCATATCGGCATCAATCAAAGCCAATGGACCATGTTTCAATTCACCCGCCGCATACGCTTCTGCGTGAATATAAGAGATCTCTTTGAGCTTTAATGCACCTTCAACCGCAATAGGGTACTGCTCGCCACGACCCAGGAATAGAGCATGATTTTTATCAGAGAAATCTTCCGCCAGCGCCTCAATCACTTTATCTTGAGATAACATGCTTTCAATGCGCGCAGGCAGTGCATGCAGAGCATTAGCAATACTCTCTTCTAATTCAGGACTTGCGCCTTTTATACGTCCCATATAGGCGACCAGCATCAACAGTACGGTTAATTGCGTGGTGAACGCTTTGGTTGAAGCAACGCCAATCTCTGCACCTGCTTTAGTCATTAGTGCAAAGTCTGATTCACGTACCAATGAAGAGCCAGCCACGTTACATACCGCAAGAGACGTCAAATAGCCTAGCTCTTTCGATAAACGTAATGCTGCTAGCGTATCAGCCGTTTCACCTGACTGTGATAGCGTGATCATCAGGCTGCCTTTACGATGAGCGGGCTTGCGATAGCGGTATTCAGAGGCAATCTCAACATCACAAGGAATGCCAGCCAAAGATTCAAACCAGTAACGTGCAACCATCCCCGCATTGTAAGATGTACCACAAGCTACAATCTGAATATGCTCAACTTGAGATAATATTTCACTTGCTTTAGGGCCTAACTCACTCAGATCGATGCCATTGTCTTTGCTAAAACGCCCTTCAAGGGTGTTTTTAATCGCCATTGGCTGCTCATAGATCTCTTTTTGCATATAGTGGCGATAAACACCTTTATCACCTGCATCATATTGAACATTAGATTCAATTTGCTCTCGTTCAACAGCCTGACCTTGCTTATCAAAGATACGCACAGTGCGACGAGTAACTTCCGCAATATCGCCTTCTTCAAGATAAATAAAACGACGTGTAACAGGCAATAATGCAAGTTGATCCGATGCGAGGAAGTTTTCACCCACACCTAAACCAATCACTAATGGGCTTCCCGAACGGGCTGCCACCAATAATTCAGGAGTACGACTATCCATGATCACCGTGCCATAAGCACCGCGTAATTGTGGGATAACGCGCTGAACCACTTCAACTAAAGCACCACCTTTTTGTTGTTCATGATGAACAAGGTGTGCGATCACTTCGGTATCAGTATCAGAACTAAAGATATAGCCAAGTTGCTTTAACTCTTCTTTAAGTTCTAAATAGTTTTCAATGATCCCATTATGAACAACGGCAATAAAACCAGAAGTATGTGGGTGAGCATTACGTTCACTCGGAACACCATGGGTTGCCCAACGGGTATGTGCGATCCCCGTTCCACCTGATACAGGGTTTTTCTCCGCTTCTTCCGCCAGCATTTGTACTTTACCAACTTCTCGTAAACGCTGAAGATGGCCTTCATGATCAACGACAGCCATACCAGCAGAGTCGTAACCACGATACTCAAGGCGGCGAAGCCCCTCTATCAAAATTTCTGCGATATCACGTTGTGCGACAGCACCTACAATTCCACACATATTAAATTTATTCCTAAACAAAGGGCTCCAGCCCTTATGATGTCGCTACCTGATTGTTGTTACAGCTTTTGCTGCTCCCCAAGCCTTGTAGAAAATGGGGTTTATTATATTTTTATCTTATTAACGCTACTATTGGAGAGGCACATTCACCTCTCCTAAAAATGTATTTTATTTTTTCTTCACTGGACGCTGCCAGTTTTTAATATGGACTTGTTTCACACGACTCACGACTAACTCACCTTCATTAACATCACGAGTTACCGTTGTACCAGCACCAATGGTTGCACCATTTGCAACAGAAACAGGAGCAATTAGCTGGGTGTCGGAGCCAACAAACACATCATCACCAATGATGGTTTTATACTTATTCGCACCGTCATAATTACAGGTGATCGTTCCTGCACCAATATTGACGTTTTCACCAATCTGAGCATCGCCCAAATAGGTTAGATGGCCAGCCTTAGAACCAACACCTAATGAGGCATTCTTCATTTCAACAAAGTTACCTACATGGGCTTTGGCTGCCAATTTAGCACCAGGACGTAAACGAGCAAAAGGACCGACTGTACATTCCGCAGATAATTCAGAGTTTTCTATCACAGAATAGGGGCTGATAACCGAGTTATCACCAATAACACAATTTTTAAGAATACAGCCTGATTGAATATGTACGTTATTACCTAACGTCACATTACCTTCAATAATCACATTCGTATCAATGATAATATCGCGCCCATGTGTCAATGTACCGCGAATATCAAAACGTTCAGGGTCAATTAGCATTACCCCTGCAAGCAGGAGCTTTTCTGCTTGTTCTCTTTGATAAATACGTTCAAGAGCGGCAAGTTGTAAGCGGTTATTCACCCCTTCCATTTCACTCAAACGACTAGGGTGAACAGTTTCAATCTTGTTCCCCTCTTTATGAGCTAATGCAATAACGTCAGTGATATAGTATTCACCCTGAGCATTATTATTATCCAGTTGGGATAACCAACGTTTAAAGTCTTTACCACTTGCAACCATGATCCCAGTATTGATTTCTTGGATCTTACGTTGCTCTTCAGTTGCGTCTTTTTGTTCAATGATACCGACAACTTCACCGTTTTCACGGATGATACGGCCATAACCAGTTGGGTTATCTAAAATTACCGTTAATAAACCGATACCACCTTCAGGCTTAGCTTCAATTAAGCGTTGCAGCGTATCTTTCGCAATTAATGGCACATCACCATAAAGCATGATGATATCTTCATCATCTTGAAAGTGTGGGGCAGCTTGTTGCATTGCGTGCCCTGTACCGAGTTGCTCTGCTTGTAATACCCAATTGAGGTTTTGTTCACCCAATTTTTCTTTCAGTAAATCGCCACCATGTCCATAAACAAGGTGAATGTCTGATGCCCCAACAGATTTAGCTGTATCAATAACATGCTGAACCATTGGTTTACCTGCTAATAAATGCAGGACTTTAGGCAGTTCTGAATACATTCGAGTGCCCTTTCCAGCAGCAAGAATGACGACACTTTTTCTTTGCACAGTCATAATTTCCTGAAACTCCAACTTTGGGATAAAAGTAAACCTATTTCCTACATAAATTACTACATATTTCGCACAAATAAAAAAGCCAGTCAGGTATTAACCGACTGGCTTTTCTTTATACTGCCTTCATTACATCAGCTTTTTAGTTAACTCGATAACTCGAAGTTTCGCTATTGCTTTCGCAAGTTCTGCCGATGCCTGAGCATAATCAACATCACCGTGAGCTTTACGGACATGTTCTTCCGCTCTGCGTTTAGATTCCAGCGCACGCGCTTCATCTAAATCTTTACCACGGATAGCTGTATCAGCCAGTACGATAACGCCATTTGGTTGCACTTCTAAAATACCGCCAGAGAGGTAAATTAGCTCTTCTTCACCAAATTGCTTAGTAATACGTACCATGCCCGGTTTTATGGCAGTCAGCAGTGGGGTGTGCTGTGGATAAATTCCCAGTTCACCTTCACTACCTGTCACCTGAATTTTTTGTACCAGCCCTTCAAACATCTGTTTTTCAGCGCTGACAACTGTCAGGTGGTATGTCATTGCAGCTACCATATCAACCTCCCGTCAGCCAGATTAAAGCTTCTTAGCTTTTTCCACAGCTTCTTCAATGGTACCAACCATGTAGAACGCTTGTTCTGGCAGGTGGTCGTAATCGCCGTTCAGAATGCCTTTGAAGCCACGGATAGTGTCTTTCAGGGAAACGAACTTACCTGGTGAACCAGTAAAGACTTCTGCAACGAAGAATGGTTGAGACAGGAAGCGCTGGATCTTACGAGCACGAGCAACAACCAGTTTGTCTTCTTCAGACAATTCATCCATACCCAGAATTGCAATGATATCTTTCAGTTCTTGGTAACGCTGAAGGATAGACTGAACGCCACGTGCAACATCATAGTGCTCTTGACCAACGATGAGTGGGTCAAGCTGACGGCTAGTTGAATCCAGAGGGTCAACCGCAGGGTAAATACCCAGAGAAGCGATTTGACGGCTCAGAACCACTGTTGCGTCCAAGTGAGCAAAGGTTGTTGCTGGTGATGGGTCAGTCAAGTCATCCGCAGGTACGTAAACAGCCTGTACAGAGGTGATAGAACCTGTCTTAGTAGAAGTGATACGTTCTTGAAGAACACCCATCTCTTCTGCCAATGTTGGCTGATAACCTACTGCTGATGGCATACGACCTAACAGAGCCGATACTTCTGTACCTGCCAGTGTATAACGATAGATGTTATCCACGAACAACAGAACATCACGGCCTTCGTCACGGAATTTCTCAGCCATAGTCAAACCAGTCAATGCTACGCGTAGACGGTTTCCTGGTGGCTCATTCATCTGACCATAAACCAGTGATACTTTGTCAAGAACGTTTGAATCTGTCATTTCATGATAGAAGTCGTTACCTTCACGGGTACGCTCACCAACACCTGCGAATACTGAGTAACCTGAGTGCTCAATCGCGATGTTACGGATAAGTTCCATCATGTTTACCGTTTTACCAACACCCGCACCACCGAACAGACCAACTTTACCACCTTTCGCGAATGGACAGATCAAGTCCATGACTTTGATACCTGTCTCTAGCAGTTCAGTTGAGCTCGATAGCTCTTCGTAGCTTGGTGCAGCGCGGTGAATAGACCAACGCTCTTCTTCGCCGATATCACCTTTCATATCAATAGGGTCACCCAGAACGTTCATGATACGTCCGAGTGTTGCTTTACCTACTGGTACTTCAATTGGGTGTTCTAAATTTTTAACTTCTAAACCACGGCTTAGGCCATCTGATGTACCCATTGCGATACAACGAACAACACCACCGCCTAACTGTTGCTGAACTTCCAGCACCAGTTTTTCTTTACCGTTAACAACCTCAAGCGCATCGTACACTTTTGGTACTGCATCTTGAGGGAACTCGACGTCCACAACGGCGCCGATTACCTGGATAATCTTTCCAGTAGCCATCTTGAATCCTCTACGTAATTCGTAAACCTAGCTGTTAAACCGCGGCAGCACCCGAAACAATTTCGGTAAGCTCCTGAGTAATGCTGGCCTGACGAGCTTTGTTGTAAACCAACTGCAACTCTTTGATCAGGTTTCCACCATTATCGGTAGCAGCTTTCATTGCTACCATTCGTGCGGCCTGCTCACTAGCCAGGTTTTCAACGACGCCCTGATAAACCTGCGACTCGATATAACGACGCAGCAGGGTATCCAGCAACGCCTTAGGATCGGGTTCATATAAATAATCCCAAGATTTTTTCTTCAATGACTCGTCATTACTTTCAGGTAATGGCAGAAGTTGAAGAATAGTTGGCTCCTGAGACATTGTATTGATGAACTTATTGGTCACCACATACAGTTTATCCAAACGCCCTTCATCATAGGCTTGTAGCATAGTGTTAACTGGGCCAATCAAGTCTGAAAGCGTTGGGTTATCCCCCATTCCTGTCACCTGTGTGACAACATTGCCACCAACAGAACCAAAGAATGATACTGCTTTAGAACCGATCAAAGCCAAGTCAACTTGAACGCCTTTTTCAGACCACGTCTTCATGTCTGACAACAGCTTTTTGAACAGGTTAATGTTCAAGCCACCGCACAAACCACGGTCTGTAGAAACAACCAGATACCCAACACGCTTAACTTCACGCTCTTCAAGGTATGGATGTTTATATTCCAGATTCCCTAACGCAAGGTGACCAATCACACTGCGCATAGTCTCTGCATAAGGACGGCTGGCCGCCATGCGTTCCTGCGATTTACGCATTTTGGACGCAGCGACCATTTCCATCGCTTTAGTGATCTTCTGCGTGTTTTGCACGCTGGCGATCTTGGAACGTATCTCTTTTGCGCCGGCCATTTCTGCTTCTCCTTTTAACCAGACGGCCCATTTAAATTTACGGGCCGAATAGTATTACCAGGACTGAGTTGCTTTAAATGATTCGAGCAGTTTTTTCAACTTGCCTTCGATATCATCGTTATAGTTACCCGCCTGGCCGATTTCATTCATAAGGTCAGCATGCTCGCGCAATGCATAAGAAACTAATGCAGCTTCAAACGCACCAATTTTCGCTAACTCAACATCTTCCAGATATCCACGTTCTGCAGCAAACAGAGACAGTGCCTGCTCTGCAACTGACATCGGTGCATATTGTTTCTGTTTCAGCAGTTCAGTTACTTTCTGACCATGATTCAACTGCTTACGCGTTGCATCATCAAGGTCTGAAGCAAACTGAGAGAATGCTGCCAGTTCACGATACTGAGCAAGTGCTGTACGGATACCACCAGAGAGTTTCTTGATGATTTTCGTCTGAGCAGCACCACCAACACGCGATACAGAAATACCCGGGTTAACCGCTGGACGAATACCAGAGTTAAACAGGTTAGATTCTAGGAAGATCTGACCATCTGTAATCGAAATTACGTTAGTCGGAACGAATGCAGAAACGTCACCAGCCTGAGTTTCAATGATAGGCAATGCTGTCAATGAACCTGTTTTACCTTTAACTTCACCTTTTGTGAAGTTTTCAACGTATTCAGCGTTAACGCGAGCAGCACGCTCCAGCAAACGTGAATGCAGATAGAAAACGTCACCAGGGTAAGCTTCACGTCCAGGTGGACGACGTAGCAATAGTGAAATCTGACGATACGCGACAGCCTGCTTAGACAGGTCATCGTAAACGATCAGTGCATCTTCACCACGGTCACGGAAATACTCACCCATCGCACAACCAGAGTATGGTGCTAAGTATTGCAGTGCAGCTGATTCAGATGCAGTTGCAACGACAACGATGGTGTTAGCTAATGCGCCGTGTTCTTCCAGTTTACGAACAACGTTAGAAATCGTTGATGCTTTCTGACCGATAGCAACGTAAACACATTTGATGCCAGAATCACGTTGGTTGATGATTGCATCGATTGCCAAAGCAGTTTTACCTGTTTGACGGTCACCGATGATAAGCTCACGCTGACCACGACCGATTGGAATCATCGCATCGACTGATTTATAACCAGTTTGTACAGGTTGATCAACAGATTGACGGTCGATAACACCTGGAGCAATCACTTCTACTGGTGAGAAGCCATCGTGCTCAACAGGACCTTTACCATCAATAGGTTCACCCAGTGTATTCACAACACGTCCTAGCAGGCCACGGCCCACTGGAACTTCAAGAATACGACCAGTACATTTAACTTTCATGCCCTCAGCTAAGTCAGCATAAGGACCCATAACAACCGCACCAACGGAGTCGCGCTCCAAGTTCAATGCGATTGCGTAACGGTTACCAGGCAGAGCGATCATTTCACCCTGCATGACTTCGGCTAAACCGTGAATACGAATGATACCGTCACTAACGGATACAATCGTACCTTCATTGTGAGCTTCACTCACAACATCGAACTGAGCAATACGCTGTTTGATCAGTTCGCTGATTTCGGTGGAATTCAGTTGCATATGCTCCAGTCCCCTTAAGACTGCAAGACGTCAGTTAAACGCTCTAAGCGACCGCGGACACTCCCGTCAATAACGAGGTCTCCAGCACGAATAATCACTCCGGCAATAACAGACTTATCAATTTTGCAATTCAGCTTAACTTTGCGTGACAGACGTTTTTCCATCGCTGCAGAAATTTTGGCTAGCTGCTGTTCATTCAATTCGTTAGCAGAGATAACATCAACTTCAATCGTTGATTCCAGGGTATCGCGCAATTGGATAAATTGAGCTAACACTTCTGGTAGCGTACTCAAACGCCCGTTTTCAGCCATAATACGAATCAGATTTTGAACATGCTCGTCAATTTCATCTCCACAAACAGAGATAAACGTTTTTGCTAACCTATCAGGGGCAATAGACCCAGAAAGTAGCTCACCAACCTGTTCATTGCGCGTCACCTCAGAGGTGAAGGCCAGCATATTTTGCCATTTTTCAACAGATTGATTTTCCACAGCAAAGTCAAAAGCTGCTTTGGCGTAGGGGCGAGCTACAGTAGCGATTTCAGACATGCCCCTCCCTCCTTACAGTTCAGCGACTAGTTTATCAACGATGTCGCTGTTAGCAGCTTCATCCACGGAACGTTCGATGATCTTCTCGGCACCTGCGACAGCAAGCATCGCAACCTGTTTACGTAGCTCTTCACGTGCACGTTTACGCTCAGCATCAATTTCTGCTTGGGCTTGTGCGACGATTTTTGTACGTTCTGCTTCAGCTTCTGCTTTTGCTTCTTCAATCATCTGATTGCGTTGTTTATTCGCTTGTTCGATGATGACCTGAGCTTCAGCTTTCGCTTTTTTCAGTCGGTCGGTTGCGTCGGTTTGCGCCAGTTCCAGGTTCTTTTTAGCACGTTCTGCGGAAGATAAACCGTCAGCAATTTCTTTTTGACGTTTTTCAATGGCCGCCATAATCGGTGGCCATACATACTTCATACAGAACCAAACAAACAGGACAAACGCGATAGCCTGGCCGAGGATTGTTGCATTTAGATTCACAGACAATACCTCTTATTCAATTATCACTTGATATTCAAAATAGTTAGCGGTTTAGGGCTAACTAGCAAACATCACATATAGGCCCAGACCAACTGCAATCATCGGAATAGCGTCGACTAGACCCATTACGATAAAGAACTGAGTACGCAGCAGAGGGATTAAATCTGGCTGACGAGCAGCTCCTTCTAAAAATTTACCACCTAGGATGCCGATACCGATAGCAGCACCGATTGCCGCTAATCCCATCATTACAGCGGCAGCCAAGATACCAAGTTCCATGATAGTCTCCAGTTTGTTTCAGTTTAATCAATAATTGATAGTTAAATTAATGCTCTTCAGATGCCATCGACAGATAGACAATCGTTAGAACCATAAAAATAAAGGCTTGTAACGTAATAATCAGTATGTGGAAGATAGCCCAAGGTAGGCTTAACAACCACTGTGACCACCACGGAAGCAGAGCCGCGATAAGAATAAAGATCAATTCACCCGCATACATATTACCAAACAGTCGTAGACCGAGTGATATAGGTTTTGATAGCAGGCTTACCCCTTCAAGAATTAAGTTGATAGGAATAAAAACTGGATGATTAAATGGCTGAAGAGTTAACTCTTTAGTAAATCCACCAATTCCTTTCATCTTAATGCTGTAGAAGAGGATTAGGATAAACACGCCAATCGCCATAGACATAGTGATACTGACATCTGCTGTTGGAACAATACGCAGAGCAGGTAAACCTAAATAGTGCTCACCAATGTATGGAATAAAGTCGATAGGGAGTAAATCCAGAAGGTTCATCAAAAATACCCAGACGAACACAGTTAATGCCAAAGGAGCAATAACTTTGCTCTTGCCGTGATACATATCACGAACGGTATTATTAACAAAACCAATGATCAGTTCTATTGCAGTCTGTAACTTACCGGGTACGCCACTAGTCGCTTTAACTGCAACTTTTCTAAATAGCCACAGGAACAGAGCCCCGAGAACTATCGAGAAAAAAAGCGAGTCAATGTTCAACGTCCAAAATGTTGGACTAGCGTGGGGATCGACCAACTCAAAGGTACGTAGATCCAACTGAAGGTTTTTCAGATGGTGACCTATGTACTCATTTGTAGTCATCACTTCTCCTGATGCAGACATGATGCCTCTTACCCTTTTGTAGTTTAAAATTACTTACCGTTTAAAAACGGCTGGTGCAACAATCTGAACAATTAGCACAGCTAAATAGGCCAAACCCAGTGGTGTTAATGACGCTTTAAACACACCAAAAGCAACAACTAGTACGATAATAGTTGTAACAACCTTTAGCCCTGCTCCTAATGCAAAGAACCAGGCAATGCGGACAGGTTCATCCTCTTCTTTTGCTTTCTGAAAGTGGACTAGCAGCATAAATACGATATTTGGTAACCAGCATGCTAAACCACCCGCAAGAGCAGAGGCCCCCCATTCTATACTATTTGCACAGAAAGCCCCACTGAGGATCACAAAAGTTATTAACTGAAAAGACAACTGCTTTACAGCATATTTGTTGTCGTAAAGGGATACAGACATAACTTTTTGTACTCCCAGCTATTCTCAGCCTCAGAAACGCTAAGTGTTGTATAAAACTGTCTTTGCTTAAATGTGTCAAGAGACAAAAACGAGCAAATTATACGGGCAGGCGAAATGAATTCAATCAGTAAGTAGCGAAAAGGTGAATAAATATTTAATTTTTTCGAGATAGCGCAGAAATGTGGCAATAATAATTAATAAATAGTTAATGACTCGACAACTAAAAACATTTTTCTGTGATGAGTATCACAATATTTACTGTTCAGATTATTAGCGGACTCCCGCGTTCTCACTAAGAAAAAAAAAGATTTGAGCCATAAATCAAATAATTAAAAGCGATATTTTTTAAACAAAAAAAAGCCATAATAAATCAAATATTTCATTATTAATTAACTAAGACACAAACTGGATTTATCTAAAATATCCATTTAGAGATATTTTTTAATCTCTAATGTTCATTTTTGCTAGTTATTCGTTATTACCGTGTAAATATCACGTAAAACCCGAATTGAGAGAATAAGGTAAAAATAAAAATAGCAGTAACATTGTAAATGCTACTGCTAAAGCTCTAAAAGATAAAAATTTATTGATGAAAAGCAACTTTATTTTAAAGATAAAATCACTAAATGACGTTGTTCATCAAGTTCAGGCACTTTCAATTCAACGATGGTATCAATTGAAAAATTATCAGGTAAGTCAGTCAGTTCCTCTTCACGCACCGCTCCCTTCAATGCATAGAACTTCCCAGAAGCATTTGGCAGATGATGGCACCAGCTCAACATATCACTTAAGGAAGCAAATGCGCGGCTAATTACGCCATCAAACCCTGCTTCAGGCTGATACTCTTCAACACGTGATTGAATCGGCTCAATATTATTTAACCCTAGCTCATGTTGGACTTGTTTGAGGAAGCGAATTCGCTTCCCTAAACTATCAAGTAAAACAAAATGCGAATCAGGTCGAACAATCGCTAACGGTACTCCAGGCAACCCCGGCCCCGTTCCAACATCAATAAATGATGTGCCCTTAAGCTGACCGTTCACCACTATGCTATCCATAATATGACGGATTAACATTTGTTGAGGGTCACGAACAGAGGTCAGGTTATAAGCCTTATTCCATTTCGCCAGTAGTTCGACATATCCCACTAGCTGCTGCTTTTGTTGATCGGTTAATTCAATGTTCGCGAGAGCCGATAAGCGCGTTAGTTGTGCTAATAAACTCATTATTAAGCGCTCCTACGCAACATGCCTTGCTTTTTTAACCAAACAAGCAAGATGGAAATTGCTGCTGGAGTAATTCCCGAAATACGCGAAGCTTGACCAATTGAAGTTGGCTTATGATCATTTAGCTTAGCCATCACTTCATTTGATAACCCTTTGACTTGCTTATAATCAAGATCAACAGGCAATAAGGTGTTTTCATTGCGTAGTTGGCGCTCAATCTCTTCTTGCTGACGAGCGATATAACCTTCATATTTCACTTGAATTTCAACTTGATCCGCAGCTTGAGGATCGGTGATCCCCGGTGCAAAACGGCTTAGTGAAATTAATGTTTGGTAATCCATTTCAGGGCGACGTAATAAGTCTTCCC
This sequence comes from Providencia sp. PROV119, assembly GCF_028482435.1. Taxonomy (NCBI): domain Bacteria; kingdom Pseudomonadati; phylum Pseudomonadota; class Gammaproteobacteria; order Enterobacterales; family Morganellaceae; genus Providencia; species Providencia sp. PROV119. The sequence continues at coordinate 90,861 of NZ_JAMPQL010000025.1, forward strand.
CGTTCGCTTCTTTAGAAAGCGGAACTGACAGTATCTGATTGATTTCATCATGACCTTCAGATTTTGGATGAACCCAAATATCTTTTAGGCGTTGACGCTCTTTCTCAATCAACTCAACTTTGTTGTTAAAGTGAGCCCAACGGACATCATCGACTAATCCTAACTCACGGCCTTTTTCTGTTAAGCGCAAGTCAGCATTGTCCTCGCGTAACATTAATCGATATTCTGCACGAGAAGTAAACATACGGTAAGGCTCTTTTGTTCCTAGGGTGCAAAGGTCATCCACCAGCACTCCCATGTAAGCTTGGTCACGACGAGGGAACCAACCTTCTAAATCAAAAGCATATTGAGCCGCATTTAAGCCAGCTAGCAACCCTTGCGCACCAGCTTCTTCATAACCTGTAGTTCCGTTAATTTGACCAGCAAAGAACAAACCACTAATAAACTTACTTTCAAGTGTTTGTTTTAGGTCTCTAGGGTCAAAGAAATCATACTCAATGGCGTAACCCGGACGTACGATCCTTGCATTTTCCATCCCTTTCATTGAGTGGACAATTTGCATCTGTACATCAAATGGTAGGCTGGTGGAGATCCCATTAGGGTATATTTCATTGCTCGTTAACCCTTCAGGCTCTAAAAAGATCTGGTGAGCGTCACGATCGGCAAAGCGCATGACTTTATCTTCGATCGATGGGCAATAACGAGGACCGATCCCTTCAATGATCCCAGCATACATTGGGCTACGATCAAGGTTATTTCTAATCACATCATGGGTTTTTTCATTCGTATGAGTGATATAGCAAGGCATCTGTTGTGGATGTTGATCCTGTGTTCCTAAAAAGGAGAATACAGGCATTGGATCATCACCAAGCTGTTGAGCTAATTGGCTAAAATCTATTGTTCTAGCATCAATTCTTGGTGGTGTACCCGTTTTTAAACGATTAACACGTAAAGGTAATTCTCTTAGGCGCTGTGACAGTGAAACAGATGGGGGATCCCCTGCTCGTCCACCACTGTAATTTTCTAAACCAATGTGGATTTTTCCATCAAGGAAAGTACCGACTGTTAACACAACTGCTTTGGCTTTAAATTTCAGCCCCATACGGGTTACCGCACCAGTAACCGTGTTATTTTCCACAATTAAGTCTTCCACGGGTTGTTGGAAGATCATGAGATTTGGTTGATTTTCTAAAGCTGTTCTTACCGCTTGGCGATAAAGGACGCGGTCTGCTTGTGCTCGAGTTGCACGAACAGCTGGCCCTTTACTGGCATTGAGGGTTCTAAATTGAATACCCGCTTTGTCTGTCGCGATAGCCATTAGGCCACCAAGGGCATCAATTTCTTTTACCAGATGCCCCTTACCGATCCCACCGATGGCTGGGTTGCAAGACATCTGGCCCAATGTATCAATATTGTGAGTCAGTAATAGGGTTTGACGCCCCATACGTGCAGCTGCCATTGCTGCTTCAGTACCGGCATGACCACCACCAATTACGATGACGTCAAATTGCTCTGGATAAAACATGTGTGAACCTTAACGTTAGAAAAATGCTGAGTGTTGCATTCGAGGAGAGAATTCTACTCAAGTTTTAAGGATAGACCAAGCTAAGTTGATCCGAGCCTTATTATATAAAGATCTTTTTATTTAAAGATCTCTTTATTAGATCTTTTATTAGGATCATCGATATCTGTGGATAACTGACTTTTCACTTTAAAGATCATAAAAGTGTAAAGGATCATATACTGTGAATGATCCGTGATCCTTTTGCGTATAAGCTGGGATCTAAAAGGGGGGTTATGCACAGGCACCCGACCCTTTAAAACTTATACTATGGATAACTACGGGTTAATACCGCGATCTTACCAGAGTTATCCACATCTGTTCGTTGTTATTTTGAACAAACTAGAGTTCGTTTGCCCAAATTTTAACCCATTCCCCTGCTGGATCTTCCGGTATTTCGTGTTGCTGTACATCGATTTCTAGTGGCTCACCGATCCTTTTCGCCCCATGATCGACTAATAGGCGACTTAATTTATGGATCGCGCCACAGAAAGTGTCATATTCAGAACTACCGATACCTACACTACCAAACAGCACCTGACTAAGATCAGGGGATTGGCTTTCAATTTGTTCAGCTAGAGGTTGAATATTTTCAGGAAGATCGCCTGCCCCATGAGTGGAACTCACCACCAGCCATAAACCTTCACGTGGAAGTGAGTCAAGATCAGGCCCATGCTGCACTTCTGTTTCATAACCAAGTTCTTCTAAGATCTCAGCCATATGTTCTGCAACATACTCAGCACTGCCCATTGTGCTGCCACTAATTAGGGTTACTTTTGTCATGGTGATTCCCGATAGCAATATTAGGGCGTTATTGTACGCTGTGAATGAGCTGGGATCTACCTGTGGATAATGTGGTTATATAAATTTTTTTCTATGGGGTGATTGTTCTCATGATCGGGTTCTGTAGCGAGATCAGCGTTTCTGTCGATTGAATTTCATCGATAGTTTGAATTTTGTTGATAAGTACGTCTTGGAGGGCATCAATAGATCGGCACATCACCTTAATAAAAATACTGTACTGCCCAGTCGTATAGTAGACCTCAACTACTTCTTCTAGGGCGTCTAATTTTTTGAGGGCGGTGTGATAATCTTTAGCACTTTTCAAAATAATGCCAATAAAGCAGCACACATCAAAACCGAGTTGTTTCGGGCTGATATCAATACGTGTTCCTGTAATGATCCCTGCCTGCTTCATTTTTTCTACACGGACGTGAATAGTACCTGGGCTAACGGAGAATTTTTTAGCAAGTTCAGCATAAGCTGTACGTGCATTGCGCATTAATTCGTGAAGTATGTCACGATCGAGATTATCGATTTGATAATTTTCAGGCATTATTACCTCCTTAATTTAACGAATTCTCATTTTTATACCCATTTTTTTAGATAAAATAAATGAGAAAGTGTTTTTTTAATGAAGTATATTGAATTCCACCCCTGTTTTGTTGCTTAATCTACACATCGGCTAACGCAGCTAACAAATTATGGGTAAATAAAATGGACAAATCATTCATCGAACAACAGCAGCAAATCAGCTTTGTTAAATCTTATTTTTCACGTTTACTTGAAAAAGAGCTTGGCTTAATTGAAGTTCAAGGTCCTATCTTAAGCCGTTTAGGTGATGGAACTCAGGATAACTTGTCAGGCCATGAAAAAGCGGTTCAAGTAAAAGTAAAATCAATTCCTGACGCAACCTTTGAAGTGGTTCACTCCTTGGCTAAATGGAAACGTAAGACATTAGGCCGTTTCGATTTTAAACAAGGCCAAGGCCTTTACACTCATATGAAAGCGTTACGTCCGGACGAAGATCGCTTAACACCAATCCACTCTGTTTACGTTGATCAGTGGGATTGGGAAAAAGTGATGGCAGATGAGGAGCGTACACTTCCTTATCTGAAGCAGACAGTGGGTAAAATCTATCAGGCAATAAAACAAACAGAAGCCGCAATTAGCAGCGAATTTGGGCTGGCACCGTTCCTGCCAGACCAAATTCACTTTATCCACAGTGAAGAACTGCTACAGCGCTATCCTGATTTAGATGCAAAAGGCCGTGAACGTGCGATTGCTAAAGAATTAGGCGCTGTTTTCCTTATCGGTATCGGTGGGAAGCTATCAAACGGTGAAGCGCATGATGTGCGTGCACCAGACTACGATGACTGGACAACTGAAAACGAAGATGGTTTTAAAGGCTTAAACGGTGACATCATTGTGTGGAACCCAGTGCTGCAAGACGCATTTGAAATTTCGTCAATGGGGATCCGTGTTAGCCCTGAGTGCCTGACTCGTCAGCTAAGCTTAACAGGCGATGAAAAGCGCATGGAGCTAGAATGGCACCAAGCATTAGTCGAAGGCAAAATGCCACAGACTATCGGCGGCGGTATTGGTCAGTCACGTTTAGTGATGTTACTGCTCCAACGTCAGCACATTGGCCAAGTTCAATGTGGTGTTTGGTCTCCAGAAACTCGTGAATCTGTTGCGGGTATGCTGTAGTTAGCGACTAAAGCGGCGCAATAACCTGCTTTTTAATCCGGTATCAAAGCGCCAGATATGATCAAATATCTTCATGATGCCGGGTTTCCCATAATTTGAAACAGATACCGCATGGAAGCGGTATTTCCCTACCTGCTGAAGGGATCTTATCTTTTTGATTAATTCGTCAGGCAAACGTTGAGAAACAAAATCGGAAATCACCACCGCGTCAGCATCTGACCATGTCGGGGTTTCGAGTTTTTTGACCGTTTCTTGCAAACAGTTAGCTAAATCTGTTCCTCCACGAAATGTTTGGTGTAAAAAACGAATACACTGCTCTAAACCATCCACGGAGAGTAAATCATAATGGACGAGTTCAGTAGAAAATAACATGATGTGACATGAACGGTTATCCGCTAGCGCAATTTTTAATAATGCGAGGCAAAATGCTTTTGCACATCGCTCATTTATTCCCCCCATAGAGCCTGAAGTGTCAATACAGACAATAAAAGGCCCTCTAGGTTGCTCTTCATGATGATGGTGAGTTACGGGGCGCAATACTCGTCTTTCTTGCCAACTTTCTCCTTGGAGACGATAAGTGATTAACTGCTTTTCAAGCAGTTTTCGATAGAACTCAAACTCAATTTCTTCAAGCCCTAACATCGCTAATTCGGTAGGTAATAGTCGTAATACATCATCACTTTGGCTTAATCCATCAACTTGCTCTGGTATTGTTTCAGGGACTTTCTCGAAGATAGTCATTGGCTCTAGCAGCACGCTATCTTCAGGCAGGGTGCGAGCAGATTGGCTGCGGCCTAATAATTGAGCTATCTTTTCCAATTCAGGTTGTTGACGTAAAAAATCACTATATTGATTCAATAACTTATCATTATAGGCTGATGCTGTATTTAGCCCTTTACTTAAATCCCATAACCGGCCAGCAGCCCGCTCATTTTCACCTAAAATCTCTTCGAGATTACCGCTTAACGCGAGCCGTTGTTGTAGTTCAGCGAGTAACTGCTCTTTTTCTTGCTCTAATAACTCTTTATGTAAAGTTGTCACCTGCAATATCAAACTGATCCGCCAGCGTTGGATAAATAAACTTTGCCTAGCGCTTTTATTCTCTATTTTACCTGAACTTAATTTGCAGGCTTCGGCATAAAAAGGAGAGTCTATGGCTTTTAGTGTTTCAATAATCTCGGGTAATTGATTAAAAAATAACTCAGTCGCTTGACCAAGAGACTGTTGATAAAGTTGAAACTCCTCAGCGAGTTGAGCAGGCACTAAGGCATCTTGCAGCTTTTGTTTAAGATCTTTTTTCCATTCCGATAAATCTTTTAACAGGGCTTTTTTAAGTCGAGGGTGTTTTTCAAAGAAAACGGCGAGTTGAGGTGTGGCAAGAAGAGAGATAATAATCTCTTCTATAAGCTGGCTTTCATTAACGGAAAGCAATAAGTCTAGCGTGGCTAAACTCAGCATAGTTAATCCGCCATTTTTCCTGTTATTTGATTACGTAACTGAGTGAGCTTTTCAGTTAACTTCATAAAGCTTCCTTCGATTCCTGCCAGCCAGCTTGATTCAATAAATAAATTGGGCTGTTGTTGTTCAAATTGATAACGCGCCGATTGAATATCTTGTTGGATCTTATCAAGCTTTTCTAACCATTGTGTGTTATCCGTTTTATCGACGGTGGTGGTGGATTCTTGTAAATAAAGAGTGGAAGCTTGGTGACTCACATCTAATAGCTGAATCTGATTTAAGTTATTAATTTCAGCAGCAATTTCTTGTGCAAAACCAATACCATTGAGGTGAGCTGATAGAGTAGTACCTTTCGTTAGAAAATGAGTCAGTAACTTTTTATCCGTGGTAATAAACGTTACTTTTATATCATGTAACTGTAGTGGCTTATGCAAAAATAGTGTTAAACGCCCCTCTTTGATATTTTCTGGAAGAGTGTACGTTGGCTTACGAGCAAACATTGGCGTATTTTTATTGACCTTAAAAGCATTTTGATTGTTTTGATCTTGGGTTGATGAGGTCCACTCTTGGTAGAGCATTTCTATTTCACGAGAGAGTTTTCTCTGTTGCCAGCCATCTTCTTCTAATATGGACTTGAGTAATTGAGGTAAAGCATTCATCGATTGCATGTCATGCCATAAACAATCTTTTAATAGGATGATATCAAGGGGGGAAATGGTATTTCGCCCATTAAAAAACGCACTGGCTTGTAATAAATAGACCGCTTTTTTCCAGCGTCTATCCGAGACATAAAGGTGTTTATCGGTGGCATCCAGTTGCTGGCGGAGTTGATAAATAAGTTCAAAACAGTGATCGGGCAGCGTAATTTTAGGGATTTGCTGTTGCCACTCTTTATATTCATCATCACTGATTTTTAAGTGTTCAGGAACCAGTGACTCATCTTGGGGGGATTTACCTGTCAGCAACGCTCGGAAGTTTTGTTTTTCTTGTACTTTATCGAGCCAAATACGGATAAGCATTCGGTCAAATAGCGCTTCCAAGCTATTGTCAGCATCAGGAAGCTCGTTAGATGCGGTGACTAATAAACGCATAGGAATAGCACTTTCACCATCTCCATTACGGAATTTCCGTTCATTGATAGCGGTGAGTAGGGTATTTAAGATAGCGGGGCCAGCTTTCCAAATTTCATCAAGAAAAACCACCTCAGCATCAGGTAAATAGCCTTTTGTTAGTCGTTGATAGCGCCCTTCATCTTTTAAAGCTTGGATGGATAATGGCCCAAAAATTTCCTCTGGTGTGGAAAAACGGGTCATTAAATATTCGAACGCATTCGCGTGGCGAAACGCATACTTCATGCGGCGTGCAATTAAGCTTTTAGCGATACCTGGAGGCCCTAAAAGAAAGACACTTTCACCACTTAATGTGGCCAATAAACATAAACGAATTGCTTGCTGGCGTTCATACAAACCACTTTCAAGGTAATTGCTAAGTTGGGCGATTCTTTCCGCTAACTGCATATTCGTTCCTTTTATTATTTATGTCATTTATTGCTAGGTTATCCATCGAGGTGCCAATTTTGCAACGAATTTTGTCATTTTTCTTTGATTTAGACTCACTATCAACAAAAACGATTCAGCTATAACTAATTCAATACTTTCATCTTTTTTTCTCTTTTTGGCGTTAACGAAACGTTTCGATGGTGATCACAAATCTTAGCCAACAACATTGTGTTGTTCATTTTCTTATCTATGATTAGATTTAGCGAAACGTTTCGCTCATAAGGAAACGGCGGGAACAATGAAAAAAGGTATTTTGCTTAATTCCAATATTACATCCGTGATAGCAAAGTTAGGTCATACCGACCATATCACAATTGCTGATGCTGGGTTACCTATACCACAGCTGGTTGAACGTATTGATTTAGCTATTACACAAGGTTTGCCCGATTTGATGTCGGTATTGAGTGTCATTACTCAAGAGATGCAGATTGAAAAGGCAATTTTGGCTGGCGAGATCACGACCGTTAATCCTGAAATGGAACATGCGATATTGGCACATTTGCAGGCATTAGAGCTTGCCCAAGGAAAACCAATAACAGTGGAATATTGTAGTCATGAAAGCTTTAAAAAAATGACTCATGACAGCAAAGCGGTGATTAGAACAGGGGAGTGTTCACCTTTTGCTAATGTGATCCTTTGTTCTGGTGTGACGTTTTGAGGTGTGTATGCAGCCTTTATTAGAGCTTATTGGCATTGAAAAGTCTTTTCCCGGAGTAAAAGCACTAAACGGTGCTGCACTTAAAGTTTACCCAGGAAAAGTGATGGCGCTAGTCGGTGAAAATGGTGCGGGTAAATCCACCATGATGAAAGTGCTTACAGGTATCTATAGTAAAGATGCTGGCGCTATCCGTTATTTAGGGAAAGAAGTGGTCTTTCATGGCCCTAAAAATTCACAAGAAGCAGGGATTGGTATTATTCATCAAGAGCTTAATTTGATCCCTGAACTGACAATTGCTGAAAATATTTTCCTTGGTCGCGAATTTGTTAATAAATTCGGCAAAATCGACTGGAAAACCATGTTCAGTGAATCCGATAAGCTACTAAAACGCCTGAACTTGGATTATGACAGCCATCAATTGATCGCTGAGCTTTCTATTGGCGAACAGCAAATGGTTGAGATAGCGAAAGTGTTAAGTTTTGAATCGCAAGTCATCATCATGGACGAACCAACGGATGCCCTCACAGATACGGAAACAGCATCACTCTTTCGAGTTATTGAAGAGCTTAAAGCGCAAGGGCGTGGAATTGTTTATATCTCTCATCGCTTAAAAGAGATTTTTGAAATCTGTGATGATGTAACCGTGTTTCGTGATGGACAATTTATCGGTGAAAAACCCGTCAAAGAATTAGAAGAAGAAACCCTGATTGAAATGATGGTGGGCCGTAAATTAGAAGACCAATACCCACGTATTCATGTTCCGGTGGGAGAGGTTCGCTTACAGGTTGAAAATGTATCAGGCCCTGGTGTCGATAATGCCAGCTTTTCATTGAGAAGCGGTGAAATTCTAGGTGTTTCTGGTTTGATGGGAGCAGGGCGTACTGAATTAATGAAGATCATTTACGGCGCTGCGACAAAAAAATCAGGTGAAGTACGCCTTGATGGCAAAAGTATTTCATTAAAAACGCCACAAGATGGTTTAAATAACGGCATTGTCTATATCTCGGAAGATCGTAAACGTGACGGTTTAGTACTAGGCATGTCCGTCAAAGAGAACATGTCGTTGACAGCACTTCGTTACTTTAGTCGTGCTGGCGGCAATCTTAAACATAAAGAAGAACAACAGACGGTCGGTGACTTTATTCGCTTATTTAATATCAAAACACCTTCCATGGATCAGATTATTGGCAACCTATCGGGAGGAAATCAGCAAAAAGTCGCGATTGCGCGTGGTTTGATGACAAGGCCTAAAGTCCTGATTTTAGATGAACCAACTCGAGGTGTGGATGTTGGGGCTAAAAAAGAGATCTATCAATTAATTAACCAATTTAAAAAAGAAGGGCTGAGCATCATCTTAGTTTCTTCTGAAATGCCAGAAGTGATTGGGATGAGTGACCGCATTCTCGTTATGCATGAAGGGCATATTAGCGGTGAGTTTTCAGCTAAACAGGCCACTCAAGAAGTCTTAATGGCTGCCGCTGTTGGCAAAAGCTACGGCTCAGTTCAGGAGTTATCAGAATGACATCGAATACCACAACCTCAAAACGTTGGTTCAGTAAAGCATGGCTAATGGAGCAAAAATCACTGATTGCATTATTAGTGTTAATTGCCATTGTTTCATCCCTTAGCCCGAATTTTTTCACCCTTAATAACCTGTTTAATATCCTGCAACAGACATCGGTTAACGCCATCATGGCTGTGGGGATGACGTTGGTGATCTTAACCTCCGGTATTGACCTATCTGTTGGTTCATTACTGGCTTTAACAGGGGCTGTTGCGGCATCGATGGTGGGGGCTGATGTGAATGCCTTCGTCGCCGTTGCGGGAGCATTAGCCCTTGGGGCTGCTATTGGTGCTTGTACGGGGGTGATTGTCGCCAAAGGTAAAGTTCAAGCCTTTATTGCGACATTAGTCATGATGTTGTTATTGCGGGGGGTGACACGTGTGTATACCGATGGTAGCCCGATCAATACAGGTTTCAGTGATAATGCAGATCTTTTCGGCTGGTTTGGTATTGGTCGTCCCTTCGGGATCCCAACCCCTGTTTGGTTGATGATCATTGTGTTTGCCTCGGCATGGTATCTATTACACCATACCCGTTTGGGTCGATATATCTATGCATTGGGTGGAAATGAAGCCGCGACGCGCTTATCCGGCATTAATGTCGACAGAATTAAAATTATTGTCTATGCCCTGTGTGGATTATTAGCGGCATTGGCGAGTGTTATTGAAGTTGCTCGACTGTCGTCAGCACAACCAATGGCTGGTAATGGTTATGAGCTTGACGCAATTGCCGCTGTTGTTCTTGGCGGTACAAGTCTGGCTGGTGGTAAAGGACGCATTGTTGGAACTTTGATTGGTGCTCTTATCTTAGGTTTTCTCAATAATGGCTTAAACTTACTAGGTATATCATCAAACTATCAAATGATTGTAAAAGCGGTTGTCATCTTACTTGCCGTACTCGTTGATAATAAAAAGTAACTTATACCCTACAGGAATACGATTATGAAAATGAAAAAACTCGCAACCTTGCTATCAGCCGTCGCTTTAAGTGCTACTGTGAGTGTTAATGCGATGGCGAAAGAAAGTATCGCTCTGGTTATTTCCACACTGAACAACCCGTTCTTTGTGACAATGAAAGATAGTGCTCAAAAAGAAGCCGATAAATTAGGTTACGAACTAATAGTACTCGACTCTCAAGATAACCCTGCTAAAGAGCTAGCTAACGTTCAAGATTTAACTGTTCGTGGCACTAAACTCATGTTGATTAACCCGACCGATTCAGATGCGGTTGGGAATGCCATTATCATGGCCAATAAAGCAAAAATTCCTGTTATCACCCTAGACCGTGCAGCTAACAAAGGTGATGTAGTCAGTCATGTCGCTTCTGATAACCGAATGGGCGGTAAGATGGCGGCAGATTTTATCGCTGAAAAAACAGGTAACGACGCCAAAGTGATCCAACTCGAAGGGATCACAGGAACTTCCGCAGCTCGTGAACGCGGTGAAGGTTTTAATACCGGTGCAAAAGAGCATAAATTTAATGTATTAGCCAGCCAGCCTGCTGATTTCGATAGAACAAAAGGCTTAAACGTGATGCAAAACCTACTGACAGCGCATCCTACTGTGCAAGCGGTATTTGCTCAAAATGATGAAATGGCATTAGGGGCGCTAAGAGCGTTACAAACCGCAGGACGTGATGATGTATTAGTTGTCGGGTTCGATGGAACCAATGATGGTATTAAAGCGGTTGAAGGGGGCAAACTAGGCGCAACAATTGCACAGCGCCCTGATCAAATTGGCATTGTAGGTGTACAAATCGCCGATAAAGTTTTGAAAGGTGAAAAGGTCGAGCCAACAGTACCTGTAGAACTAGAACTGGTTGTTAAAAAGTAATAAAGATTAACCGCCGTTACCCTTAACGGCGGTTTGCTCTATTTGCGAATAAAATAAAAAAGGCAAAAGGAAATAAATGTTATGGGCGCAGCTAAACTTGTGGTTTTAGGTAGTATCAATGCTGATCATATTCTAAACATCGGGCAATTTCCGCAACCGGGAGAAACGGTTAGAGGGAATCACTATCAGGTTGCTTTTGGTGGTAAAGGTGCGAATCAGGCGGTTGCTGCTGGACGAAGTGGTGCTGACATAACATTTATTGCTTGCGTCGGTAACGATAACATTGGGCAAAGCATCAAAACGCAGCTCAAAAATGATCATATTGATGTTGAATGTATTGATGTCGTTGATAATGAAACAACGGGTGTTGCACTGATTTTTGTAAACCAACAAGGTGAAAACGTAATTGGTATCCATGCTGGAGCCAATGCGCATTTAACTAAAGAAAGAGTGAACCACTATCAGCAAAAAATCATTGATGCAGATGCCGTACTGATGCAATTAGAATCCCCTATTGAAGCGGTTCAGTTAGCAGCGGAAATTGCACAAAAAAACAGTACAAAAGTCATCTTAAACCCTGCACCTGCCCAAGCTCTTCCTGACTCGTTACTTGCTTTAGTCGATATTATTACGCCAAATGAAACAGAAGCGGAGCATTTGACTGGAATTACCGTCAAAGATGATCAGAGCGCACAAGCGGCAGCTCAAGTATTGCATGATAAAGGTATCAGTAAAGTCATGATTACGTTAGGGGCGAGAGGCGTTTGGTATAGTGAAAAAGGTTCAACAGGTAAAATTATCGCTGGATTTAAAGTGAAAGCCGTCGATACAATTGCGGCAGGGGATACCTTTAATGGCGCTTATGTTACCGCTTTACTTGAAGGGAAAAGTGATGCTGAGGCTATTGTTTTCGCTCATGCAGCGGCTGCAATTGCGGTAACTCGACCCGGTGCACAACCCTCTGTACCATGGCGCAATGAAATCGATGCATTTTTAACTCAACAGGAATAGCTTGTGGCAACAATGAAAGATGTTGCGCGCCTTGCTGGCGTGTCGACATCCACCGTTTCTCATGTCATCAACCAAAATCGCTATGTCAGCGAAAGTGTGACATTACGAGTCAAAAATGCGATTGAGCAGCTAAATTATGCTCCATCGGCGTTAGCTCGTAGCTTAAAAATGAATCGTACTAATACGATAGGTATGTTACTGACAACCAGTAATAACCCTTTTTATGCAGAAGTGGTTCGTGGGGTTGAGCGCAGTTGTTATGAACGTGGTTATAGTTTGATCCTCTGTAATACTGAAGGCGACCTTCAGCGGATGAATCATAGTTTAGAAACACTATTACAGAAACGCGTTGATGGTTTACTGATGATGTGTACAGAAGTTCAGGGGCCATCAAAAGAGGTTCTTTCCCGTTATCCCGCAGTGCCTACCGTGATGATGGATTGGTCTCCCTTTGAGTCTGATGGCGATATTATTCAAGATAACTCTTTTCTTGGCGGGGAGATTGCCGCACGTTATTTAATTGATGCGGGGTTCACCCAAATTGCTTGCATCGCAGGCCCCCAAGACAAATCACCGGCACGTGCGCGTTTCCAAGGTTTCATGCAGGCGATGAAGCAAGCATCGCTGAATATTCCTGATGAATATATTATTTTTAGTGATTTTGAATTTGCTGGTGGCTTTAATTCAATGAATAAACTGTTGGCGCTTGCTAACCCACCTAAAGCTATTTTTGCCGGGAATGATGCCATGGCCGTTGGCGCTTATCAGGCGATATTTCGTAAAGGACTGAAAGTACCTGATGATATCTCAATCATTGGCTACGATGATATCGACTTATCACCTTATATGATCCCGCCATTAACGACGATTCATCAACCAAAAGATGAATTAGGTAAATTGGCTGTCGACCAGCTTATTTTTCGGATGGATAACCCTGAAGCCGACGCTAACGTTTTGGTGTTGACGCCCAAACTGGTTGAGCGCCAATCCGTTAAACGAAATTAGTTCTTATCTGATGGTTTAGACTTATTTTTTATTAAGTTTTGACCATCACTTTTCTTCAACAACAAGAAGACAAATGCAGAAAGTAATGTAATAGCACCGATAGTTATAAAGGTGTAATGGAAATTATCTACAGTATTCCCATGTGGTAAGCCTTCATAGAAGCTCAATATTGCCGCACTGACTGCAATACCAAAACTGATCGATAGCTGTTGAGTCACCGCTAACATACTATTCCCCGCACTGGCATTATTATCTGTTAAATCAGCTAAGCAAATCGTATTCATCGCAGTAAATTGCGTTGACATAACCATCCCAAGCACAAATAGAGGTATCACCAGTAAATAGATAGACATAGTCGGAGTCTGGAGAGAAAACTGAGCTATCATAAAACTAATAATGACCGTCACGGTAAACAGTGTTTTTCGATAACCAAAGCGAGTCAGTATCCGAGTTACTGCTGATTTTGCGATAATTGACCCTATAGCCATTGGAGCCATCATCATACCGGCGATAACCGCTTCGTAGCCAAAACCAACCTGCAACATTAATGGCATCAAAAATGGAATACTTCCTGTCCCTAATCGAGTGGCAATATTACCGCTAATACCAATACTAAAAGTACGGGTTTTAAATAAATTTAGTGGAATGATGGCATGTTTTATACGTCGAGCATGAAAAACATAAAGAAATAGGCATACAAAACCACCGAGTACGATGGATGCTGGAATGTAACCGGGCAAGGACTTGTCGCCAAAGAGATCCAGACTGACTGATAACATGACAAGACCAAAGCCAAAGAGAATAAACCCAAGAACATCAAACTTACGTTTTGGCATTTTAAAATCAGGCATTGATTTTAAGGCGTACAAGATCCCTAAAATACCAATCGGAATATTGATAATGAAGATCCAATGCCATGTGGCATAAGTCACTAATACACCGCCTAGTAAAGGGCCTAAGATAGGACCTACTAATCCAGGGATAGTAACAAAGTTTAATATTGGGAGTAATTCACTGCGTGGATAGGCACGGATCAATGCAAGGCGCGCAACAGGCATCATCATTGCCCCACCAATACCTTGGATAACGCGGGAGGTGACTAAGAATGTCAATGACGGTGATAGCGCACAAAGAAGGGAACCAAAGGAAAACAGTGAAACAGCGATAATAAAAATGCGACGAGTGCCGAACCTATCTGCAAACCATCCACTCACAGGAATTAATAATGCAACTGTTAATGTATAACTGACAATCGCAGATTGCATGGCGAGTGGTGAATGGTGGAGGCTTTTGGCGATATCAGGTAGCGCCGTGTTCAAAATGGTTGCATCAAGGGCTTGCATGAAAAATGCCATTGCGGCTATCCATGGAAGGCCTGACATGCTTTTAGCTGTTTTTAACATCGGTAACCTATTAAATAAAAAGTTAAAGCAAACATGGAAAGTTATCGTGTTAGGTTTGTTTTCCAGTAATAGTTAATAACTTATAGCAGAGATCAAACGCTTTGGCGCTATTACCTTTTATTATGGCATTTGCCAGTTGCTGATGAATGTCTACTTCAATAACGTCATTTTCTGTAATCGCATCAAAATAGAATTGATAGACAGAACGGAATAAATTGGCAAAGGAGATCAAAAATGGATTGGCACAAGCTTCATAAATCGTTAGATGAAAACGGTGATCAACATCTATCCAACGCTGCCTATCAAATTGCTTTTCTAATAATTGCATTTCATTGGCGAGTGCTTTGAGTAAATTATTTTGCTTGTCTGTGGCATGTTTTGCGGCAAGGTAGCAAGCTTGCGGTTCAATCGCGAGTCTTACAACATGAAAATGCCTAATAACGACCGTTTGTTCATCACTGCTTATCCACCATTTAAGCAGATCTTGATCCAAAAAATTCCAGTGGGATGAAGGCATAACTCTTGTGCCAATGCGAGGACGCGCAAGTAACATCCCTTTTGCTGCTAACATCTTAACCGCTTCTCTAATCGCTGTGCGGCTGGCTTGGAATTTATCAGATAACTCTATTTCACTGGGAAGAATAGAGCTTGGTAAATAAGTGCCTTTCAAAATCTCTTGGCCTAGCTGTTCGGCAATAAGATAAGAAAGGTTTTTTTGCGAAGCAGTTTGCTGCTCACTAAATTCCATAATTAGTCCCAATACATAACCTTGAGCAATTATATTACGTGAGTTGGGGGATAATTGCTGCTGAAATAATCAATTCTACCGTTGTTTTAGTTGATTTATCACCGTTTTGATGAAAAAAAGCGCGAACGAAAAGAAAATGCAAAATAAGGGTTGCTAGAATTTTCTGACTCCCTATAATGCGCATCCGTTGTCACGACAAACT
>NZ_JAMPQL010000026.1:0-91405 GCF_028482435.1 Providencia sp. PROV119
TGGTCGCTTCACAACGACACGACGTTTAGCTAAGGCTAAAGCGGGAGCCAATAAAGAATCGGCATCATCATCAGCCCCTACCAATGATTGAAAAACACGCATCTCTTTTTTGACTAATGCACTTTTTTGGCGGTGTGGATACATTGGGTCGAGATAAATAACATCAGGCGGTGTTGTGATATTGGCTAATGCAGTAATACTCGAGGCATGGATTAACGACATACGTTGTTTTAGCCACTCGCCAATTTCGCTATCTTGATAACCACGTTGTAGTCCATCATCTAACAGCGCGGCAACAACAGGATGACGTTCAAACATACGTACCTGACAACCTAGCGCCGCTAACACAAAAGCATCACGCCCAAGACCAGCAGTCGCATCAATTACATCGGGTAAATAATCTTTTTTGATCCCAACAGCTTTGGCAACAGCTTCACCACGGCCGCCACCAAATTTACGTCGGTGCGCCATTGCCCCTGAAACAAAATCGACAAAAATCCCCCCTAGTTTTGGTTCATCCATTTTGCGTAATTGCAAATTCTCAGGTGTCAGAACCAGCGCCATAATGGCATCAGGACAATGGATAAGATTCCATTTTTCAGCAAGTTGAGATAGGGCGCCTTGATCGGCACCCTCTTCACAGATCAATTGGATCTTGATGTGATCAGCCATTGATACCATAGCTCTTCAACATTGCATCCAGCTCAGGCTTACGGCCACGGAAACGTTCAAACAGTACCATTGGCTCTTCTGAACCACCACGACTGAGGATATTGTCGAGGAATGATCGCCCAGTTTCGCGGTTAAAAATACCTTCTTCCGCAAAGCGTGAATAGGCGTCTGCCGCAAGTACATCTGCCCATAAATAGCTGTAATACCCCGCAGCATAACCACCCGCAAAGATATGGCTGAAGGCATGTGGGAAACGGCTCCATTCAGGTGATGGAACAACGGCTACTTTTTCTTTTACCGCATATAAGGTTGGCATGACTTGCGCGCCTTTCGCTGGGTCATATTCAGCATGTAAGCGGAAATCAAATAAACCAAACTCCAACTGACGCAGAACAAACATGGCAGATTGGTAGTTTTTCGCTGCCAACATGCTATCAAGCATTGCGCGTGGTAATGGCTCACCCGTTTCATAGTGTCCAGAGATAAACTCAAGCGCCTCAGGCTCCCAGCACCAGTTTTCCATAAATTGGCTTGGTAATTCAACGGCATCCCAAGGTACACCATTGATACCCGCAACATCGGCGACATCGATTTTTGTCAGCATATGGTGCAGGCCATGACCAAATTCGTGGAATAGGGTGATCACTTCATCATGAGTGAATAAAGCGGGTTTATCACCAAGTGGTTTGTTGAAGTTACAAGTCAGATAAGCGACAGGGTTTTGTAGCGAGCCATCTTTATGAACCATTCTACCTGCACAATCATCCATCCACGCACCGCCACGTTTGTGCTCACGCGCGTATAGGTCAAGGTAGAAGCTACCGCGCAATGTGTTGGTGTCATCATATAGCTCAAAGAAACGCACATCGGGGTGCCATGTTTCAACATCTTTGCGCTCTTTGGCTGTTAAACCATAAATACGATGAACGACTTCAAACAGACCTTCAATAACACGTTGCTCTGGGAAGTAAGGGCGCAGTTGCTCATCACTCAGTGAGAATTTGTGCTGCTTCTGTTTTTCGCTGTAATAAGCAATATCCCAAGATTCGAGCTTATCGACGCCATAATGTTCTTTCGCAAATGCGGTGAGTTCCGCTAATTCATCCTTACCTTGTTGATGAGCTCGTTCAGCTAAATTGGTTAAGAAGTCTAATACTTGCTCTGGCGATTCAGCCATTTTTGTTGCGAGTGACTTTTCAGCAAAGTTTTTAAAACCAAGCAATTGAGCGAGTTCATGACGCAGTGCCATCAATTCATCGATAAGTTCACTGTTATCCCATTTGCCTGCATTCGGACCCTGATCGGAAGCACGAGTGCTATAGGCATAACTCATCTCGCGGCGTAGCTCAGCGTTATCTGCATAAGTCATTACAGGTAAGTAACTTGGCATATCCAGAGTGAGTAAATAGCCTTCTTCACCTTTGGATTCAGCCATTGCTTTTGCTGCCGCGATAGCGCTTTCAGGCATACCAGCCAGTTCGCTTTCATCTTTAATTAATTTGGTCCAGCCCATTGTCGCATCAAGGACATTGTTGCTGAATTTAGAGGCGATTTCTGACAAACGGGCAACAATTTCACCGTAGCGCTGTTGTTTTTCAGGTGGTAGACCAATGCCTGACAATTCGAAGTCGCGCAGCGTATTTTCAATCGATTTTTTCTGGGATTGGCTGAGTGAAGCAAATTGTGCACTATCTTTTAGGGATTTATACGCCAGATAGAGAGGTTCATGTTGACCCATCCAAGTGCTGAATTCAGAGAGTAATGGTAGGCATTTTTCATAAGCTTCACGCAGTTCTGGGCTATTTTTGACGGAATGAAGATGCCCAACGGGTGACCATACACGGGATAGTTTATCGCTTGCTTCTTCAAGCGGTTGGCATAGGTTATCCCAAGTATATTGATGAGTGGCTGACAGGATATTTTCGACAGTTTGACGATATTCAGTCAGGACTTGTTGAACCGCAGGAAAGACGTGTTCAGGTTCAATTTTAGTAAAATGAGGTAGTACAGAATCGGTTAATAATGGGTTTGTCATATAAACATCCTGTGATAGCAGGCTTGCGCTCGTAGGCCAAGGCTTACTGTATTGACAATAAGTTAAACGGCTGACCCTCAACTTAACGAAAGCAGCACGCCACTGTGAATATGTAAAATTATATGGGGGCGGAAATGAAAACCTCAATACAAGATAACGTTTTTTGTGCTTAATCTTTATCAATAAATGTGACTATTTGATTTCATAGGCTTTGGAAAATAGAGTATTCGGGCTATAATCAAGCCTCTACAGATAAGGAAGATCGTCGTCTCCGGTGAGGCGGCTGGATTTCAAATCCAGTTGGGGCTGCCAGCAGTCCCGGGCAGGTTCGACTCCTGTGATCTTCCGCCACTCAAGTTCAATACACCGCCACAAAAATCAGCTAATCCCTTAAATATCAATTATTAATCCACTTTCAATTTAACGGATGCCAGCTCAGCTCACCCCAAATCAATAGGATTGTGGGGGCATATGAGGTGCCCCAATGACATAAACCACCCGTCAGGTAGAGGCTGCAAAGCCTAAAGAGAAGCCATATAAACTCTTTGATGGTGGTGGCTTATGCCTTGAAGTTACAACGAAAGACTCATGCTACTGGAGAATGAAGTAGCGCTTTAGTGGTAAAGAAAAAGATTCGCTTTTGGTGTATTGCCTATCGTGACGCTTGCTGAAGCGTGTGAAATATGAAGCCCATTTTGGCGACAGATATCTTCGACTTTCATACCTGAATCAGCGAGTTTTAAAATATTAACGATTTGAGTTTCAGTAAAACGAGCTTTTTTCATCATGATCTCTGCAAATTTTAGGGCAGAAACTCTAATTATCGCTGTCTTATTTTAAGGGAAGTGGACATATATGGATGGGGGCAGGGAAATGATGTGGTGGTATGCTACATGGACAAGCGTTTGAATAATATAGCCAGTGTGAATTTTAAGTGATGATTGGCCATCTTTATCTATAAATATAAAGACGGCCATATCTATTAGAAATTTAAATAATATTTAATATATTATTTATTATTAACATTATGGTTTATTTATAATGTTGTTGAATCTTTTGCGCAGTAGCAAATCCACGTTTTGCTTCTTTCTCGGCGATTTCAACAGACAAACCAATATAAGCTCGAGGGTCTAACATTTCTTTGATTTCATCATTGCTAAATGCCGCGGAAATGATCTCATTCTTAGTTAAGTTAGTATAAAAATCCTCACCATCAGCAGCGGTTTTAATCGCTTCCTCATAGAGTAGTGAGTGAGCTTTATCTTTACCCAATTTTTCAGCCATCTTCATCATAACGTATTCAGTATTATCTAATCCTTTATTTCTGAGGACGTTATGTAGCATTCTTTCTTCATGAGGCACAATCGTTCTAGACAGCTCTTCAGTTCTCAACAAGATCTCCGTAGTAAGCTCTAATGCTTCTTCAATCAAGCCATCAAACAACATGTATGAACTGCTATCCCCTTCATATGGTCTCACCGCAGAGTACATACCCACACTTGGCAAGGAATATAATTTCTGTGAGTTAGCAATGATCCCTTTGGCTAATTTAGGGTTAATTTTATGTGGCATGGTACTGCTACCCACGGTGCCTTTAGTAAACCCTTCCGAAACCTCAGCGATTTCTTCCAATGTTGTGCTATAGACTTCTTCACCAATTTTATGACAGATATTAGCCATCAACGCTAAGTTAGCCATATATTCTAATTTATGGGTACTCAGGTTTCTTGATGGTACTTCCATCGCTTCCATGCCTACTAATTCGGCAACTCTTTTTTGTACCTCTAAACCTACACCTGGCATGGAGTTAAATGCCCCAACAGCGCCGCCCATCATGATAGTAAATACACGCTTTTCACACTCTTGCATGCGCTGATAACAGTCAATGAAGTCACTGATCCAGACAGAAACCTTATATCCATAGGTAATCGGGATCGCATGGCGACCATGGGTCCTTCCCGGCATGACCATCGATTTGGTTTTCAATGCTAAATTAGATAAGTTTTCAATGATCTCGCCGAGCAGCAACATAAACTTATGATGTACCGTCTTCATCATATACAGCTGTGAACTTTGTTGTATATTCTGCGTGGTAATTCCATAATGAATATATTTACCGCTCTCTTCGGAACAAGCATTCACCAGTACTTTTAAAAAAGGTACAAAGCCATGACCGATTTTTTGATAAATACGGTTCATTTCTTCGAAATCAATATTCTCGATAACTGCTTTTTCTTTAATTTCATCCGCTGCCGATTGAGGAATAAAACCAAGTTCGGCTTGAGCCTGAGCTAGCATTGATTCAAACATTAACCAAGTTGAATATTTGGCTTCATTCGATAACAGGTCTTTTATTCCACGGTCATCAATAGTTTTACTTTTAGAATCGTATAACGCTCTCATTTTGTATCCCTTCTTTATTTCTTCATTGCTTCATCAACAGCATTACGAACAAACTCAACTTTTGGACCATAGACAACATGGACATGGTTTGCCGATGGGAAGAAGAATGCAGTACAACCAGACTCCAACATTAAATCTTTATCAATTTGATTCACTTCTGCGACGTCAATACGCATACGGGTAATACAGTTATCAACATTACGAATGTTTTGTTTTCCACCTAATGCATTGATCAGTATTTCTGCAACCTCGCCATAACGCTTTTCTTTAATTAAGGTATTTTTCAAATTACTTGATTCTTCTCTGCCCGGTGTTTTGATATCAAATTTGATGATTGCCCAGTAGAAGATAAAGTAAGTGACAACAGCTAAACAGCTTCCGATAATCACTAAGAAGATCCAGTTCGTATGTTCATACAGCAAGCCAAAGATAGTGAAGTCAAATATTGTTCCCCGGATATAGCCGATTGCAACACCCGCTAAAGAGAGTAGAACTGCACCAATCCCAACAATGATTGCATAAACTAAATATAAAAGAGGTGCGATAAAGACGAAGGTAAATTCTAACGGTTCAGTCACGTTACCTAATATGGCGGTTAATACCATGGTAACTAACATTGATTTAACTTCAGCACGATTCTCTTTTTTGGATGTTTTATAGATGGCTAAGGCAATAGCAGGGAATAAGAACAAGGTCACTAACATCTGCTGTTGAGCCATAAAACGTGTCAGGCTTGGCATCATTGCCCAGTATTCACTGTTTGGTCCTTGTTTGAATAACACTTCCGTCATTGCAGGAACAACACCGACAAAAGTTTGCCCATCAATAACGTAAGAGCCGCCTGCTTCTGTAAATCTAAATAAAACGTTCCAAACATGGTGTAAGCCAAATGGAATAAAGAGTCGTTCACCACCTGCCGTAAAGAATGGGCCGACTGGGCTGAGGATCACGGCTGATAATTTCATCAAGCCAAGAACCAAAATTTCCCAAATAAAAGGTAAGATTGCACCCACTGCGATCATTAAACCAATCATAATAATCGATACTGATTTTTTACCTGAGAAGAAGGCAAATGCAGTCGGTAACTCAAGGTTATAGAATTTATCGGTGGCCCAAGCAGCAATTAACCCAGTGATTATCCCGCCCGCGGCGCTAATATTCATGGTTTGTATGCCTAACACCTTAATTTGCCCAACCTGAGTCATAACGGCAGGATCCGCAAGCTTACCTGTCAGTACTAGCCAGACATTAATGGTTATGATTAATGTTAGGTAGCCAACGACAGAGGCAAAAACAGCAATGCCTTTATCTTTTAAGCTCATGCCATAAGCCACCCCCATTGCGAAAAGGAGCGGGATATTGTCAAAAATAACACCTGCAATTGAACGGATACTGACTAATAACGCATTAACGGTTTCATTCCCCAGAAAAGGAAACCGAGCTATCATATAGGATTGAACTAAAGCACCGCTGATACCCAAAATCATACCAATGGGTGCCAAAACACCGATTGGAAGAAGTAAGGTTCTCCCAAAACGTTGAATTGATTCACCGAACTTTTTTTTGGCCATATTTTTTTCCTTATGACTTCGAATATAAAATATATTCTAAATAATTCGAGGTGCAGCTAAGCGACAAGCCAAAAAATCGTTATGCGCTTAGAAAACGCTGCAACTAGAAGTATGACGAGTATAAAAGGGATACTAGCACTGGAGATCGAGTAAAATAAATGATGTTTCGGTTTTAAATATTATCTTAGGTCATTAATTATGACCTAGGTCATTTTATTTTTTCCAATATGAGAGGAAATTATTCTAAATAATGTAGGAATAATATTGTTGCTCACATTAAATAATGGTTAAAATTATTTAAGTTAAGTGGATATAATAAACAATACATAGGCATTTCTTTAGATAAAAAAATTTTAATTTAACTTTATTTATACTTTAGTGATTCGAGATATAGATAAGTAACAAATCAACGTAGTCACCATACTTTAACGAGAAGCATTGCAGTTTGAAATATGACGAGTACAGATTATTTTAAAGCAAATACTCCAATTCATTGATCAATAAATCAACTAAAATAAAAAAGCCAGTTCTGGACTTGGTATCATCGATCTTAGTGTCATAACTATCTGAAAAACAAAATAGAGTATTGTCTGCATAGCTGGTAAGCTCATTGGTATGAAATGCTGTCATACTAATGATATTTGCCTCTTTTAACTGGACAATTTTCGCTGTTTCAATGATTTTTTTTGTTCCCCCAGACAGAGAAATAAAAATCACGGTATCGTCCTTGGTCACTAAGCGTGTGAATGAATCCGATAGGTTGTAATCATTAATAAAAAAGCAATGTAGCCCCAGTGCAAACAGCATATGTTCAAGATAAAAACCTACTGCTTTACTCGTTCCCCTAGCAACAATAAAAATATTCCTAGAATGACGTAATGTTTTGGCACAATTAGCAATTTGCTCCTCATTTATCAATGTAAAGCTTTTATTAATGTTTCTTTCTAGTTGTTTTTTATAGGATGACGGGTTTATTTTTTCTGTTTTATTTTTGCTGAGAATATAATTATTAATTTGAAATTTAAGCTCTTTAAAACCACTAAACCCTAATTTTTGCGATAAGTTAATGATCACCGTTTTTGAGACAAAGGTTTTAGCCACTAATTCATTAATATTTAAATAAGGGATATCAGTAATATTATCGGTAAGATATTTTAATACTTTTTTTTCGCTAATTGTTAAGTTATCGTAATTTTTTAAAAATTCCAACATACCTTACCGCCTTATTCAGTATAAAAACAGCATCAAAAACCGGTCATTTGATCAATTTTACCGTTTCATCAATATCTATTTCATCTTCTGAGAAGATCAGCGTTGTGCCATGTAACGTGGTGATCGCCAATTTTTTTAATGAGCGCATATCACCCGCTTTAATGTCTGATTTTGGCCTAATATTATTCATTAAAGCGCCTACAGATAATACAGCATTTTCTTTATTAATTCCTGTATCAGCAGGTACTTCTTCACTGTAAACCACATAAGACTTGATGGATGTCAGCTTAATACGTTCACCAGCAATATAAATATACTTGCTTTCAGGTATTACTTTAACCGCGTAAGCCGATAACCCTTTATTATTTGTTGTTGGCTCAAAGGTGACTGCTGCATTTTTCTTAATCAGATCAGGGTTGGCGACCTTAATCACATGAAAATAGCGGTTATCGCCGTTTTCATCTTTGATAAACCCAAAACCTTTATCTTCAAACCACGTTGTGATTGTTCCATTCATCGCCATTACCGCCCATTCAATTGTTTCATTACAGACTGCAGTATAAAGCACAATGATAGTGCAAACTATGCCTTTAATTTAGCTTGTTACCTAAATTAGTTATTATATGCGAAATAATTTGAGGTGCAGCTAAGCAACTCATTGGCGCCTAACATACCAGTAAGTAACATAACGTATTTTAAATAATCAAAATAGATAAATTATCAACTTGCCATACTGGTTTGGCAGGTTTTTTGTGATTTTATTTTAAGTTATATCGATATTTTTTAGCGGCTGGTATTTTGTAATACCGCCGCCTGCTTTTGGCATTTAATGAATTTTTTGGAATTATTTCAATGTTCCTAAGCCACCAATGATGAGGTTTAGCCCGTCTATAAAGCGTTGGTCATAGTTATCAGAAAACAATGTTGCTTTAGCTTCCCATGTATATGGGTACTTATCATTCGATAATTTATTGAATTCATTTAATTTTTCTTGTAGATCATTGCCGTTAGAAAAGAGAGCCGCTTGCTGCTCAATACAGCACCCTAAAATAAAATAGAACACGGTCATGGTGCAGCTTGCTGCTTTGTCGGCGGACATTCCTGACTGTACGAATGTTTTGATTAATGCGTTATTAATTCGTAATACATTATCTGAAATTGCATAGGTCCCAGCGAAAACACGGGCGCCATCTCTGTGTTGTAAGAGCGCTTTTCGTAACTGAGTTGTGATCTTCAGTAAATTAGATTTCCAATCATCACTATCGCACTCATTGAGTGCAACCTCCGCAACAATGTGATCTGCCATGCCTTCGACCAACGATAACTTATTGTTGAAATGCCAATAAAGTGAAGCGGCTTTGATATTCAGTGCGTCCGCAAGCTTGCGCATCGTTAATCCATCAATACCTTCTGTTTCTAAAAGTTGAAGCGCGGTCTCAAGTATTTGTAACCGTGTGATTTTTGGAGTTTTCATAAATAATTCTCATTTAGCTCTTTATTCCCTAACAATGTTAGTTTAACATATTTATCCAACCTAACAATGTTAGATTGCGGGTGTTATTTATTGCGTTGCCAATCGGTGTAAGTATAGAGGTCCATAGAATGACGACAAATGAGACTAAACAATTTTCAAGAAAAATCATTGGATTAACACCTTGGGTTAGTCTGTTGTGTGTCGGCGTATTAGTTGCTATGACGACCCTCAATTGGGATCGGTGGCAAAGTAATCGACGCTATCAAGAATCGAATAATGCCTACATTAAATCGGACTCTGCAATACTGAAATCAAGAATGACGGGGTATATCTCACGTATTTTGGTGGAGGATTATCAATATGTCCGTGAGGGAGACGTGATTGCAGAAATTAACAACCAAGAGGAGTTGTTAAATCAACAGATTGCTAAAGCTAACTATAAAAAAGCACAGCAGCAACTCAATAATCTTGCGGATGAAATTAAAGAGTATGACCTGACCATTGAAAAATTATGGAACCGTTATAAAGCAGCAGGTATTGAGGTTTCTCAAATGCAGCGTAGTCCTTTACTGCGTAAAGAATTAATTAAAAGTGGGGCGATCACTTCTCAAAATTACCTTGATGCGAACTCAGATTTACAGCGGTTAATAAAACTGGAACAAGCCGCAAAAGCCGAATGGGAGCAAGCAAAACAATCGAAATTACTCTTAGCTCAACAAGAGAATATTCGTCTTGCAGAGCGTGATATTGCCTTGGCCAATTATCAACAAGCAAATACGCAAATTTCGTATGCGACGATTACTGCACCTTTTGATGGGCAATTAAATAAAATTAAGCTGAATGTAGGAAGTTTGGTAACACCAGGCACCGAAATTGTCACCGTCACACCGCGTTCACAGCCTTATGTCATTGCTCATTTAAAAGAAACCCAATTAAAAAATGTCCAGTCGGGGCAGTCTGTAGCCATTTCAGTGGATGCTTTTCCTGATATGAAATTTAGTGGCGTAGTGCGTGATATTGGAGCACAAAGTAGCGGAGAGTCCGCTTTAATTCCCGCAGATAATAGCAGCGGAAATTTTACGAAGGTCGTCCAAAGGATCCCTGTTTATATCAGTTTATTATCAGAGCAATCGGCGATAGATAAGTTGCGTCCGGGTATGTCGGTCATTGTGAATATTGATACTCAGAGTACGCAGTTGCAAGGAGACTGAGATGAGATTAGCAATATTGCAAAATAGCAAAGAAACTAATCCACTTTTTGTTGTGATATCCGTATTTATCGGCGCGATATTGTCGACGTTATTTGTACGCATGTTCTCTTTATCACTGGCGGATATTCGAGGCATTTTTGGGTTAGATGTACAAGAAGGCACATGGATTAATGTCTCTTTAAACGCTGCGCAATTAATCAGCATGACATTGACGCCTTGGTTTATGGTCGTGCTGGGTGCCGAAAAAATATTAATGAGTACCAGTGCCGTATTGTTGGTGAGCTTTCTCTCTTTTCCATTAATAGGGGAAGGTGGGGATCTATTTACTGCATTAGTCTTGATCCATTTTGTTATTGGTTTTTGTTTAGGTGTGTATTTACCGATGACAATTTCATTGGCTTTACGAAACCTACAACAGAATGTCTGGTTAATCGTTATGGCCGCGTATAGTTTGCGCGTCTCTTTGGGGATGGATGCGGGGGTCGGAATTTCAGGATCTTTTATTGAAATTTTTGGCTGGCAATGGATGTATTGGGTCTGTGCTTGTTTTGCCTGTTTAATATTTATCTTTGCATGGAAGGGAATGCCATTAGTCGGAATTAACCATGATTTTTTGGCCCAAACAGATTGGGGAGGCATGGCGCTGAAAAGTGTCAGTTTGGTTCTACTGTATATTGGTGTTGTGCAAGGTGAAATGTTGGGTTGGTATGATTCAGGCTTGATCACCGCTTGCTTAATCGCGAGTGTGGCTCTTTTTGCTATTTTTATTATTCGTGCATTCTCTTTTAAGCAGACTTTTGCTCACCCCAGCTGGTTAATGAATAGAAATTTATTTCTTTGTTTTGTCGTTTCCTGTTTATACGGCTTTTTGATGCTAGCAAATTCGTTGTTTATTCCCTCATTTTTAATCACAATTGGGGGATTAAAACCTCACCAGATAGGCGAAGTGACGAATATTGCTTTTATTTCATACCTATTGTTTAGCCCGATCGCAATTTGGTTAGCTAGACGGGTGGACTCGCGGTTATTAATGATCATCGGTGTGTCTATTATTGGTGGCGCGAGTCTATTGGGAATGCAGGTTGATTATCAGTGGCGAGTTGATGAATTTATTCCATTAATGATCATGCAGTCTTTTGGGGAGTGCTTGGTGCTCATTGGCTTAATTGCTTCTTTTGTGGTCAATATTAAGCCGCAAGATGCATTAAATTTAGGCGCCTACATTTCTATTGCGCGCGTATTGATGCCTGCAATAGCAGGCGCATTAATGAACACTTATTTACGAATCTCTTTTGATGAACACTTTGAGGCAAAAAGAGCTTTTATTCAGACTGGGGAACAGAAATTACCCACAATGGATAGCGTGAATATGAGTTTGTCTCTTATCAGTAGAGAAGCTCATGTTGGCTCATTCATTGATGGCTTCGCCATTACATTAATGGTTGTTATCATAGTATTAACCTTATTAATGTTTATAAAACCCGCACCAGAGAATAACATCGTCCCTGGGGGGAAATAAAAAATGACAGGTGATTTATTGGTTCGCGACAACGGTCAGTGAAATTTTATCAGTATTATTTTTAGGGAATGGGCTAATTTGCTCGGTCATCATAATTAGCTCATTATTCTTTTCTACCCTTGCACTAATGCCTAAGTTGTTTTTTCTGATATTTATGTCTGGAGGGAGTGCAACACTAAATGCAATAGTGCGTCCAGCTTCTTTAGTTTTAAACTGAAAGTTATCATTTTTAGTATTTTCATTATCATTTTGTTGTAATGGTGAAAATGACAGAGTAATAATCGATTCATTTGGTATATCAATATTTTTGGAATAAATATTACCTTGTAAACTGATTGCGTTTTCTTTATTACTAAGGTTATGCGGTTTTTTCACACAACCAGATAGAAAAAAAGCGAGAATAAATGAAAATATTGATGTTTTTAATCTTTGTTTATAATTCATAATCTTCATATTGATACTCTTTATCTTTATAAGATAGTGCGATTAAATACTTTTTGAAAGAAACATTGAATATATGAATAAACCCCTTTCTTTTGGTGGTTGAATAGCGCATGGCTAGCCTCCGATTTAGTGCCCGTATAGAGGATGCCGACTCTAGGCAGCGTCATAATTAGGTTTTCATCAAGCTCCATTTTTTTGAAAGAGAGGCGTAATTGTCTGACTAATTTGTAATAACTACTTTCAGTCACAATTGTTCCACGTTTTTCCCAGATCTCATACATAATTTCTCGTTTACTGCTGGTTTTATTCAGTAATAATTTCAATAAGCATGATTCATTCTCTGAAAGATTAATCGTTTTCTTCCCCCGAGACAGGGTTCGCTTAAGTGGGTCATAAACAACATGTTCAGATAAAATAATAAGAGGTTCTTGTTCAATTTGTTCAGTATTATTCATATTATTTTCCGTAAATATAATTTCATCGACAAGTTATTCTTCCATATCCTAACGTTCAATACGTCGTGCCACAATATAAAAAAACGACACACTATAAGATATTTATAAAAAAAAGACGATTTTTAATAAAAACTCTCTGTTTTTTTAGGATGACTTAATTTATAACTTTACGACGCGCTATATATATCAATTTTGTATATTGATTTTTTATATTTTTCTATGGAATGTTTTGGGTTAAGACTTAACATAAAAATAATATATTAAGTCTATGAGAAGGTGGGGATATTAAAAGGAGTGACGCTTTAAGTGTGCTATAACGAATTTAATTGATTAATAAAATTTGAACTCATCATCTTGGTCACCCTCTAGACTAATACTACTGATACTATCATTCATCTGCTTGATAAATGGCTGAGTCATCAGGTTAGTTGCATTAACTCGATATAAGGTTTTTTCAAATGTTGCTTTGAGTTGTTCTTGATCAGCAAATGCGTCGGGAGTTTTTAGTCGTTGCATTGCTCCAGTAATAAACCGCTCTTTTGCTTCATTCGTTGAGTTGGCGAGTTTTTTATACAAGACCAAAAAATTGGCTCTGCGCGCTTCGTTATTTGTGTCATCAATTTTTAATTGACTTAATAATTGATTGATCTCGGTATGTTCAGCATCAGTTAATACAATATAGCGCTCTTGAGATGCTGTCGGTTTGACGGTGGTAGATTTTGTGTGCCACGCATCACTCACTTTGGTTGTAATATTGGGGCGATTCGAACCTGTTGATATTTTTTCATTCATTCCTACGTTGAGTCTATTAAGCGTTAGTGGGGATATCATTACAATCTCCTTGTTCGATCAAAGCCATGATGTGCTGATAGGCTGATTTTCTCTCTGCTAAAATTTGGCAGCGGGCTGAAACGGATAATATTTGAGGCAAAGTCTGCTCGGCGGCAATCGTCGGGGAAAAATGAATGACTTCATTACCTATTTCTAAAGCAATATCCCCCTCTACACTGGGTAAGATTTTTAGACCCGCCTCGATATGGTTAAACATGTTTTGTAACCTATCAGGTAAATACAGTGTGATGGGGCGTCGCTCTTGTTGCTGAATGAGGTATTTAGCAATGATTTCTTGTAAGTGTGGATCATGAAAAAGCGCAGAAAGTTGCTGCAATAACGTTTCTTGGCTTTGATTCACGGCTTGTTGATAGCATTTTTCGCTGATCTCAATGCTTTCAATTAATTTAGACAGGAGTTGTTTTAAGCCATCAGAGTAGCCTTGCTGATAGGCAATTTTGTGAATATGTTCCACCTGTTGCTGAGCTTGTTGATAACGCTCTGTGGCTTGCTGTTGAGCTTGTTGTTCAATCTGTTTCACATAGCGAAACGCACGAGTAGCATGATGTTTAATCAATACTTTTTCACATGCGGTTTGTTGGATATCAGGCTGTATTTTTTCTGACATAACGGCAAGTTTCTTCAATGATATTCCAAGGTAGCATCGCGTTAAACGATGAAGGGATTAGCGCTAACGTTTGATTGCTGAACATATATTTTAACCTCTCGGTATAAGCACGCCCGAAGGGAGTGATATAGGCGAAAAGTTGTTCAGCCCCAAGCGCAAGTAAATGTTGGGGAGTCGGGCTTTCTCTATCAGTGCACTGCCAGCGTGGGTCACTGTATTTGTGGCGTAAGTCGGAAAAAGCCGCCAACTCTCCCCACCAAGGCAGCGCGCCTGAATGTAAAATAGCCCCTAATCCGAGAGCGACTTTTGGGAGTTGATTCCACTCCATCGACAAAATACGAGGTAGCCGTGCCGTTGTGCTATCAGGCCAAGGCAAAAGATACTGTTGGATCAACTGCTGGTTATGCAGTTTTTTTAACGTTGCAGGTAATCGATGATAATCAACATCACTGTATTCTAAATGGAAATAACTCCCCGGCGCTAAGAAGATATCTGCTTGCAGAAGTGGATGAATATTATGCAATAGTGTCATCGATTTTTGCCTCTATAGCGGCCTTGTCTTGATCATCTCTATTTTTCAATGATTGCTGGCGGTGCCAAAGGAATATGGCTAGGCCAAGAACAGCGGCTCCCCCGAGCGTCAGTATGGCAACCCAAATAGGATTAAATATTGATTCAGGTTCAGTGCGAATTTGATGCTGTAAAGGTGGGCGGCTGACAATCACCACAGAAACATTGTCATAATTGGTTTCTGCAAAGCTACTGGTTAGGAATAGTTTGATTTTATTCATCATCAATTTCGGGTCTTCATTACCAGAGTAGGTCACTAAACTAGACACTTTTTGCGTCTGCTTAGTCGGGGTATTACCATTCAGAGGGTAACTGACATGCACCCTCGCATTAACAACATCAGGGATCGTTAATAGAGATTGCTCTAAGCGTTGTTCAATCAAGGAGAGCAGTCGAGTGCGTTCCGCCTGTGGTGAAGCAACCAGCGAGTCTCCCGGGAAAGCCTGAATGATCTCCACAGGGTCTTTAGACGGTAAGTTATATTGACGTAATAAATCTACGGCGATCACAAAGTCACGCGGCGATACCTTTATAGAATCCCCTTGTTTATTATCTTGTTTACGTGAAGCTTCAACGCCATGCTCTTGTAAGATGGCTAGGACTTCATTGCTCTGGCGTTGGCTAAGATGACTGAGTAAGAGTTGGTTATCACACCCAGCCAATAACCCGACGAAGGTAATTAGGATTAATTTCTTCAATGTATTCATGACTTATTGGGCTTTTAGTAGAGTATCAATAGCACCTGTGGCTTTATGGGTGAGGGTCGACACAAAATTGAGGCCTAAACTGTATTGGGCGATTGAATTTTGCATATTCATCACATCAATGGGATTGCTAACATCTATGGTATCGGCTTGGTGAAAAAGGGCCTCTTTTTTATTTTGTACTTCAACAGAATATTGTGCATAAAGAGATCTAACCGTACTTTCAAGAGATTGAGTCGATACGCTGTCAGTAGTATTATCTAACATCATTGACATGAAAACGGATCGATTAATAGGCTGTATCATCATAGGCTCCTAAAAGGTAGAGCACCCACAAAGCGATGCTCTATTGTGAAATTAAACGTTACGGATAATGGCTTGAGCGGTATCTTTAATGGATTTCATTAAGTTGCTTTGTAACTGTCTTGCCATATTGTAGCTACCACTTAAAGCGGTAATTTTTCCGAGAGTCAGTGGGTTATCGACTTCTAACTTTACCGTCTTACCATCAGGTGTTGTCGTCTTACCATCAAGTATGTCTTTTAATTCATCGGCGAACTCTTTGGCTCGGTTACTGACATTCGCACTACTGCGATACATCATTCCCCAGTTTTTATCACCAGCCACCGGCGTTTCGAATGCGGATGACTCCCAATTACCCGTGTCTTTATTAATACCTGGAATACCTGAATCTGACATATATCACCTCATTAATTAATTGTGTTTGAATTAAACGACCAATGGTTATGGCCTAAAATAATAAAACCCTGATCGTTACGGATAAATGATTTCCCTGTTAGTTGATTCGTTGCCAGAGAAATTGAAAACTGAATATGCTGATTTCCCCATTGATTAATAAATTGATCCGCGAGCCGAACAGTAGACGATATCTGTTTATCATCCAAACTTCCTTGAACAATAAATATGGTCATATTATCTTTATCAACTCGTTTCCACGGAACGTTACTTTCTGTTAATCCTATTTCCGCCTTTTTTATCAGTTCGTCTAAATTGACGGTCAAAATTTCACTGTTTTTATAGCAGCCAAGATAACCTTTCATAATATTATTAATGATTTTTTCATCCTTAGTGGTTGCCTGTTTATTGGCTTTTCTAACAATAGGGTGACAAGGATTACTTAAATCAACCTTTAATAAACTCGGTACGTTTTCGGAAATTTTATTCTCAATTTCACTTTCCAAATGAGCTATTTTTGTTATCTGATACTTTTCAGAATAATGCTCTTTTCTTAGGCGTTGAATACTCCAGTCGACGTCACGCTGAGTTCGCACTAAAATTAAGGTTTCACCTTGCTGGTTCAGAGTCACAATGATGGGATAATGGCTGCCTTGTAGAATGTTTTCGACAGTGTTTATCTTTTTTAAAGAATTATTTCCAGAGTAGTAT
Organism: Providencia sp. PROV119; assembly: GCF_028482435.1. NCBI lineage: Bacteria > Pseudomonadati > Pseudomonadota > Gammaproteobacteria > Enterobacterales > Morganellaceae > Providencia > Providencia sp. PROV119. The sequence continues at coordinate 17,137 of NZ_JAMPQL010000026.1, forward strand.
TGAATAACTAGAATTATTGAAAAAATAGTTAAAACAAATAGCCCAAAGAAAATAAAATTTTTCTTGGTTAATTTGGATTCCAGCATAGGTTGACTGTCATTTTCAATACAAATTTCAGGTAATGCAGGCTCACGAGTTGATAGGTTCCATGGTGCATTAATTGGTTTTATTGCAATAGGAAATGTGTCGGCCAATATTAATTCTTGAAAGGGGATAGGAATAGACTTTGATTTCATACCATCATTGATATGAAGATAAAATATTGGTTCATCGGCATCATTGATATGATCATTCGAACCATCCTCTGTTGTGATAGCTAGTTCGTAATGTATTGATTCACTAGGGATATAGTAAGTCATAAGCCCATCATTATCGACCTCCGTGTGGTATTCAACATTCGGGTCAATAACAATCAAATGAGCGTCAGCAGTTAACATTAGCTCATGTCCATTCATGGGGCCGCTAGCAATTTTCATTATACAAGCGCGGCTATTTGTATCTTTCATAAAGTAAATTCCAATGACAAGAAATTGGCGCTAGTAAAACTGATAACTGCATTTCCGTCAGTAGAATTTATCTTAATCATTCTGACCTATTATGTTAGATATCGAGTATGAGTTATTCCGGATTATTCCTTTGTGCCATGATGCATTTTCCGCCATTTTAGCGCTATTGATTCTCTTTAGATAAAGTAGAAACATCATGGTGAATACAAATATTGCGGCATTACTTGAAAATAAAGAAGGCTGCTTCTCTTTACAAGACAGCTTAGTTTTAGCGATACCTAACGCTGAGGAAACAGCGTTAATTTTTCATTCTCCCTATTCGGGTAAAAAAGTAGAGGTAATGGGGCAATCTTTATTTGTATTCCCATCATCAGATATTACTTCTATTAATAAAAAGGGCTGGTTTATTCATTCAATGCTACTTTCTGAGGTCATTGAAGTTCTTGCTGTTATTGATACCGCAATGGGGCAATCATTTCTTGCAGAAAACGAAATAACCTCATCAGATAATAAAGAAGATGAAGTTATTCATCTATCAAGTGATATTTTTTCCGAATATTCAATAAAGAATATTGTTATTGATTTGATTATTCAACGGCAACCTCAGTTTTATTCATGGTGCAATATATTAAGGCGCTATGAAGCATACGGCATTATGCGTTTTTTACTTTCTGCCGCCGAAAAAGATAAAAATGCCAATATTAACCAGCTATGTGCAAGGTATGGCGTGTCGGCTTCTTATTTTAGGCAGCTATATCGAGAAAACTTTAATAAAACAGCAAAAAGAAAAATTATGAGTGTGCGAATGGCGTCAGCCATTTTGAAATTAATTGAAAGCGATAATTCAATACTTGATGTTGGGTTGGAAGCGGGTTATTGCTCCGCATCGCATTTTACTAACGATATTAAAAAAGAGCTAGGGTTAACTCCCTCTGATATTAGGCACCTTGGAGCAAAATTATATGAGCAGTAAAAGAGGCGGAGTGATCTTATTGTCACTCTTTTTACTGAGTGTGGATCATAGTTTAGCGCAAACGACAGTGATCACAGCAGAGCCGGTTAAACAGGAAATGGGTCAGGAGACCTTTGTCGCCAATAATATTGCGGTAGGAAAAGTGTTTGATTCTATCGCTGAGCGACTGAATAAGCCGATTATTCTCAGCAAACTTGCGGCACAAAAACGCATTACAGGTAATTTTAATTTAGCGAATGCCGATGAAATGTTTAAAGCATTAACTCGCCGTATTGCGCTGGTTTGGTATGACGATGGTGCAGCGATTTATGTTTATGATAATAGCGAAATGCGTAGTGCAATTATTCCGATGAATAATGCCAGTAGCCAACAAGTCCTCAATTATATTAAGAAAAATGGGATTTACGACCCGCGTTTTCCTGTCCGTACTCAAGGGGAAAATAGCCTGCTATTTGTTTCTGGGCCGCCGTTATATGTTGAATTGATAAAAGCCGCTACGCTGTATCTTGATGAGCAAGTTAAGCAGGAGTCGTTATCTGGGGGAGAGTTGGCAGTGATCCCCGTAAAATATGCTTCTGTGACAGATAGAAACTATGCGTTGCGCGGTAATAACATCACGGTGCCGGGCATGCTGTCAGTTATCAGTGAGCTATTCAAAGATACGCCGACCGGCGCCGTACCGACGCAAAAAATAACTCCCAAAGAGAAGGTTGGAGATGATATTGATGCCTTGATGGATGCACCCATCGGTGAAGCTTCTGAGTCTCTAGCGACATTTAGTCACTCTTCATCATCAAATGTGCCTTTTTCTTTGGTGGCTCACCCTGATAGTAACAGTCTAATTGTTAAAGGTTCCCCTGAACAAATTCATTATGTTCGCCAACTGGTTAGAACGTTAGATACGCGTCGCCGCCAAGTTGAGCTATCACTGTGGATTATCGATATCACGCGTAGTGAATTGGATAATTTAGGCGTCAATTGGGAAGTTGGCACGATTAATACGGGGAACACGGCATTTTCTTTTAATCGCAGCACGTTATCAAACAGTACGGATTTTCTGTTACGCGTTGATGCCTTAAGCAAAAGCGGTAATGGCCATATTGTTTCTCGTCCTGTTCTGCTAACCCAAGAGAACATTCCTGCCTTATTTGATAACAACACCAGTTTTTATGCCAAGTTACAAGGGGAACGTATTGCCACCTTGGAGCAAGTCACTTACGGCACCATGGTGAGTGTGATGCCGCGTATTTCATCTAGTCATCAAGTTGAGATGGAAGTGAATATTGAAGACGGCGGTGAAAAACAATCAAAAAGTGGTGAGGTTTCGAATGTGGAAGGCCTTCCATCTGTTAATCGTACGACTATCAATACGGTTGCGCGTATTGCGCAAAATAGCAGTTTATTAATTGGGGGATACACCCGAGAACAAGTGGTTGAAAATGAAAGTCATATTCCTTTATTGGGGGATATCCCACTGATCGGCGGCCTCTTTAGTCATACCTCCGTTAATAAGCAAAAAATGGTGCGATTGTTTTTGATCCAACCGCGTTTATTGGACGAAAACGAAGTATGGGATGGGCGTCAGTTCTCGGAAAATCAGCGTATTAAAGAACAAAACGGGCAGTTGCACAGTACCGTTAAATTTTTGAAAACCTATATGGAGCAACCATGGCAATAACGCCTTTGGGCTTTGGTTCCCGCATAGTCAGCAGTTCACATGAAAAGAGTCGATCATCAAAAACCAGTGATGATTCGGACGAAGTATTGCGCGGTCAAGGGGTTATCGATAGTGCTGGGGAATATGCCTCAATGTCGATGTTGGCGGCGAGCCATGTAAAAAAAAGTGGCTCTAAACAAGGAGAAACCGAAGATTGGATGCAATTTGCTGAGCGCATCCTTGATGAGCATGCTGATGAAACCATTTTACATGTTGAAAGTGCGCTTAATCGGCAGTTTATGACTCCTAAAGAGCTAAGAGCATTTTTATTGCGCTTTTTTGCCGACCCTAGCGATTTGTTAATGGCGCTTGCGGCCTTAATCAATCGAGGGAAATTGAAGGCTGAGCAACTCGAACAACTAAAAGAGCTGGAGCAACAACTTAACGCTGAGGATAGCGATAGAAGCACTCAAGCGGGGATAAATATTGCACTGATTGCGAAGGCGTTTGCGCAAAAAATTAAGCAATCCGCAGGGAACTTACGCATGTTATATCGTGAGTTTCTTAGTTATGACGGCCCTGTAGTTTATCTATATGAGCAGTGGGTTGAGGAGATGGAAAGCCAAGAGCGCGAAAATATTATGCGTTATTTAAGCAGAGCGCTGGCGTGTGATCTACAAGCCCTGCCATTGGGCGATATTAATATTAGTGAATTTGGTGATTATTTTCTCTGTGTAGGGCGGTTACGTGAATTGCAGTCACTTGAGCATGTGTTCACCCAACAATTTTTCCAATCGGGGCTTTTTCGGCAGCACAGCCAACTGATTAATTCTGAGTTTGCTAAAAAGCTCAGTCAGCTCTTTACCAGTGGTATTCGTAACCAAGCGCAATTTGAAGAGAATTTGTTGTTATTTATTTCATCACAGTTAGGGGCGATGAGCACGGACTTACGGGCGCGTTTTTTACAATTATTAATTTTGGCATTTGGAACAATACCCACCGCAATTTTTCAATCATTGGAAGCACGAGAAGAGCTGCTCAATCAATTGAAAATATATATGGACTATGTGAAGGCACAAGAGGAAATCATGATGCGCAACGGTTTGCTAAATAAGGAACAGAAACCGCATGAATAAATTTACGGGATTTCTTTTGGCGATCCGCAATCGCCCAGAATTGATGGTCTTAGTTATTATGGTGATGGTCATCGCCATGCTGATTATTCCATTACCAACAATATTGGTCGATTTATTAATTGGCTTGAATATTATGATATCGGTGCTCATTTTTATGAGCTCTTTCTATATTACTCGCATATTAAATTTTCAATCATTCCCTTCTATTTTATTAATAAGCACATTATTTCGTCTCGCATTATCTATTAGCACGAGCCGTTTGATTTTATTGGAGGCTGACGCGGGCGATATTATTGCCACCTTTGGTGAGTTTGTGATCCAAGATAATTTAGTGGTCGGTATGGTGGTGTTTGCCATTGTGACCATAGTGCAATTTATTGTGATCACGAAAGGGTCTGAGCGTATTGCTGAAGTGGCAGCACGTTTTTCCCTCGATGCAATGCCGGGTAAGCAAATGAGTATTGATGCCGACTTACGGGCAGGGGTGATTGATGAATCGACGGTAAAAGAGCGGCGCGGCGACTTAGAGAAAGAGAGTCAATTATTTGGTTCTTTTGATGGTGCAATGAAGTTTATTAAAGGGGATGCGATTGCAGGGATTGTCATTATTTTTGTCAATCTGATCGGGGGAATTTCTGTGGGTGTTGCACAGCAGGGCATGGATATGTCATCGGCTCTGAATACATTTTCACTCTTAACCATCGGTGATGGTTTGGTGGCACAGATCCCAGCACTGCTTATCTCTATTAGTGCAGGCTTTATTGTGACTCGCGTTGGAGGCAATGATAAAAACTTAGGTCAAAATATCGTTTCTGAGTTATTTGCGAATAATTTTACGATTCTTATTACTGCCTTCATCGTTTTATTTATGGGGTTCCTGCCGGGTTTCCCTACCGCTATTTTTCTCTTCTTAGCCTCTTTGCTATCAGTACTATTTTTTGTTCGTTTTTGGAAAACGCGTAAAGAGAAGAATAAGCAGATATCACAAACTGAGCAGGTGAGTGTCGATTCGGAAGTCACCGAAGGGGAAACACAAAGGGAAAATAGCCGTTTTGAGCCTGAATATATTCCTGAAACCTTGCCGATTATTATTTCGGTTAATCAGCAATATAAAAAACAGCTCGAAGAAAAAAACTTTTTGTTTCGTATGAAAAAGGATGTGTTTGTTCGTTATGGTTACCGGATACCCGATATTGCCATTAATTATTCACCTATCGTTCCAGATAACAAAATCATCATTTTAATTAATGAAGTTAAAGCAGGTGAATACGATATCTGTTTCGGTGGATTTCGCTTATTAACCATGAGTGATGAATTGGAATATTTAGGCATAACGCTGACTCATTTTACTGATGAGTATGGCGCAATTAGCTCTTGGTGTGGCAAGCAAGATCACGAACATATTGAACAGCTTGGTTTGATGGTGCGCGATGATGTGACCGAGATGATTGATTGCGTTAGTACACTATTGCTGCGCCATATTAATGAGTTTTTTGGGATCCAAGAAACGAAAAACTTACTAGATGATTTAGAAGGCAAATACCCTGAGCTATTAAAAGAGTGCTATCGACACGCGACGGTGCAAAAGGTGACAGAGGTTTTCCAGCGTTTATTAATGGAGAAAATCTCAGTGCGTAATATGAAACTCATTATTGAAACTCTCGTGCAATGGGTGCCAAGAGAGAAAGATAGCTTAATGCTCGTTGAACATGTCAGAACCTCAATGGCGCGCTATATCTCTTCACGTTTTGCCATTGATGGCCGCTTAAATGTGCTTATGGTGAATTCTGTTTTTGAAGACACCATTCGCCAAGGCATTCGTCAATCTTCTGGGGGAGTCTATTTGCATTTAGAACCAGAAAAGACCAATGAATTAATTCAAGCTGCCGAGCTAGCCCTCGAAAATAGCCATTTATCTATTCGAGATATTAATGTGCTGGTGCCGGTCGATATACGTCGTTTTGTGAAAAAAATCCTTGAAGGACGCTTTCCTGAATTAGAGGTGCTCTCATTTAATGAGGTATCTGAAATGGTGAAAGTGAATATTATTAAGACAATATAAGGAAATTTCTTATGAAATACCGCTTTGTAGAAGCATTAAATACATTTTTAAATTCAATGGGCCGTAGTGATCTAATTAATCCACAACTCGACTGTCATTCAAATATTCAATTAGAAATGAATGACTCGCCAGCGATTAATATCGATCTTTCTGGTGATGATTTAATTATTTGGTGTCACCTTGCTGAATATAGTCCCGCAAAATTTGATTCAATGGCGCATATGCTACTGAGCATGATCGTGGAATATTCACCTCGCAATTTTCAATTGGGGCAACCGGCATTGAATCTTATTGATAATAGCTTGGTGCTTTCGGCTGTGATGAAAGAGTCAGCCTTAAACGATACTCAACAATTTGCTGACAGCTTTGAAGAGTTCTTTGAGCGTAGTAATCAATTCCAAACAGTATTAGCTAATTAAATCATGAAGCTTTTTGATTCTTGCGCGCACCCTGCGCGCATTCATGGCTGTTTAATGGAAGCCCCTTTGCAGGGAGTTTTTATTGGTGAGATCTGTGTTGTTGAACGCTCGATAACGTCAAAAGAGCGCATAGCAAAAGCACAAGTCGTGGGGTTTAAAGAGGGCTTAACTGTGCTCAGCTTAATTGGTCGAGCACAAGGGTTAACGCGTGATGTGGTGATCCGCCCAACGGGCCTACCTTTCGTGTTTGAAATGCATGAGCAGCTTGCCGGTAAAATTTTTGATGCGGCGGGTGAGCAGGTTGGTGTGCTCGGTCATACAGCCGAAACAGCGTTCTGCCCTGACTCAAGACTAATGCGTATTGATAGTCCACCCGCGAGCGTGACATCTCGGCGTCCGATTGATGAACCACTTATCACCGGTATCCGTGCGATAGATGGCTTATTAACCTGTGGTCTTGGGCAGCGTATTGGTATTTTCGCTGCGGCAGGAAGCGGCAAAACTTCATTAATGAATATGATTATTAACCACGCGAAGGCGGATATCCATGTTGTTGCTTTAATCGGTGAGCGTGGCCGAGAGGTCATTGAATTTATTGAGGAGTTACAAGCCTCTCCTCATGCAGCCCAAACGGTGCTTATTTATGCCACTTCCGATAGCCCACCGATAGAGCGGTGTAATGCGGCGTTGCTTGCTACGACAATCGCGGAATATTTCCGTGACCGTAATCGACATGTCTTGTTATTTGTCGATTCAATGACACGTTACGCCAGAGCATTACGTGATGTTGCTTTGGCGGCGGGGGAACTTCCAGCAAGACGAGGCTACCCAGCGTCGGTGTTTGAGCAATTGCCTATGTTGCTTGAGCGCCCAGGTCGTATGCAGCAAGGCTCAATTACCGCCTTTTATACCGTATTGCTAGAAAGTGAAGAAGAGTCAGACCCTATTGGTGATGAAATTCGCTCGATTCTTGATGGGCATATTTATCTTAGCCATAAGTTGGCGGGAAAGGGGCATTACCCAGCGGTTGATATTTTGCACAGCATTAGTCGTGTATTCCAAAAAGTCACGACGGATACACATCGCCAAGCCGCAACAAAAGTGCGTGATCGTCTATCTAGGCTAGAACAAATTCAGCTGTATTTGGAGCTTGGCGAATACCAACGTGGGGAAAGTGAAGACAACGACAATGCTTTGGATAAAAAAGAAGATATTGAACAGTTCTTGCAACAAAAGATGGATGAAGCTGAGCATTTCGAAACTGTATTAAACCGCCTCGACTATTTGGCTTCCTGATGATTAAAAGTCTTCTTACGTTAACGGAAAGACGCCTTGATCGCGCTAAACAGGAACAATGGCAAGTGCAGTCAGCAATCCGTGCGCTACAACAACAATTAACGGATATTCAATCGCGTATTGCGATATTGACGACACAAATCGCGTTATATGAGCAATCCGCCGAACTGAGCAAAATGGCTTTTTGGGAGAGCCAAAGGCTGAAAGCCGCTTTGCTCGCGGAAATTGCTCATCTTCAATACCAAACGGAGTCAATTAATACGGAAATGACTCGGTATGAGCAATCACGAAAAAATATTGTTGTGCGTATGTTTGCGTTACGTAACAAGTGCGAGAAATTCCAAAATTATCTCAAGCAGCAACACCGTGCTCGGCGTTTAAAATCGGAACGTCAGCAACAAAATGAAATTGAGGAGTTGTCCGCCTATGGCAACAGTAAAACTGGCGTTGAATGAACCGAGTACTAGGGTAGCGGAAAACCATGCTGCCTTCCCATTAGCAAAAGGTAAACAACCCGATAGCAAGTCGCTAATTAAACAGCGTATGGCGGAGGTCGCTTCGAAGAAAGCACAAACGTCGCCACCACAAAAACGACGCAAGAAAGAAATGGAAGACAGCTTAGCGCTATTATTGGCGCAGTTACCTGTGCACCTACGCCATACTGAAACGGCGGAAAAAATGATGGCATTTTGCCAATTGGGTATCAATGCAACGGCGGGTGTGAAAGCTGCCCAATCACACCGTGAATTACCCGTGATAGAAGCATCGCTGTCACATAGGGCGCTACCGATGACAGAAATATCGTCGGACAGTAAGGGTGATTCGACCGATAAAGCGCTTATTGATGCGCCATTAGTTCATAATCATGTTGCGATTGGGCAAGGTGTTATCGGGAAAACTCACTGGCAACAAGAGAGCAATCGGTTATCAAATACTGCTGAAACGGTCTCTGTAGAAACCAATGCAAATTTATCTATCTCTGCAAATACAAATAAAAATGTGGTGAGACATCAAGCGTCAATAACAGCTTTAGCGCCTCAGCCAAAAAAATGGCAAGGAGCAGAGCACAATAAGCACGCATTGCCGCCATCAACGCAGATTAAACATCGTGAAGTAGAGCAAAATGATTTGCATATTCACCATGAAACCCATCATGAAATGCCAATACCGCTAGGCGTAAAAACAACGTCAGTTACTCGAGAGGCGATGTCTGTATCCCCCCTCTCTTTCCAAGCGCCAGCGCTATCTCTGCCTACGCATGAAAGCCGGATTTTGTCTCAATCCGAAATAACGGCACGACCAATGTCACCATCTGTGGCTTCTATTTCAGTGGCAGATCAGGGGCAGTACAGTACGCCCTCCTCATTGCCGCTTGTGCAGCCAACGCAATCACAAAAAATAGATGAAGGCGATACAGTGCCTGAGATTAGCCAGCCATATCCGCAATTGGAAATCGATGACTCCCCTGATTGGGTGATACCACCATTAGCCACTACGACTTGCAATGAAAAGGGGCAAATAGCTCCGATGGTGCAATCTCGTCAACCCACAAATAAAGCAAATTCCACCCTAGATATGGGCACAGAAGCGATGGCGGCAGCGACAGAGAATAAAGTGACACAAATTGAAGGAAGCCGCCTCACTTATACCTTTAATCAATGGCAGAACAGCCCTTCGGTGACATTTGAGTTAGCCACTAGAGGCAGTGAACTATTGGCTACCACCACTAGCCCGGAAGTTCATCGTGCGTTACATGAAAATCAGCACCTTTTACGCAGCGATCATCCGTTATCAATTCGTGATGAAGAATCGCGTCATGAGCGACAACGCCAACAAAGGCAACAACAGTCTGAGCAAGAAGATCATTAATCATGTTGAATATTCGCCGTATTAGCCAGCGAGCACTCCAAGTACGCGCTTGGCAGCAATGTTACCAACCTGATTTGGAAACCGTCTCCCCCAGACAGGGGGAGCGCTATTTCCAACTGACGTTAATCAGTCACACGGAAAAAGTACATGCACTGGTCAATGTGGAACGTTGGTGTCACCACCATTGGCCCGCTTTCACGCATTATGCTTGGAATAGCATTGATGAGGATAACTTAATCAGTCTATTTACGACTGAAAATCGTGGAATGCGCTTTTTCTCCGAGCATTTCCGTTGTGGTTCACTCGAAATTATTGATGATAGCCCTGCAAAGCCTTGGTTGTGTGTGCAAGAGCCGGCTTTGGGCCAAGTGTTGTTACCTTCACCAATAGAAGGGTTAGCAAAACAATCAAAACAACAATTTGCGTTGCATAAGCTTAAGTTACAAGCGGATTGGGTATTGGGCTATAGCTATATTAGCGCAAAACTTCTGCAATCTATCCAGTTGCATGATGTGTTTTGTATTCAGCAATTACTGCTGAATATGTCAATCGCAGGGCGCCCTTTTGCCCGTTTTCAAAAACAACAAGAAGGTCAATTTATGATTGAAGAGACGATCGCCCCTATTGCCGATGAGAGTGCGTTATTACAAGAAGAAACCTTTTCAGATGAGGTTGTGAAACCATTCGATGTGAATGCGATGACAATCAAATTAACGTTTGTACTTGGTCAGACTGAAATTACGCTGAATGAGTTAGCCGATATTCAGCCGGGAGCCGTATATTCGATTGGTGAAAATAAAGAGCGTGAAGTCAAAGTGTATGCCAATAAGCAGCTCATTGCTGAGGGAGAGCTGATTTATATCGGTGAGAGTGACGAGTTAGGCTTAGAAATTACTCGCCTTGCTCATCTGGGTGATAAAAGGCCATAACATGTCCATTGTATCCAACGAAATACCCATGTTGGCACTGGTTTCACTGGCCACATTACTGCCGTTTATTATTGCGGCAGGCACCTGTTATTTAAAAATATCGATCGTATTAATCATGGTACGTAATGCCATGGGGGTTCAACAGGTTCCCTCAACCATGGCTTTAAATGGCATCGCGATGTTGTTATCCCTTTTTGTCATGATGCCAGTGGTACAAGACATTAGCCATTATATGCGTGAAGAGAAGGTGGATTTTGGCAATGTGGAATCGGTCGATAATTTTGTTGATGGCGGCTTAGGGCGCTATAAGGCCTATTTACAAAAATATTCTGATCCTGAACTGGTGCAATTTTTTGAATCAGTACAACAGCAGCGAAATGAAGAGCCAATGGACGCCGAAGCGCATTCAGCCACACTATTTTCACTATTACCTGCCTATGCACTGAGTGAAGTTAAGTCAGCATTCGAAATTGGTTTTTATATCTATTTACCCTTTGTTGTGATTGATCTGGTGATATCTAGCATTCTGTTAGCTCTCGGTATGATGATGATGAGCCCAGTCACTATTTCGGTGCCAGTTAAATTGATCCTGTTTGTCGCTATTGATGGATGGTCACTGATTTCGAAAGGGTTAGTGATGCAATATCTTGAATTGGCACAGCAATAACAAGGATACGATGAATGGATGAGATTATTTATAGCAGCAATAAAGCAACGTTATTGATTGTTATGTTATCCGCTATCCCTGTTATTGTGGCGACAGTGGTTGGGTTGCTGGTGGGATTAATCCAAACGGTTACGCAATTACAGGAGCAGACGCTTCCTTTTGGGATTAAATTGCTGGCGGTGTTTGGCTCGTTATTTATGATTTCAGGCTGGCTGGCAGATAAAGTGATGAATTATGCGTTAGAAGTGTTAACGACAGCCATTCCAGCAATAGGGCTTTTGGGATGAATCAAGAGATACTGTCTTTTTATTCGTCCATGTATTTTACCTTTCAGGAAGGGTTAATCACATTAGCTATCGCTTGGGTACGTATTGCTCCAACACTCTTCTTTTTACCTTTTTTGAGTAACAAGTTACTCAGTAGCGGTATGATTAAAAACTGTGTGACTGTCTATATTGTATTAGGACTCTGGCCACTGCTATCGACTCATAATCTTCAAGAAGAGCGTGTTGGTTTTATGGAAATAGTGCTGTATGAATTAGCGGTAGGGTTAATCACGGCACTTATTTTAGCTTTACCGTTTATGATAGCGAATATTATCGGTGAGCTGATTGATACTCAGCGTGGTGAAACAATTAGCAGTATTGTGGATCCTGCCAGTGGCAGTGAAGCGTCAGAACTTGCGGTCTTTATTAGTTATATCGTGTGTATGGTCTTTTTATCGCAAGGTGGCATGCTATTATTAGTTAAAACATTTGCACAAAGTTATCAGCTATTACCGTTTGCGGCAGGTTTTTCCCAATTTAATAGTTTGCCATTAGGGGAATGGATGAACCAAATGGTGGTAAAAGCGATTATATTGGCGGCACCTATTCTCATTACCCTATTTATTAGTGAAGCTGCATTGGGGTTATATTCACGTTTTTGCCCACAGTTAAATGCGTTTTCTTTATCTTTAACCATTAAGTCAATTATCGCATTTGCTGTTTTTTTGCTCTATTTTCAGAATGAAGTGCCTGATATCTTGGTTAATATGATTTCAACCTCTCCATTACATGACATCTTTATATTATCGGACCCAGCATAGAGCACATATAAAATGGCAGAGAAAACCGAAAAACCTACCGAGAAAAAAATTAAAGATTCTGCTAAAAAAGGGCAAAGCTTTAAAAGTAAAGACAGTGTTGCGGCATTAGTGTTAGTCGTTAGCGTTTATGTAATCACAGGAACAACCAGTTTATTTGAAATAGCTGGATTGATGAAACGTATTTTGTTATCACCTTATAATATTAATATCAATATATTATTAAGGGAGTTTATTGGTGCTTTTCTAAAAATAGTTATTCCTGTACTACTCGCCTGTTTTATTTCAGGAGCGATACTTTCTTTATTACAAAGTCGTTTCCGCTTAGCAACAGAAGCCATTAAAATTGATTTTTCAAAGCTCAATCCAATTTCAGGGATTAAGAAAATATTTTCACTGAATTCTCTTAAGGAATTAATTAAAGCATTTCTTTATCTGATCGTATTTTCTATCTCGGCCATGGTATTTTTTATTCTTTGGCGGCATGACATTTTCTTGCTGTATCGTAGCACGATAAATGGAGTGATTTATCAATGGGTGGGGCTGTGCGCTACCTTTGTTGTCGTTTTTTTAGCCGTTGCGTTATTTATCATCTTAGTGGATGTGGTCACAGAATTCTTCTTGTTTATTAAGGGATTAAAAATGGAAAAACAGGAAGTGAAAAAAGAGTATAAAGATAATGAAGGGGATCCTCACTTAAAAAGCGCTCGTAAAGGGCTGCATCAGGAAATATTGTCGGAAGAGGTGAAATCCAATGTGCGTAACTCGACTTTTGTGATGGCAAACCCGACGCATATTGCAATGTTAATTTATTATAATAATGATATTGCGCCATTACCTTTTTTATTATTTAAAAGCCATGGATTACAGGCAAAAATGATTGTTCGATATGCCGAGCAACAAGGCGTTCCTGTTGTCCGTGATATTCCATTAGCTAGAAAAATATGGCGCTATTATCGGAAAGATAGTTTTATTGATGAGCATGGTTTGCAGGATGTAATGCGGATCATCAATTGGTTAATTCGCATTGAATTAGAAAAGATGGGAATAGATCTCGATGAAGAATCAATGAAACTAATAAATGAGAGAAAAATCATTCAGGAAGATAAAGACAGTTAAATTAACCATTTGTCGATAATATCGTTTTTTATAAGAAAATTCAGTTTTGAATAGTTATGATGCAATTATTAATGATATTGCGTCATATATCCTACATTTTTATAAGGTGAATATATGAGTAACAAAGAAAAACAGTCTATAGATATGGATGAATTGCTTAATGATGTTACGTCGGCATTAATGTCTGGGGCAACTTATAAAGATATTCATGGTATTTCACAAGAGATGATGGATGGCATCTATGCCTACGCTTATGAGTTTTATCAACAAGGAAAATTAAAAGAAGCAGAAACCTTTTTTCGCTTTTTGAGTATTTATGATTTTTATAATACCGACTATGTGATGGGGCTTGCCGCTGTTTACCAATTAACTAAACGTTATGAAAAGGCCGCTGAACTTTATGCATTAGCTTTTGTATTGGCTAAGGATGACTATCGTCCTTTATTTCATGCTGGCCAATGTAATTTGATGCTTAAAAAAAGCAGTGCAGCACTGCACTGTTTCGAAAATGTTTGTAATAGCAGTACCGATAGTGAGTTAAAAGCCAAATCTCAGGCTTACCTTAATGCATTGAAAAAGAATCTTGAAAAGACTGATTCAGTGCAGAAAGACTCTTCAATAAAGTAGAGGAAACAATATGGCAGCAATCACCAATATAACATCTGATAGGATAGGCCTAGTCAAAGCCTTTCAGCAAGGTGTTAATCCATTAGAAATGGGGGATAACATCGCCAAAGCGATGTTAAGTATGGAGACCGCATGCGAAGAATTAACATCAAATGAACAAGTGAAACGCAGTAAATTAGAAAGCCAGCCGCAACTGCAAGAGCCGAAAAAAGGCGTGAATGCAAGAGTGTCAATGATGGAGGCTTTCTCATCGATACGTAAGATATTAGGTGAAAATAATATCAATGAATTACGTAATCAACTGCATCAGTTAAATATTGAATCCGATGCGCTGAGGCAACATGGTGATGCGTTATTAGATTCATTTGTAAAAAATACAGAAAAACTACAGCAAGCTGAAAAAGATGTGAATGCTATTTGCGTTGACCATACTAATACCAAAAATGAGTTAGAGGAGCTAACGAAAACACAGACCCAGCAGCAAAATCGACTGAATGAAAATAAGCAGGCGTTAGCCAGTAAAACGAACGCACTCGATTTTGCTAAAGCGAGTTTAAGTGGGATACCAAAACCCCCTAAAACAGCCGATGACAAGCAAGATGCGCAAAAACTGACTCAGTTAATTGAACAGCTAACAACGGAAGTGAATGAGCTTAAACAGCAGGGGGGACAATTAACGACTCAGCTTGCGCAAAGTAATACCCAACTTGCTGATTTAGAATTAAAACTATCTACGATTGAAAGCAATCTTAAGGCCGCGTATTCGACAGCAGAAAAACTTACTGTGGCTGCTAATAGTGATCGCGACGTTTTAAATAAATTTATCCAAAATGCACCACGCCCTGTCGAAGTCGACGGTGAAAAGTGGGAAAACACGCTTGCTCTATTGACCATGTTAACCGCATCGCTGAAAAAAGCGATGAATGAAAACTCTATCCGCAATATGAAAGAGCAAGAAGAGGTGATGGCTAAGATCAGCGAAGCCTCTCGTAAAGATTCAGAGAAAAAAGCCAAAGAAGCCGAAGAGGCTCAGCGTAAAGCAGATGCTGCCAATAAAGCCGCATCGTGCGCCAGTAAGATTTTTAGCTACGTCATGTTAGCGGTTTCTGTTATTGCGACAGTCGCAACATTCGGCGCGGCTGCACCATTAACCCTTGCCGTTGCCGCAATCGGTATCGCCATTTCTGTCACTGATATCGTGTTGGAAGAGACGGGTAATGCAAGTTTAATGCAGATGTTAGCGACGGAAATTTCAAATGTTGTCACGGATATGTTGATATCGTTTGGGATGTCTGCCGAAGAGGCGAAAAAGATTGGTAGCATTGTTGGCATGGTTGTCGCAGCCGTCGCTTTTCTGGCGCTCTCTTTGGTTTCTATGTCCTCTTTTGTGAAAAACATCGCCAATACCGTAAAAACGGTCGTCAAAATTGCGGCCAATACGCTGAAAACTGTCGTGAAAAGCACATTAAAGGCGATGGCGAATACGATCGTCAATCTCGTTAAAAACCTGCTCAGCAAAATTAAAACGTTAGGCAAAGCCGCGGATGACATGGTGGTATTAACGAAATTTACTAAATTAGCCGATGCGGCGGAAGAGTTACAAAGTACCGTTAAAACAGCCAATCAGGTCGTGAGGAAGGCTCGTGATATTAAAAATGTCGCAAAAGCCGTTGATAGGACGCATGAGCAGGCTGATAGCATCAAAGATACTGCAAAAGCGGTCGACAAGTTACATGAACAGGCAGACAGCGCTAAGCATGCAGTGAAAACGGTTAATCAGGTGAATGAACAAGCAGACGGTATTAAGGATGCCGTGAAAACCGTTGATAAGGTGCATCAGCAAGCAGATAGCATCCAAGATACGGTGAAAGTGGTCGATAAAGTCGCTGATCAGGTTGATGATGTTGCTGATATCGTTGATACAGGGAAAAAACTGGGCAAACAGAGCCTATTAGCGTCACGTGTCGAAGTTGGTGCGAAAGGGGCTGGCGTTGCAATGTCAGTGACAAGTGCGGTGACTGTTGGAGCATTACGCTTAGAAGGAGCTGCGCAACTACGAGAGCTTAAGACGTTATTCGCCAAAATGATGATGAATGATGAAATCATTAAAGTCCTCGATGAGTTGCTTGAGTCTCTGATTAAGATGCTGTCAAAACAATATGAGGTGTTTAATAACCTATTTACTGACACGCTGACCTCATTGAAACAATCAAATGAGCGTAAAGCCAATTCAATCAATCTCTCTAATTATGCCTAATTTTCATTAAGGAACTCTATTATGACGACTATTTCCTCACCAATGTCGTTTTCTATTCCAACCCAAAAGTTAGGCAATCTTGAGGGGCTGACTACTTTAACCGGTAGCGAAACTCAAACGATGTCAACGCAAGCACCAGGACAGCAAGTGTCCATCAAAGATGCTGTCGATATTACTGTGCCACGAACGCAAGATAAGCCGTTATTAAAGCTCCCTGAGCAAACGACGGTTAGTCCATCACTCCTGTTTGAAGTGAAAAACATGAACAAGGTCGAGCTTGAAGAGACCTCGAAAGTCATAGGCGGATTTTCATCGGCTTATGCAAACCTTCAGGAGCATATTGCCGTCACAGCAATCAAAGTT
The DNA here is from genome assembly GCF_028482435.1 of Providencia sp. PROV119. Lineage (NCBI taxonomy): Bacteria > Pseudomonadati > Pseudomonadota > Gammaproteobacteria > Enterobacterales > Morganellaceae > Providencia > Providencia sp. PROV119. The sequence continues at coordinate 34,101 of NZ_JAMPQL010000026.1, forward strand.
GAAAAAGCCGTCAGAGAAGTGATAACGGAAGAAAATAGCAAGTTGGAAAAAATGTTCCCAACAATCGCTAATTTGGACGAAAGCGAGATCAAGCAATTATCTCAAGGGGTTAATTTAATGCTGGCAGCCTCGGCAATTAAAGATGTGCAAGTGGCTCAAGCAAATAGTGAGGATGTAAAACCTGGTATTCAGTCACTTGACGCAATAAAAGAGAGCCAATTTATCGGCATTATGAGTAGCGATATTTTAATGGAGCTACGTAACCTACTGAGCCAGATTAAATCGATTATTAATACCGCTGATCGCCAACTACAAGCGGATTTTTTAAAGCTAAAAACGCAAATGGTGCAAAGTGCAGCAGATACAACGATTCAAGAGGGTAAAAAAGCATTTGAAGGAGCACTGATGGGATTTGCGGTTTCTCTGGGTGTAACACTTGCGGGGGCGGCATTACAAACTAAGCAATTAGTGAAACAAACCAAAGCTATTAATGTTCACGGTGTCGAAAGGCATAAATTATCTACTCAAGCACAATCAGAGATTGAAAGCAGTCGCCCATATATGAAAAAAACGGGAAATAAAGCGCTTGATCAACAAAATGAGTTACATGTTACTAACGTTCAAGATAAGGTTAAAGGATTGCAGTTAAAAGCGGAGCGGGAGCAACTGCAACTCGATCGAATTACCAACCAGACCCAAAAGAAATCGAGCATTATTGAAACAATGACTCGTTTATCCGATAACGCAGGTCAATTGGTAACTTCTGCGCTTAATATAGAGGTGAAAGCACTAGAAGCCCAAAAAATGGTGCTACAAGATATTGGTGATACTGCACGTGCTATAGCAAGTGATAAAGAAAAACAGATTGATACTGTTCTGGATTTGATGAAAAAAGTCTTTGATATTTTAAAAGAAATTATTGAGGGGCAAATCCGTACATTCCAAGCTGTTGCAACCAGAGGTTAGAGTATGAACGGAGTTAATATTGTTATCCAACCATCAGCTCTTGCTTCGATGACACCATCATCAGCGACAATAACTCATGATGATAGCGTGGTATCTCCACTGAATTTACAGGGGACATTTGTCCCCGATTTAGAACTCCCTATAGAGGAACGAGCTGAAAAAATCCTGCAGCAATATGGTGTTGACTACCCTGAAAAAAATAATTACCTGATTTCTAATAATATGCAAGACCATGAGCAAATCTTGGCACTAACGAGACTTGCACAATTTGAATTTAAAGATTCAATGGATAAAACCAGTAATCTTATTGCCTCAATGTCGGCGGAAATTACAAAAACTGAGGATGGCCGATCGCACATTAAAAGTATCAAGGGGTTAATTGATAATATTAACTCTAACTACCAAAAAAGCTTTGGTGAAATAACTAAAGGGGCGACGAAATATATGGAAACGCTTAATAAAGCATTAGGCTTATTGAGTACTTATATTTCAGCAGGAAAAGATGGTAAGATACGCTTTGATAGGTCAAAGTTTAATAATCAATTTATGATAGCTCTAAAGGATTATGTTATACCGAAAACCGGTACGGCATGGGATGCTTGGAGAGAGAAAGTTATTGATGATGATAGAATAAGCGATTTTATTAATCCTATCGCTTCTATATCTTTTAAAGAGGGGGTGGCAAGATCTACTAAAGAGGGGGTGGCAAGTTTTTTTAAGAAAAAATTAGAAGGGCAAGGTTTTATTGTGAAAGAAATAGATGGAAAAATTAAAATTTACCCTGATTTTAATGTTGTCAAGGAAATAAAAAAAATAGTTGATGGTGTTGGATTAGATGGTGATGATGACCTAATTTCCCAAGCGTTCCAAAGTATGCAAACGGCGATTGATAGTAAAAAAAATTCAGTGAATAATAGTGTATCCCGTTTATTAGAAGCTTTCCGTCAAGATAATAGCCATTTTGAAACTTTAACTCAATTATTAATTCAGTTATTAAAAGACCTATTTCAATATAATGCAGGTTTTGCTAATACATAACTGTTTAAAGACAATGTATCTTAATAGAGTGGGGTTTAAATACCCTGCTCTATTCTATTGTATCGAAATGGCTAATTATATTTATATAATTAAAAGGAGTTTCTATGCCAACAATCTCTCCCTCTACAACTATGCGAAGCACCGTTGAGCATAGGAGTAATATTCAGGCTAATGAATCCTCTCATACATTGTTAAATGTTATGAATGGAGCTTTAAATATCGGTGATAGTAGCCCTATACAAATGGGAAAAAGAATCAATTTTTTTGCAAGTAGTAAAGTTCTACATCGTGAGCTTGATAGTGCTAAAGCAAATAACTTATTTACATTATTAAAAAACTCATCAGACAATTTAGTAGCAAAATATCATCTGACACCTGATATGATTGTAAATGTTCTAAGAGAAGACAAGAATAATATCAATGCAGTGTTAACTTCCTTTTCATTATTAAGCAAAGATGAAATTCCTTCTTCCGTATTAAATAGTCTTGCCAAAAATATTGCGGTGATGTCTAAGTCCTCAGCGGAAGTATCAAGTAAAACTTTAAGTAGCGAATTATTCAATTTATTACCTAAATTTGAAAGCAAACTGCAAACACGGTTTTTATCGGAATATGTTACGCCTGCGATTAAAGCTAAATTAAATGAAACTTATACTGATAGTCAATTGAAGCAGATGGCAGGTCTTGACTCTGCTCAACAGATTGATGATACAACACTGGTTAATCATTTTTTAAATCCAACGTTAGTACAGGAAAAACTAACAGGATTTGAGCGTGGGGTTAAGTCGAGCCAAGAGTTAAAATCTTGGAGTAATAAGAATTATAGATTGAATCAATGTTTTCAAAATTTAGAGGAACACATTGAAATTATTCTTGTAAATAAGTTGAGTGTACCGAGTGCAGATCATGCTCCTGTACAGATGAAACCAAAAGCAACAAGACAAGAACAGCCAACTTTATTGACCAATCCACAGCAGTCAGATGATGTGGATGGTGTGCCATATCAAACCAGTAGCCAAACGTCAGCGCCGATCATCAATAATTATTATATAACTAATAATTATGCTTGCCCTCACTGTATTTGTAAGGTGTCCGATACACCGAGTCGTTATGGTAGTGTGGCAACGACGGTAAATATTGACAGCGCGGCCTCTTTTCGGGCGGCGCCGAGTAAGACGATAGCGCAAAAAACCGCGACACCAGCGGCGGAAACCCCAACAACCTACCGAACTGAATTGCATGTTCAGCTCAGCGGTGACGGGAAAATTGTAAAACAGGATAGCCCGACACCGCCAAATAACGCCACTCAAGTTGATGATAGCGCCTCTCACCAGCCAGCGTTAAAAGATAAATCGAGTGGTGAAACATCAGAGAGCACTGAGCCACAAACAGGGGTCAATGAGGCGATTCTGCTGCAATCCAATCAAGAAAAAGAGGCTCCTGAACTTCCTCCTCGCCATCAAATGGGGGGGTATACACGCACAATGGATGGTAAATGGTTACCAAATACACAACAAACTGCCCCATTTGTGATCACCAGCGGGGGATTTAACCAAAGCACAAACCCTGTAGGCAGGTTGCAGTATAGAGCGAGTGATTCCAAGGTTGAGAGTGCAAAACCGACCGATCAACAGCTCATTGCAGCACAACGACAAAGAGCAGTAGATGGAGTCGACTCTCAGTCGTTAGAAGAGCAAGTGACTCAACAGACAGATCATCTGTTTGATGCTCAGATACAACCGAATAGCCATTCACATTTAGTGGATGCGGCAAAGCAAGTGGCAACTGAATTAAGCAATATGCTGGATGTGGCAAATCGCTCTGCCATGGTGCTGAAAGACACGTCATTAGCGGCTGAACAAGCTACGCGCCAGTTAGATACACAACAATCACTAGATGATAAAGAGAAACCGGCTGTTCAATCGAAAGCAAGTTTTCCGTTGAGCAGCCATGCAAGTGGGATTTATCACGCTAAGGTGGCACAGGTTGTGGAAGAGCAGCCAACGGCAACAGTCGTTATTGAAAAAGAGAGTGCCGAACCGGTTGGAGCACAGCCTATTCATTATACTGAAACCACGGAGAAAAAAGCAGATAGCGATGTGACGAAGAAAAAATATCGTTGGCAGGTGAATACGGATAATCGGGTATATACGACGTCAGGTGGGCAGGCTAGAGATTTGTCACAGAAAAAACGTTATATCGGCGATGATCAGCGATTTAAATTAGGAAATGGGTCATGAGTACAGATAATTTAATTCATCAAACATGGCTGACGGAGCAAATAAAAGCGATCCGTGCCTATTCAGGGATCCATAAACCCATTACGATGGATTCGACCTTAATTTTAGATTTACATATTGATTCATTGGAAATGCTTGAGCTAATCACCGCCATTGAAGATTACACTGGCCAACGATTAAACGATAATATCTGGGTAAAATGGCATCGATTACAGGATATTGTTGATTACCTTTCTCAAACGAAGACCTGAAATTATTTTTACATCATGACCTGATAACAAGGATGTTCAGGTCATATCCGTGGTAATCGTACTTGTTCTATATACAACATCTTTAACAGTAATTCTGTTTACTGCTTAATGTTAAATTCACATAATATTAGACCATCTGTTTATTCTATTAATACAAACGTTTTTGTGTTTATATTGAAAAATAGCCATCGACAAGTATTTTCTCAAAACAACATATCACAAAATAAATCTGATTTAGCCAGTTAAAGATAATCTCATGGCAAATCCAAAAACCAGTGGTACTTAGGCGAGTCATTAACAAAAGGCTCGTTAGCGTTATCGCTTAAAATCGGTATTGAGTCATCATAAAAAGATTTGTTTTTGGGTTGATTATGAAAATTTTGTTTTAAAAAAACAAAAAATGGAAAATGAAAAATAATGGGGTTAATTTGATAATTTTATTTATGTTCTTTTTACAACAATAGGTTATTAACAATAAAATATATTTTATAAAATAAAAATTACATTAAATCATCATCTCATGAAATCGATCACAGAATGTACGATTCGTTAAATATATATTTCGAAACATTAATTTCATTATCTGGAGATGGGGATGAATGCGATTTCAGCGAGATATACGTTTATTCAACAAGTCGTTATTGAAGCCGGCAAATTAGCCGTATCTTACTATCATGACCGAAACCAATTAAATATTGAAAAGAAAAAAGAGGATGGGCAGGATTTAGTCACTATTGCGGATAAAAATACGGAACAATTTATTCGTGAGAAAATTCATCAGCAATACCCCCTCGATGCTCTATTTGGTGAAGAAGGGGGTTATACACAAGGCGCATCGCAATATACTTGGGTTGTTGATCCTATTGATGGCACAAGTGCATTTATTTTTGGATTGCCTTCTTGGTGTATTGCGATAGCCCTCTTGGATGAACAACAAAATACACAAATTGCGGTTGTGTATGATCCCGTACAGGAGGAGTTGTTTCATGCAATGGCGGGTCATGGCGCTTATTTAAACCAATCACCTATCCAAGTTAATGCTGTTCAATCCCTGAATGAAGGTTTATTTGGCGTTGGTATTTCAACGCGTCTGTCGCCTGAATACATTATTCCTTTTCTCGATAAATTGCTCCACGCAAAAGGAATGTTTATACGCAATGGCTCTGCTGCATTAATGTTGGCTTATGTGGCGGCTGGGAAATTAATTGGTTATTACGAACCTCATTTAAATTCATGGGATTGCCTTGCGGGCTTATTGTTAATTCAAGAAGCTGGCGGTGTCATGAATAACTATAAAGAAAAGGACGATTTCTTGTTAAAAGGGAATTATGTGTTGGCATCTAGCCCTGGGGTATATCAGCAACTCGCCTCATTTAGAGATTAAAATAATAAAATTAGTAAAAGGTCAATAATATGAGTTCTAAATTTTCGTTTTTTGATATTAAAAGGCTACCGGCAGGAAAAATACCCCTCTCTGTACAACGTGATTTATGGTTAAGAAAGTTTATGGAGCCATTCATCGTGATGTGTTTGGCTTATACAGGGATCTATTTTCTTCGCTATAATTTCAAAGCAGCAACCCCATTTATTATTGAACAAACCAGTTTTACATTAAGTGATTTAGGCACAGTTGGCTTTGGGTTCTCTATTACATACAGTCTAGGCCGTGTATTACTCTCGTATTATATTGACGGTAAAAATACCAAGAAAATACTCAGTTTCTTATTAATGCTCTCGTGTGCCTCTTCATTTGCTATCGGGATGTTTTTACTTTCGTCAGGGCATTCTCTCGGGATCTTTATTTTCTTATGGGCGCTAACGGGTCTATTTCAAGCGCCGGGCGGCCCTTGCTCTAATTCAACCATAAACCGTTGGACGCCAAGAAAAAATCGAGGCCGTTTTATCTCTTGGTGGAATGCGTCACATAATATCGGGGCAATTTTAGCAGGGCCGATTGCATTATTTGGTATGGAATATGCCTTTAATGGCAATGTGGCAGGAATGTTTATTTTCCCAATTCTTTTTGCTGGGGTTATTGCTACATTTGGGATGTTTTTCGGTAAAGATGATCCGTCTGAGTTAGGGTGGAATACGCCAGAAGAGATTTTTGATGAACCAATCTCCAAAGATGATACCGCCGCGGAGAGTATGTCAAAATCTGAAATTTTTGTGAAATATGTGCTGAAAAATCCGGCGGTTTGGTTTTTATGTTTTGCCAACCTTTGTGTTTATACCATCCGTATTGGTGTTGATAACTGGAGTGTGGCATATGTCAAAATGGCGCTTGATTGGGATGATATTTCCGCGATAGGTACGATTACGGCATTAGAATTAGGCGGATTTCTAGGATCACTCACTTGGGGTTATGTGTCCGATAAAATGGGCGGTCGCCGCGCATTACTCGGTATGTTATGTATGATTTCAGTGATTTTCCCATTAATCGCTTATCAAAATATGTCCAGCGTATGGGGCATTTATATTGCATTGTTCTTTGAAGGATTCTTTATTTTTGGCCCTGTGATCTTAATCGGCATCTCTATCATTGGCTTTGCACCAAAATGTGCAACCGCGGTAGTGAACTCCATTCCAGGCTTCTTTGGTTATCTGTTTGGCGATGGAATGGCAAAAGTGTTAGTGTCTCGTATCGCTGATCCAACAGGGAAAGGTATCTCAGTGGGGGGCTTCACGTTTCATGGTTGGTCAGATACTTTCTATCTGTTATTTGCCGCAACCGCTGTAGGTATTGTGATGCTAGCGGTAGTCGCCTTCTATGAGGAGCGTAAAATTCGCCGTGACCGTAGCATCGGCCATTAAGTGATGTGTTTTCTACCCCATATACCTATGGGGTAGAGCATCATTCAATATTGAAGAAGCACTCATAGACATGTTGTAAATGGTTATGCATGCATTTGGCGGCTTCTTTAGGGTTTCTATCCAAAATTGCATTCACAATTAATTGATGGTCTTCATTCATGGTTTTGGGTAAATCAATATTCGCATAGTGTGACTCCATGCGAATAAAGCGTGTTGATTGTCGCATATCCCATAAGTGTTCCATCATGCTGTGTAATACTTCGTTGCCTGTCATTTCACTGATTAACAAATGGAAGCGTTTATCCTCGCGCAAAAAGTTTTCATCATTATCTTTTTGTTTGATGAGATCTTTCATAATCTCTTGTAATTCAGCACATTGTTCATCAGTTGCATTGCGGGCAGCAAGTTCTGCAATCATGGTTTCGAAAGATTGCCTCGCCTTCAATAAATCGCGTAAGCTAAATTCTGTTTCATCTTTTTCTGTTGCTGTACTGACCGCCTCTTTTTTGGACTCAAACTGCGGTAACGGATTTGCCACATAGACCCCATTACCAACCCGAATTTCAATCCAACCTGTCATTTCCAGTGCAATAAAAGCTTCTCGGATGGATGATCGGCTGACTTCCATCTGTTTTGCCAGTTCTCGTTCAGAAGGCAACGGCTCTCCTGCGTTGAAATCGCCACGTTTTATACACTCAATAATAAGGTTTGAGATCTGGCGGTATAATCGTTCAACTTTCAGTGGGGCTAATGCCATGTTAATTCCTCGGTATGCTCATCCATATCGGCACATATCATACGCTTTAATCCTGATTGACTGCTAATCTGAATCACAAAAAAACAGATCTGTGAGCCATATCAAGTTAATTTTTTCTCAATTCAATAACTATAATACCGGCCTGACCACCTGACAATCAAGCCATCGGTCATTCAGGTCACATGACAACTATAATTACTTTTTGAGGATGTAACTATGCAGAGTTCAGCATCTGACATAACACCCGATAATATTGCAAAAACCGCCAGGATTAAGAAAATTCAACGGATCTCGTTACTGCTGCTGTTTCTAGCTGGGATCATTAACTTTCTTGACCGAGGCTCTCTTTCGGTCGCTAACGAAGCTATCCGAGCTGATTTAGGGCTTTCAGCAACTCAATTTGGTGTTTTGTTATCCGCTTTTTCATTATCTTACGGTATCTCACAGCTTCCTTCTGGTTTACTACTCGATAGGTTTGGCCCACGTATTGTGTTAGGAGCAGGATTAATTTTCTGGTCAACGATGCAAGGTATGGCAGGGTTGATCCAAAACTTCTGGCAATTTATTGCGCTGCGTATCGGCCTTGGGGTCGGCGAAGCTCCCTTTATGCCAAGTGGCGTTAAAGTGGTGAATGATTGGTTTAATGCCAAAGAGCGCGGCATTCCCATGGGGATATTCAACTCCTCGACCACAATTGGGCAGGCGTTTGCGCCACCTATCCTTGTGGCTCTCATGTTAGCGTTTGGCTGGCGAATGATGTTTATCATCATTGGTGTGGCTGGAATTTTAATCGGGGTGTGTTGGTATGCTTACTACCGTAACCGTGAATCATTAAAGCTCTCTGAAGAGGATTTGAAATATCTCAACTCAGGTCGTGAGGAGCAGCCAAAACAGAAAGTGACATTGAAAGAGTGGGGTGCTCTGTTTAAGAAACGTACAGTTTGGGGCATGATTTTGGGCTTCAGTGGCGTGAACTATACCGGCTGGTTATACCTTGCATGGTTACCAGGCTATTTACAGGCCGAACGTGGGTTGAGCTTGGCCAATACAGGGTGGGTCGCCGCTATTCCATTTTTATTCGGTTCGCTAGGGATGCTGGTCAATGGCATGGTGGCAGACCGACTGGCGAAAAAAGGTTATTCATTGATGAATAGCCGGAAAATCCTTATCTGCTTAGGGCTGATTTGCTCAGCGGCTTGCACTTTATTGGTCGTGCAATCGACATCTACCGCGATGGCAGTTGCTTTTATCAGCTTGGCGCTATTCTTTGTGCATTTTGCGGGCACTTCTTGCTGGGGACTCGTGCAAGTGGTGACACCAAGCAAAATGGTCGCTTCCGTAAGCAGTATTCAGAACTTTGGTAGCTTTGTTTTCGCATCATTCGCACCGATTGTTACAGGTTGGGTATTAGATACAACCGGTTCATTTAACTGGGCGCTCATTGTTTGCTCAATGGTGACCTTCGCGGGTGCATTAGCTTACTTCTTCATCGTTAAAACTCCGATTGAAGAAACCGTTACACAGTAATTTTTAGGGCACTTGTCTGTGCCCACATATTGAGGTGAGTAATATGGAACAAACATGGCGCTGGTATGGTCCTAACGACCCTGTTTCTTTGAGTGATATTCGCCAAGCAGGGGCGACAGGGGTGGTAACGGCTTTGCACCACATCCCAAATGGGCAAGTATGGACTATCGAAGAGATAGAAAAACGCAAGGCGGAAATCGAAGCTAAAGGCCTTGTCTGGTCAGTGGTAGAAAGTATTCCTGTTCATGAAGAGATCAAAACACATCGTGGTGATTATGAACAGCATATCGCTAATTACCAGCAATCGATTCGTAACCTCGCTGCATGCGGTATTGATACGGTGTGTTACAACTTTATGCCCGTACTGGATTGGACACGAACTGATTTGGAATACGAATTACCTGATGGTTCGAAGGCATTACGTTTTGATCAGATAGCATTTGCCGCTTTCGAACTGTATTTGTTACAGCGCGAGGGGGCTGAGCAAGATTACACGGCTGAAGAGCTTATTCAAGCCAAAGCTTATTATGAAGCAATGAGCCAAGCCGATAAGGATAAATTGGTTGGTAATATTATTGCGGGCCTGCCGGGAGCAGAAGAAGGCTATACCCTTGAACAATTCAAAGCACATTTACAAACTTATGCAGGCATTGATAAGGCTAAGTTGCGTGAGAATATGGCCTATTTTTTACGAGCCATTATCCCCGTAGCAGAAGAGGTTGGCGTGAAAATGGCCGTTCATCCTGACGATCCACCGCGGCCTATTTTAGGTTTACCGCGGATTGTTTCAACGATTGAAGATATGCAATGGCTAAAAGAGACGGTGGATAGCCTTCACAACGGTTTCACTATGTGTACAGGCTCTTACGGCGTGAGAAGCGATAATGATTTAGTCAAAATGATTGAGCAATTCGGTGATCGTATTCATTTTACACACTTGCGCTCGACGTGCCGTGAAGATAATCCAAAAACGTTCCATGAAGCAGCGCATTTAGGGGGCGATGTGGATATGTTTGCCGTGGTTAAAGCAATTTTGGCGGAAGAAGATCGTCGCCAAAAAGTCGGTAATATGCGCCGCATACCAATGCGTCCTGATCATGGGCATCAAATGTTGGATGATCTGCAAAAGAAAACGAATCCAGGTTATTCTGCGATTGGGCGTTTAAAAGGATTAGCGGAAGTTCGTGGTGTTGAATTGGCGATTAAACGAGTCTTTTTCCCTGATTTAAAATAATTCTGAGTACTAAGTGAGTTGGGCCTATCTAGGCCCAACTGGGTAATAAAGAGATTAAATTAGCCCTTCTTCCTGTAATGCGAGATGAAAGTGTTGCACTTCTTCCGGAGTGGCTTGAATTCTTTTTAATGATAAATCCAATATATAAGGAATGTTTTTTTGCGGTTCACAAACGGCTAAAGCATATTTTTTGCCATTTTCTTCGAAGACTATAGGGGATGTTTTTTTATTGCCTGAATAGCCAGTCGATATTTTTTTACCATCTAAATTGAATTTATAAGAAACCATCAATAGGCGGTTAGAATTAACAACTTTGGCAGGAACAGCGATAAGTTTTAGTGGCATTTTGCCGCTAGATAATAATACTTTTCTGATCTTATTGTTCGCTATGTAGCGGTAAATAATAAATACAAGGCTAAAAATTAATAATGCGATGATAATAATTGTAGTTACAAAGCGGAGCATCACATTTTCGACAGCCACATCAACCGTTAAGCGTGATAGATCATTGGCATCGGCGATTGGTTGCACGGCAACATTTCGTGAAGTTCCTAGGAAACCAAAGCTATGTGAAACAGTGTGGCCGCGGTATGTCACCTTAACATTACAATGGGTAATAACCATCAAACTTGCTCTACAAGAGCCATTTATATTGGCATTAACAGGAACCGCATTTTGACCAATTTTATAGTCATACGCGATACCAGGTAATTGAAAAGCAACAAAAACGGTTAAACCGATAAGAACGAGAACAAGAAAAATTAAGCGTATTATGCCACCATCCCCTTTTAGTGGGGTTAACTGTAAGTCTCTTGTAGGAAATGCTTTTATTAATTTTTCAGGTAATTGAATATTATCTTGCATAGTAGCAGTGCTCATTGGAAATTAGAGGTATCAATTATAATAATTAAAAAAAACCTGATAATAGGATTACTACCAAAATAGTATTTTTGTGAGTACAAAAGGGATTGCAGATAGGATGAAATAATTTAGTGGCTAGATAAACAAGGGTATTCAATATCTGGTATCAGTTACACTACACATATTTAGCATAGCCGAAAGATAAATAAAAAATAGATTTAAAATAGGGTTAACATAATACAAGAGTAAAAAGAGAGCCACATATACGAAACTCTCTTTTTAAGAGTAAAGATGATAGGATCTTAAATTAGCTTATTTGTTTTTTAATCGCGCCTGACGCTAAGCTCCCTTTGTGGAAACTGGCTTGCCTTGGCGAAATTCGGGCGACCGCCTCTGCGGAGCAGGATGCATCGACGAGTACAAAGCTGGCATCATCCCCAACTAATGGCCACACTTGTTTACCTTTGTCATCTAATGGCAACTTATTACCGGTGGCAATTGCCAGTGAACGTGATAGGGATAGTTCATCGGGGCGGGTATAGAGCTGGGCATATAAATTCGCTTTTTCTAACATATCACCGAGGCCAAATGGCGACCAATGATCAATCACGCTATCGGTTCCAGACATCACAAAGACACCGTTTTCATTGAGTGTTTTTAGTGGCATATGTAAGGTGCCAATAGGCACTGTGGTGGCGATAGTTATGTGTTGTTCGGCGAGTCGGTGTGCAGTTTCTTGTGCCTGCTCAGGTGTCAGTGTTGCAAGAGCAAAAGCATGGCTAATAGTCACTTTACCACGAAGAGTGCGGTTTTTATCGACGGTATCAATCATATAGTCGATAGCTGCGCGACCAGCTGGGCTTGTTTCATGCAAATGAATATCGACCCCTTTATTATAATCTAGCGCTATCTGGAACATGGTATCGAGCGATTTTTCCATTGCGCCATCAACGTTCGTGGGATCAAGTCCACCCACATAGTGCGCCCCTGCCTGCATTGCCTCTCGCATTAATGGCTCTGCTTTGGATAACAATAACCCATGTTGAGGAAAGGCAACAATTTCACAAGTTAGGTCTTGCTGGTGCTGATCAAGAACTTGAGTGAGCGCTTCAAGGTTCTTAAGACCGGAAACGGGTTCAATATTACAATGACTGCGGGCTATCGTTGATCCTTTGGATTGGATCAGCTTGATAAGCGCATGTGCGCGCTCTTGAGTATACGGCTGTAATTCCGGCAACAACTTTTGTTCAAGCGCTATCATATCAAGGATAGTTTTACCTTCTCGTGATTCGGGAGCTTGCCAAGGTCCACCATAAAAGGTTTTATCCAAGTGAATGTGCATATCACGAAAAGCAGGTAGCATGAGTTTACCATCTGCACTATAGGCTGCTAATTGCTTATCAATATGCTGTTTATTCGCGAGAAGTGCTGCAATTTTTCCATTTTTAATTTCAAGGGTGTGTAGGGCCGTTTTGGTGCCAATCACGCTCGCATCACGGTAACGAAAGCCTGTTTCCAGTAACACATCATCAAGATAGTAGTGATCATCTTTAATGGTGGTCGTGCTATTTAATGAGGTGGGGCCATTATCTGCGGCAGCAATACCGGATATCGCTCCAAATAGCGTGCAGGTGGCTGCCAGTTTTGCACTCGTTGAAAGAAACTCTCTTCTGTTGGATGGCATAAAAACTCCTTAATGAGAGGGTTGCAAGTTACTCGGCGTAACCTGCAATCGTGTGGGGCTAACCTTGAACAATGTGCGTGCCAGTTTCACCGCGTAAGGCTTGTGGCAATCTCTCAGGCGTTGTAATGATCACGCGTTTGCCACCATTGGCGAGAAATGACAGGCTGGCTTCAATTTTGGGTAACATACTTCCCGCTGGAAAATGCCCTTCACGCATATATTGCAGCATCTCCGTTGTTGTCGCCTCCCCAAGCGCTTGTTGCTCAGGTTTGCCAAAGTGAATACACACTTTCTCTACGCCAGTGGTGATAATCAAAATATCGGCTTTTAACTCTTTTGCTAGCAATGTGGTTGATAAATCTTTATCAATGACGGCGTCGACACTCTGGAAACCGCCATTCGTATTTTTAATAACAGGGATCCCCCCGCCACCAGCCGCAATAACAACATAGTTATTTTCACTGAGCGTCCGAATAGCCGCTGATTCGATAACACTCTTAGGCGCCGGTGAGGCGACGACACGGCGGTAACCTCGGCCAGAATCTTCAACAAAATGCCAGTCGGGATTGGCTTTTTTTAACTTCTCAGCTTGTTCTAGGCTGAAAAATGCGCCGATAGGCTTGGTCGGTGAGTGGAAATTAGGATCATTTTTATCGACTTCAACTTGAGTCACAATGGTCACCGCTTGGCGGTGATGGCGTTTTGCCAAGGCGTTTGTCAGGGCTTGCTGGATCAAATAGCCAATACCACCTTGTGTATCGGCGACACAGTTTGCTAATGGTGTGAGTGGTAGCCCTTCAACGGTGTGAGCGATTTCGGCACGGCGTAAATCTAATCCCACTTGAGGGCCATTACCGTGAGTCAGAACAATATTGTAATTACCCTCAAGCATATCACAGACATGGGAAGCGACCTCTTGTACCGCTTTTTCTTGAGCTTCAATCGATTGGCCGTTGTTATCTTTGATAATACTGTTGCCCCCGATGGCAACAACCACGAGTTCTTTCATTGTTATTGTATCCTGATACAGAGTCTATAAGTCGATGTGCTCAGCACATCGACGATCGGAGGTTAATGGCATTACACTGATTTGCTGATTTTCTCAGCGGTTTCAGGTTGTTGCGCTTCTATTGATTTCCCTTTATCTAAGAAGTATTTCATCACAAATAAGCCCGACATCATGAGGTAAGCGTATACAAACATCAAGGCGGGTCCTTGTGCTATCCCTACCATCGGTGAGTGGATAATACCGAAGAATACCAGTAGCGCGCCTACGGCGGCTGTTATAGCCCCACGTAGTGGCTGATTGAGAATGGCAAAGATAGCGATACAGCCCCATAACATACTGGCTAATGGCGCACCATTCCCGAGATGGACTAAACCTTGGTAGTAAACACCTTTACTGAGTAAGACATCTGTGCCGATTTGTGCCGCAGAAGTTCCCGCCGCCCCCATCATGCTGTTCATCATGGTCAGTGCCCAGTTGGCAATCCAAGGGAACAGACAGATAAAGATGACAGGCACTTCCACTTTCGGTGTCTCTCGCACCACTTGGTTAGCAGTGACAACACCTATAAACACTAGGATAGGCACAATAGCCGTCATCGGAATTATGGCTAACATAAAAGCGCCTAGACCGAACAACGGTACGATGAACATGGTAATACCAGAGGCGAGTGTATAGCCGATACTGGCTCCCATAGCTTTCCAACCTGCATGACCCACATAGACAGTGACAGGGAATGGGTTACCCATAAAACAGCCTACAGTAGAGGATAATCCATTAGCTAACATCACTTTACGGGTATTGTATTCATCGCCAGCGGCATGGGCGCTTTCAATATTTTCAAGGTCGAAAATATAGTTTGCTAAGCCTAATGGTACGGCTGAAGCCAAGTAGGGTAAGGCATGTGGTAGACCCTGTAAGAAGCTATCAATATGAATACCGGGCGGGTTAAAGCCAAATGAAGCAACGGAGGCTTTAATGGCTTCAGGACTTTGTAAGCCAGAGACCCACGCCAGCACAGTTCCTGCAATAAGCAGTAATAACCCCGTTGGAATACGCGCAAAGATAGGTTTTTTACCAAACCAGTTGATAAAAATGAGCAGTAATACGATAAATGAAACGGTAGGCGCTTCAAAAGCCTGTAACATCGGGTTCATTGCCAGTAATAGCAAACCTAACCCAGAGAGACAGGAGAGCAATACGGTGCGAGGGATCATTTTACGGATAGTTTCGCCGAGGAATGAGCCACCGACAAGGATCATCGATTCTACAAAACACCAAACCAGTGCGATTTGGATCGCAAACTCGGCATTTTGAGTCGTTTGGTAAACAGGCATGATGACCAAAAAGGTCACGGTAAAGATAGAGGGAGCGCTTGGGCCGGAAGGCAGTGCAGTGACATCATCGCGCCCAGTCTGTTTGGCGAGTTGCTGACCAAAATAGGCATAGCTGATACTCGCTAGCAATACGGCAAAACCAAATGCAGGTGCAATACGTCCATAAACAAGATCTTTAGGGATGCCGACGACAAAGATCAGTAATCCCATCATAGTGAGCAGGTTGGTTAAGTTATTGGTCATCAGCCCGAAGTAGGCCGCCCAGTCACCACGTTTCCACTTTAGTTTCGTTACACTCATGGAATGTATCCTTCAAAGAAGAGACTGCGGGGGCAGTCATGATTAAAAACCCTATTGCTCAGGTGAATCACAGCGTATTATTATTAATTGCCCAACCGAAGTTGGGCTTATTATCGGCGACTAGGCGTATTTTTCGGCGTAAGCCAACATAGCTTTTTCAAAGCAGTCGAACGGGGGATGCACAATACCAGCCCCGATCATACCGATACCTGCGTCTTTGTGGGCGATGGCCGTATTGATGACCGGAAGGATACCGCTGGCGGCAACCTTGGTAATATCAATGGCTGTGGGGATCCCCATAAAACCTAACAGCGGGATCGTGACGTTAGGGTTTTCACCTAATGTGATCTCTCGCATTTGACGTGAGAAATCGATGGCCTCTTCAACGGTTCCTCCGACCAAAGCGACAATGGCAGGAGCGGTTGCCATGGCGAATCCGCCAATGCCATAAGTCTCGGTAATGGCGGAATCACCGATATCGAGGCCTGAATCTTCGGGTTTATAGCCAGCAAACATCGGGCCGATAACTTGCTGTGAAGGGCCTGTAAACCATTGACCCGGTAGCCCACTGATACGTAATCCAAATTCATAACCATTACGCGCCATGGTGGTAACGACGGTGCTGTATTCGATACCATGAGCCGCATCCATCGCCGCTTTACACATCGCCATCCATGTAGGGCCAGAGAAGTAATCGCTGCTTGCGACAAAATCAAAAACGTCTTTTTGTTGAGCAACTGAGAAATCCGTTTGGATGATATAAGGGGTCAGTGCTTGGATAAGCAGCGTGGTGCCTGCGTTATTACGGTTATGGCACTCATCCCCCATATGCAGTGCTTGAGCCAACATCAGACGCAAGTCGATTTCGCCGGCCAGCTTCATAGCATCACGTAGCATTGGGCCTAAAACATCACGCATCCAGTTCAAGCGGTCAATCACACTTTGGTCGTTGGCTCCCATGCGTAAAATTTTTGCCATTTGCTCACTGAGGTTGGTAAATGCGCGGTTACCATAGGTTTTGTTTTCGACAATGTGCATAAACATTGAGGCAGAGGTCACACCCGCCATAGAGCCAACACAGTCGTGTTCATGACAAGGGGAAAAAATAATCTCGCCAGAAGCGGCTACGCGTTCGGCATCTGCTAAATCTTTTGCTAGCCCTTCAAATACCAGTGCGCCAGTCACTGCGCCTTTCATTGCGCCACACATGTCTTTCCATTCAACAGGCGGTCCAGCATGTAAAATGGTGTTTTTAGTCATCCCCGGTACGACGTTAATGGCTTGATCATAGCCAACAAGTACAGGTTGTGACTGAATAATGCGTTCTAAGGCCTGCGCATTGGCAGCGGCAATTTTCTCTTGTAATGCGCTATTACTTTCAATTTTATCTAATGCGTTGATCACGGCAATATTGCCTTGCCCAGGTGGCGTCCAATCTAAGTGCGTGACGGGAACATGCTGCTTTTTAAGGTCATCACTGAACATTTCGATGCCCACGTTAATCACATTTAATGGCTGTTTAAATAATGAAGTCATTACGCATTCTCCCCTTTCCAGACAAATTCGCGGGCTAACAAACCGGTGTTGGTGCTACTACTTGCCCAAATCACACCTGCATCGGTGAGCATTTTCACTTGGGCATCCATGGATGGAGTGTCTTGGTCAGTACCGAGAACATAACCAAGGATTTCCAGCTCTCGACCCTCTTGTTTGGCAATCTCTTTTGCTGCTTTGATGGCATCGATCATCACGCCAACAGGATCTTCATGGGAGCCGTATCCCAGCACAAAATCCATAATGATAACGCCGACTTCTGGGTCACGAGCCTCTTGCAGTAGTCGTTCGATACGGTTGGTCGGATCAATCATTGGATGGGGTTTACCATTGGTGAAGTCATCATCACCAAAATCTAAGAAGGTGTGTGCGATGCTCTGGTTAAGATCGCTTAAGCGATATTCAGGGTTTGGCTGGATATTACTGTAGACATCATCATATTTTTCCAAAGCGGCAAACATCGCTTCATCACATAAGGTGCCACCACAAAATAGACCGCGAATGTATTTTTGCTTTGGTGATAGTTTGGCCCTGACTTCTTCAATGAGAGGCCAATTGAGTGAGTGTAAATTCAGTTGTTCTTTTTTGATACCGGTGAGTAAAACCGCTTTCAATGCTGCCTCTTTGGTGCTTTTAGCAAAGCTTAAGCCAGGCTTATCGTCGGGGATAGGCTGATTACCGAGGAAACAGACCACCACAGGTTTATGGCATTTTTCGGCTTGTGCTAAAACTTTTTTAGCGACGGTGGCGGCTGGTGGCTTAGAAATTAACACAATGACGTGAGTTTCTTCATCAGCATCAAGCATTTTTAGGGCATCAATCATCATGATCCCGCCGATCTTTTCACTCAGATCGCGTCCTCCCGTTCCGATCAGTTGTGAAACGCCCGCGCCAAACTCATGAATACGTACACTCAGTTCTTGGCTGCCTGTACCGGAGGCGCCAACAATACCGATATTGCCGCGACGAACGTTATTCCCAAAACATAAAGCCGCGCCATTGATTATTGCGGTTCCACAGTCTGGCCCCATCATCAATAATCCTTTACGGCTAGCAAGCTGTTTTAAGGCTAGCTCATCATCAATAGAGACATTATCAGAGAACAGCATGACATTAAGGTCATTTTCAAGAGCAATACGGGCTTCACGAGCAGCAAACTGACCATTAACCGAAATGACCGCTAAGTTGCTTTCTGGAATATGGCTATGTGCCGAATGGAGAGTGGCATATTTGGCTTCGTGTTGTGACCCACCTTGATTTTTCTTATTAAATAGCGCTTCAATGGCAACAAGCGTCGCCTCATTCGCTTCATCACTGGCGCCTTTAATGACAATCATTAAATCGCCATTTTTTGCCGCTTCTAATTCTGGTGTTAATAACCCTAAATTTTTCAGCACGCCTTTATTCATCTCTGTTGCCATTGCCACAAATGCCTGCTCAACATTGTCGAGTTGATTGGCTTTAGTGGAGATAGACATCAGTGATACGGAATCAAAATACGTATTCTTTTTGATGACAACTTTAGTCGACATACTTTTCTCCAAAGTAGAGGGTCAGGTACAGTGCATCACGAATGCCTAATAACATGTCGCTGCCTGAGCTTGACCCGATATCTAAAATCTTTTGCAACTGCGAATAAGGCTTGGCGTCATTTGTATTTGCAGTCGCTAATATGTGTAGTAGTTGCAGCAAATTTTCTCGATAGTGACGGTTTACTGCTTTTTCTAAGGTAATGGCACTGACTTTAGTGGTTGCCTCTTTAGCATGGCGAATACCCTGTTCAAAAAACGGATGCAGACATTGAGCTGGATGATGTTTAAGTAATAAAAACGCCATTAATCCAACCAAATAATCATCCCCAGATGGGGTCAAACCAATACCTAGGCCAATAAACTGCCTAACCATTTCAGGCAATTTTTGATGGTCTTTTTTCTTTAATAAATTAATCAGTTCAATGCGTAATGAATTTAATTTTTTTGCTGCGGTTAAATAAAATAAATTATCTCCATGATAATGAAATAAAGAGTGTCCTTCTCTGTTTAGCAAAACATCGATTACGCTTATTTGTGTATTTAAAAAGGATAAATAGGTTTTTTTATTGATGTTTTCTGGGATAAAACACACATTATTGGGCTGCCATGGATGGCAAAAGGAAAACGATATAAAATAATATTTACCCAAATACAGTGTTTTATTACAGAAATAAATATATTCCCCTTCTTTTAAATTTAATTTAGATAAGTCGTTATTCAATAATCGACAACTGTTAGGGGCATTATCTAATTCAGCACTGAGTAAAGTAAAAAGCGTATTATTAATAGAGATATTAATTGCTTTACGAAAAACTTGCTCTATTTGTCCTGAAAATGTAGGCTGATCGAATAAATTTAAAAATGTCGCATCAGCCGAAAGCCCAAACAGTTGTTGCCTTTGAGTCTTGGTCTTGTTCACAAGCCTCCTTGTGATGCACTATGCGCCCGCTGCGATTAGTAATTCAGCAATTTCGTGATAGCCTTTTTCGCGTGCTAGTTCTAAGGGTGTTTTACCGTATTTATCCGTCATATGTGGGTTGGCGCCGTGGTCGAGTAACAGCTTGACGATCTGTTGCTGCTTTTCGCCGCCATCATTTAATACGATGGCTTCAAGCAGTGGCGTCCAACCGACAAAGTTGGTGTGATTCACATTGATATCTGTTTTTTCGAGTAATTCACGGACGATTTCAACATGGCCTTTTTCGCTGGCGGGGGTGATCCCTACACCACCAAAGCGAGTTAATAAATCAAGATTGGGCTTAGCGGGAAGGACGATACGTAATAGGGTTAAGTCATTATTCAAGCAACTTAACAAAAAGGGGTTGAAGCAAGTTTGGTCTTGCTTATTAATATCCGCACCGGCATTAATGAGGAAAGTGACGCATTCGTAATGTTTATTTAAACTCGCATTTACGATAGCTGTCCGGCCTTGGCGGTTGGTAGTATTGATGTCCACTCCTTTGTCGAGGCAGTGCTTCAATAACGCTAGGTTGCCTTGTTCTGCTGCGGATAAAAACTCTTGCTCTAATGTCATGGTTTTCCCCTTATTTGGTTATCTGCATTTCATTGACGACAACCAAAATAGATAAAGACAATTTTAAATGTAATACCCAATCCGCATTATGTATGAGAAGAATGGGTATTTTTATGATGGATTAAGCATAGCAAGCTGTTGAAATAAATAGAATCCATTTAAAATTCATTCATCAATAGCAGCCTTGATTATTGAATTAAAATCAACAATTTCGTTTTTTTGTGCGCGAAAGCATAATTTTTCATCAATTTCTAGGCTTTTTTGCGTAATAAATGACCGAAACAATCCAATTTCACTGGTCAATCAGATAGGCAATAAAGGATTTAGTCAGTTTTGTGATAAGCATCAAACTAAAGGTTTTGCAACTGTTAAAAATGTGAATTAATTGATCGAGATCAGCGAGATTGTTAAGGGGATGCTCTAGTATTTATTTCAATGTTATTAATTATTTTGATTATAAATTAATGGGCTTTCTTTGCAGTTAATTCATCTAAAAAAGATAGCCCTGATAAATGGCTCAGTATGATAAAAGATTTCTTTTAAACGTAATAAAATGGTTGATAAACAACCAATATCTATAGGTTATTAAATATAATTCACATATATTCTTCTTACTTTAAGCGACAGGGTTGTTGGCGGTATTCACGGATCTGAGTCTCGCAGTGATCGATGTTGCTAGTGACCCCGCTATGTTCTGCCTTTCTGTAGCTCGAATTATTTTGATTATAAATTTTTTAATTTCTTTCTATCCAATTTCGGGTCACCAGTATGAATTCAATATTTACCGAAGAAAATTTACTGACATATACAACGGCTGCAAAATATGCCAGTTTTAGTAAGGCGGCAGAAGAGTTGGGGATCACCACGTCTGCGGTTAGTTACACCATTAAACGTATCGAAACTTATTTAGACGTGGTGCTATTTATTCGTGATACACGGAATATTGAATTAACAGAAGCGGGTTACTACTTTTACCGCAAAGCTACGGATTTATTAAATAACTTTCATCTGATCAAAAAGAGTATTTACTCTATTGAGCAGGGGATTGAAGCTCGGGTGCGTATTTGTATTAATCAGTTGCTATATACGCCTTATCACACTGCAAAATTGCTGCAAATCCTTAAAAAACAATTTCCGACTTGCCAAATAACAGTGACCACTGAGGTGTATAACGGGGTATGGGATGCCATCATCAATAATCTCTCTGATATTGCGATTGGTGCACCAGGTACTTTGATGGATGGCGGAGGCATTGATTATACGGAAATTGGGGCAATTCATTGGCAATTTGCCATTTCAGCAACGCATCCATTAGCGTTGATGCCTGAGCCTATCGCCGAAAGCCAGTTGCGCTTATATCCTAATATCATGGTAGAAGATACAGCACATACCATTAATAAGCGGGTTGGTTGGCTATTACATGGGCAAGAAGCGATACAAGTTCCTGACTTCAATACCAAATGCCAATGTCAGATTTTAGGTGAGGGGATTGGTTTTTTGCCGGATTATATGGTGAAAGAGCATGTTAAGAATGGCCTGTTGGTCATAAAACAGATCCAAAACCCACGGCAAGACTCGCACATGTTATTAGCAACTCAGCATTCTGCGACGGGCCTCGTGACACAGTGGATCCGTAGGGAATTCACCGCAAATGGGATTCTAACGAAACTCTATAGTGATTTGTTAAAACCCATTAATTAGCCCGTCACATTTTACGTGTTTATTGAACGGTGACATCCAGAGCTTTATTGATAGCGTCAGGGATCACGCTGCCATGGCTTTGATTGGGGTAAAGTGTAAATTCACAATGGCGTCCATGGTCGCTGAGCATGGTGCATAATTGGCGTGAGGTTATCCAACTTGAGCGTGATTGATAATGCTTAATCTGCTCCTCGCTGAGACGCGATAAATCAGGCTTTTCTTCTAACTCTCCTAAGGTGATAAATAAAGGTGACGCATTTTGTTGTTGCGTTAACTGAGCCTTATCTATCATTGTGCCTTTTCCCCACCATAAAGAAGGGCTAGCAGAAACAAAAGATTGAAATGCCGTAGGATGCTTTTGATAAGCCATCAACGTAAATAGCCCACCAAATGAATGCCCAAATAGGGTCTGTTTTTGTTTATCAATAGCAAATTGCTGCTCCACCCAAGGGCGAATTTGGCTTGTCAGAAATTGAGATAGTTCCTCTGATCCACCACCTTGTGCGAAATCATCACCAGCAACGCGGGGCGTATAATCGTAGGTACGCAATTGCTTAGGAAAGGCTTCATGGATTGGATAACCGACCCCAATAATAATAGGCAGTTTATCTTTGGGGAGTTTTTGGATGGCGCGATTGACGACAAGCGGGAATATCCCATTGCCATCAAGCATATACAGCACAGGTCTTGGTGACTGCATCCCATGAGGCACAGCACTAAAAATTCGATAGGTACGGCTTCCCTTTGAGCTATGGGGATTTTCCATATCATGATGCTGAACATCATAAAATTGGCTGACTTGCTTATCCAATGCCGGAGGGGTTTGCGATGGGCGAGCATAGGCGGTCGTCAAAGCCATTGAAAAGAGTAAACTGGAGATAATAAGTTTATTTATCATTTGGTTATTATGTTTTTTAGTTGTTGACGGTGTCTATGGGGAGGCCTAGCGCCAGCATAGGCAAACAGCGAATATTGGCCGATGACGCCAAATATTCGCTGCCGATGGCTAAGATAACTTAGAAGCTAACATTGACGTTAGCCCAATAGCGGCGTCCGTCTTCAACATCCCAGTTGCCGCCTTTGGTATCAATTTTGGGGCCTTTTTCATTCGCAATATTCAATACTGCCAAATTGAGTTTGGTATTTTTCAGTAGCTGATACGTCATCCCAACATCCATGGTGGTGTAGCCGCTACGGTAGCGTGGTGCGGTATAACCGTTACGCTGAGCGGCCCAAACCTGTTTGCCTTCATAATGGGCGCGGGTATAGAGGTTCAAGTCTTCGCTATATTGCCAGTCGAGTTTAGCGTTAGCGGTGTGTTTCGGCGTCTTATCTAGAGGGTAACCTTTCAATGACATGTTATTACTCAACTTTTCATCATCGCTTCGACGTTCAGAATCGACATATGTGTAGTTCATGCTCAGTTTCCAATCTTCTGCAAGAGGGATACCTGTTGCGACTTCAACACCCTTAATATTCGCTTTACCCACGTTATCAAAGGTGTAGAGTTTTAGGCCTGTGATAGGGTCTGGCTCACCCGTATAATAGCTGGTGAGTTTATTTTTAAAATCAGTATTAAATAGCGTCAGGCTCGCATTAAAGCCTGATTCGTGGTCATAGGCGATACTGATTTCTTCACTTAGGCTTTTTTCTGGTTTCAGATCACGGTTACCATAGATAATGCCTTCACCCTTTTCGGTTGACGTACCATAGCTTGGGCTGACTTCACGTAAAGTTGGGGCGCGGAAGGCTTGTGATACACCACCTTTGATGGTGATTTCATCGGTTAAGTAATAGATGGCATAACCACGAGGATTCCAGTGGTTACCATAAAATTCGTGGTGATCTAAACGCAAACCACCAGTCAGTATCAAATTATCTGTTGCTGTAAATTCATCTTCTAAGAAGAAAGCATATTGTTCAGCGCGGAGTGTTGTGTCTTCAGTGGTCTTTTTCCCTGTTGCAGAAGTATCTTTTAACCTAGCGTGTTGGAATTGACCACCTACTGTCAGAATATTATCGGGTAAGAACGCCACAACCTTACCATCAACGACAGTATTGGTAATTTCGGGTACGCGTGCCTCATAAACAAAGTGGTAATCGCCAGCGCTGTCTTTAACTTCTGATTTGGTATTTCGTTTCGTTTGCTCTTGGTACACACTCAATTCGGTGTTGAACAGATCCCAATCCCCTTTATAGGTAAGAGCGAAATGGTTTCTATCATTGTGTATCTCAGTTTTGGTATTTTTCTGTTTTGATTCGCCACGCATCGTATATTCAGCGAACGATTTACCCGGCGTTGAGGTGCGCTCTTGCGTTGTTCTACCCGCTTCAAGTAAAAAGGTTTGATTTTCGAGTGGGGTAAAAGTCAGTTTTGCTGTCAGGCTACGATTATCGCGTTTGTTATGGCCCTCAGTAATTTTATCTTCTTGGCGGTAATCGCCACCACCATACAGTTGTAGCCCTAATTTATCGTTGATCAATGGACCGGAGAGGTAGAAATTACCATCAGTAGAATCACCACTATCACGGTTTTCTTGTAAAATACCACCCAATGCTACATTGCCATGCCACTCATTGGTCACCTTTTTCGTGATGATATTGATAACCCCACCCATTGCATCTGAACCATACAAGGAAGACATGGGGCCGCGGATCACTTCGATGCGTTCAATCGCTTCAACGGGAGGCATAAAGCCCGCTTCAAATCCACCACTACCATTTGGGCGAGATTCACGGCTATTTTGGCGGCGACCATCGACCAATATTAAGGTGTATTCGCCGGGTAGGCCGCGAATATTAATATCTTGTTTATTGGCACTACCAACAATACTCACGCCCTCGACATCTTTTACGGCATCAGCTAAGTCGCGAACGGGTTTATTTTGTAGCTGCTCTTTAGAGATAACCGTAATGCTCGCGGGGGCATCGCGTAACTGTTGTGAATATCCCGATGCAGTCACAATCATTTTGTCTGGATCTTCTTGGGCGAAGGCAGGAAGAGATGAAATGGCAGCGATAACAGCCGCTGCGAGTTGTGTGTAGTGGCGTTGAATAGACATGGTAACCCTTAAAACAAAATACAAATGTAAATGAGAGTAATAATCATATTGAATACAAATAGTATCACCGAAATAGATGAAAAATAAATAAGTGATTTGCTAATTAAATGATAAAAATGAGCGGTTAACAGGGATGAAGTAAAATGATCAACAAGCTGCAACTTCTACGCTATTTAGACGTTACAATTGAGAAATAGAATATAGCCATAAAATAAATCTGGTTAAGGCGGGTTATATTAGAAAAATAATATTTATCAAATAGTTCATTAATAAAGTGTCAACTTGATTACAAAATAGAAATTTCAAAATTAACTTAATTGACATTGTTAATTCGCTCACCTAATGTCAGCAAATAAAAGCTATTCTGTGAATATGGGCATCCTCCAATTATGTCAGTATCAGCATCACACTCATCAATGCCATTATTTCGAATCTCTGCTGCCATGTTTTTTTCGTATATGACCGTTGGACTGCCATTAACGGTGATACCCCTCTTTGTCCATCAAGAATTAGGCTTTAGCGATGTATGGGTCGGGGTGGTCGTTGGTATTCAGTTTCTGGCGACAGTGTTGACTCGAGGCTATGCAGGCCGCTTAGCTGACCAAAAAGGCGCTAAAAGAACCACGTTGCAAGGGATGTGTGCCTGTGGAATATCAGGGGGCTTCTGTTTGCTCGCGGTATTATTACCTCTCGCACCTTTGTACCAAATTCTATTATTGATGGTAGGACGTTTGGTTCTTGGTTTAGGGGAAAGCCAGCTGTTAACAGGTAATTTGACATGGGGTATGCGGCTGGTTGGGGCGACACAAGCGGGCAAAGTCATGTCATGGAATGGTATGGCGATTTATGGGTCGCTAGCGGTTGGCGCGCCGCTCGGGCTTGTTATCTACCAACATTACGGTTTTGTCGCGGTGAGTGCGATGGTTATGTTGTTGCCCTGCATCTCTTTGCTGATTAATGGCACGGTACCTGCGGTGGCGCCTTTACATGGCAAATGGCTTCCTTTCTGGTCAGTGATCCGCAAAATTTGGAAAATGGGTATCATATTGGCGCTAAAAGGTATCGGTTTTGCGGCAATTGGTACCTTTATTTCCCTGTATTTTGTTTCTGAACAGTGGGGAAACGCTGGACTTGCCCTCAGTGCTTTCGGCTGTACTTTTGTATTAGTGCGGGTGCTTTGGGGCGGGCTGCCAGATAAAATGAATGGTTATCGCGTCGCAGTAGTCTCTCTTGCCGTAGAGTTTGTAGGGTTGCTCATATTATGGGCGGCACCAATGTATGGGGTTGCACTCTTAGGTGCAGCCTTGACGGGGGCGGGGTGTTCATTAGTTTACCCTGCCGTGGGAACGGAAGTGGTTAAAACTGTGGCGCCTCAAATGCGTGGAACCGCATTAGGTGGTTATTCCGCTTTCCAAGATATCGCCTATGGTATTACTGGGCCGTTAGCGGGTATGGCGGTGGTTTATTTGGGATATCGAGGGATCTATTTTATTGCGGCACTCTGTGTACTATTTGCGTTGATAATGACGCTATCGGCAATTCGTCATACTCAAAAAGTGACGTGAGTATCTCGATAAGTTGCGTAGCCATAAGCTACGCAACGATATTAGTTGGCTTATTTTTTAGTGTTTTTTACTTGTTCAACAAAGTTAGCCTTCGTGTCTTTTTTACAGGCATCAATCACAACCGGTGTGAGTGTTTGGATACCATCAACATCTAAAACTGCATCTTCAACTTTATCTTTTTTAGTTAATAGCTCACCAAAGCCGACAGCCGTTGGGTAAAAATTATCATCGATAGCTAAAAACTCTTCACACGTCCACTCTGCTAAAGGCTTAGTATCGTTTTTTTTATCTTCAGCCATTGCTGAAAGGCTCGTTAATGAAGCTGCAATAATGCCGACAATAAAATATTTTTTCATAATTTCACCTTAATATTTAACGATCATTGGATGAGTTTTTCATAAAAGGTTCTAATATGGATATAGAAAAATATCCCTATTTCTTAATCATCATAGATGATGAAAAATAAAAAACAAAGAGCGCAAATCGATAGTATTTATATGATTATTTAAATACCATCGGTATTGATTCAATATTGTAAAATAAAACGCAAACTCATCATTTAATGACAATAAAAATTAAATACCAATTAAGTTTTATTTAATTAAAGGCGTTTTTACTTTTATTAAAACTATTTATAGGTATACTTTTTTTATCAACAAAAAATAAAATTCAACCTTGTTATCGATTATTGACTAATACCTATTTCGTTGCAGTTATTTCAACACCAGAAGGAAGAAAGTTGTTCGCTTAGGTCGCGTTATCATTTATCGACTTAAGCTCGGGGGTTTCCTGTAATACAACACCCATTGCCAACGTTGGCAAAGCGGAGAAAACTTTCTATGTCTTTAACGAGTAAAACATCTTGTGTTATTACAATTTCGGATGTTCCCACAACAAAGCGAATTTTAGTCATTGATGTTGGTGGTACTCATGTCAAGCTATATACCGCCCCCAACACCCCTGCCATTGAATTCGTTTCTGGGCACACCATGACACCAGAACAATTTATTCATGATGTGAATCAATGCGTTGATACCTCTCTGTTCGATGGCGTCAGTATTGGCTTTCCATCTCCTATCTCTGGAAATCGCATCCTTAAGGAACCCGTTAATTTAGCCAGTGGTTGGGTCAACTTTGATTTAGCCGATGCGTTCCCTTGCCCTATTCGCCTAATTAATGATGCTGCAATGCAAGCCGTCGGTAGCTATGAAGGTGGCAGTATGTTGTTTTTAGGGCTTGGAACTGGATTGGGAAGCGCATTGATTGTTAATCAGCAGCTACAGCCAATGGAAGTCGCGCACCTGCCATACCTTGAACATGACTATGAATACTATGTCAGTGAACATTATCGTGAATCCGAAGGTGATGCCGTGTGGCGGCAGAGTGTACTGACGGTGGTAGACCTCTTTTATCAAGCATTTATGCCGGACTACATTGTTATCGGTGGCGGGAATGTGCATCAGTTTACGACGTTACCGGAACATGTACGGCGTGGAGATAATGACAAAGCTTTTCTTGGTGGAATCAGAATTTGGGGAAATAACTTATGAATCAATCATCTAACAATCAACTTCAACTCGGTTTTATAGGGCTTGGCAGAATGGGTGCAGCAATGGTTCGTCGCATCCAACAAGCAGGCATCTCGTGCGTTGTTTATGACCAAAATTCGGCTATCCGCCAGCAGCTACCTGACAGTGTTATCTTCAACCATTCATTGGAAGAATTAGTGAAGAACATGAAAGCACCACGGCATATTTGGTTAATGTTGCCCGCAGCGGTCGTGGATACTGTGATTGCTCAGCTCAAACCCTTATTGGAGAAGGGTGACACGCTGATCGATGGCGGTAACTCCCACTTTACAGAAGATATTCGCCGCGCCAATGCACTGAAAGCCGATGGAATTAACTATATGGATGTGGGAGTCAGCGGTGGCGTATGGGGTGAAGAGCGTGGTTATTGTCAGATGATTGGTGGTCCAAAAGAGCATTACCAATATTTAGAACCTGTTTTTCGTGCATTAGCACCCGGAGTCGATGCAGCGCCACGTACGGAAGGTAACCATGGTGAACCTTCACCAGCAGAGCAAGGATATCTGCACTGTGGGCCAAGTGGAGCAGGCCATTTTGTGAAGATGGTCCATAATGGCATCGAATACGGCTTAATGGCGGCTTATGCGGAAGGGCTGAATATTCTAAAACATGCGGATCAAGGGTTGCACCCAGTGGCAGCAGATGCAGAAACCGCACCACTTGAACATCCAGAGTATTATCAATATCAATTGCCTGTTGGTGAGATCAGTGAATTATGGCGTCGTGGGAGCGTGGTGGGATCGTGGTTACTCGATCTGATCGCACAAGAGATGCATCAATCCCCTGATCTGGAAAATTATGCAGGTCGTGTTTCAGATTCTGGGGAAGGCCGCTGGACCTCGACGGCGGCGATCGACCTCGGCGTGCCGGCACCAGTATTAACGAGTGCACTTTACTCACGTTTCACCTCTCGTGGCAATGACCTGTTTGCAGACCGAGTTCAGTCTGCCATGCGCCATGCTTTTGGTGGCCATAAAGAAAAAACTGAGGATCAAGGAGGGGCGAAATGAGTCGTTTCTCTTTGGTGATCTTGGGGGCAAGCGGCGATTTAACTAAACGTCTATTGATGCCTTCTCTATTTCGTTTACATCGATTAGGACTGATCCCTGATTTGAACATTACCGGGTATTCGATTGATAAATGGGATCATGACTCGTTTTTGCAACATATCCATGATGCATTGGCGGAGTTTATTACTGATTTTAATGAAACAGAATGGAAAGCGTTTAGCGAACATTTGGATTTCGTCAGTGGCTCATTAGAAGCGAATGATTTGAAGGCGTTGGAAAGTAAACTAACGCCATCTGCACTCTTTTATTTAGCCTTACCACCAACTTTATTTGGGCAAGCGGCGCAGGCGATAGGCGAAGCGGGGCTATCTAAAGAAAGTGGTGATAATTGGCGACGTATTTTAATTGAAAAACCGTTTGGTACTGATCTTGAATCGGCAGAGGTATTGCGCGGGCAAGTACATGCTTATTGGGATGAATCACAAGTTTACCGTATTGATCATTTCTTAGGAAAAGAGGCAACACAAAACTTGATGATTTTCCGTTTTGCTAACCGCGTCCTCGCCCCGGTTTGGAATGCTGAGCATATTGAGCAGGTGCAAATTACTTATGCAGAAACATTAGGTGTAGAAAACCGAGCTGTCTAT
Organism: Providencia sp. PROV119; assembly: GCF_028482435.1. NCBI lineage: Bacteria > Pseudomonadati > Pseudomonadota > Gammaproteobacteria > Enterobacterales > Morganellaceae > Providencia > Providencia sp. PROV119. The sequence continues at coordinate 64,310 of NZ_JAMPQL010000026.1, forward strand.
TACGACCACTCTGGTGCGATGCGTGACATGCTGCAAAACCATCTTATGCAATTGCTGACATTAACGGCAATTGAGCCATTAGGGCGCTGGGATGGTGAGATTCTACGTGATCATAAAGTGGAAGTGTTGAAATCCATTCGACCAACAGATGATATGGATGCCAATGACTGGGCCGTTCGTGGGCAGTATTGTGCAGGGCAAGTGAATGGCGAAACTGCGACGGATTACTGCAACGAGCCAGGTATCCCTGTCGATACCAACACAGAAACGTTTGCCGCATTGCGAATAGAGATAGATAACTGGCGCTGGAAAGGTGTGCCTTTCTATTTACGAAGTGGTAAACGGTTAGCCAATAATTACGCTGAAATCGCTGTGCAATTTAAAGCTCCGGCCGGTGCATTACCGGGGGATATTCAGGTCGATAATAATTGGCTCGTCTTTAGATTATCCCCAACGATGGGGATGGATATGCATATGACGGCGAAGTTGCCAGGGATGAATTTAAATACGCATGGCATCGTGCTCAGCGCGCCTTATACCTTACCGGGGCAGTATGAAGTTTCGGCTTACGAGCAACTTTTAATTGATGCACTGCATGGTGAGCGTGCGCATTTCCTCCGCTTTGATGAAGTCGAATGGGCATGGCGGGTCATCGACCCTGCGCTAAAAGCGTGGCAGAAGGGAATGCCTGACCTGTATAAGGCGGGAACGGAAGGGCCAGATACGCAATCTCGGATCATGCGCCCCGGTCATCAATGGCGTTCACTGTTTGAACAGGAGGGTCGCGAATGATAGCACAGCAAGCCCCGGGCGCCCCGGGAAGCACTGCGACGTGGACAAGTAGTGCAAAAGACATGGTGGGAACGGCAATCGGTCAAGGACGAGTATGGTTTACCGTAGGTTATGGCATCTTAAATGAGGTGTATTGGCCTTCTTGCAGTACACCACAAATTCGTGATTTAGGTTTTATTATTGCTGGGGATGACTTTTGGTCAGAGGTAAAGCGTGTCCACCAATACAGTATCACTACGCCGTCATCCTCCTTACCACTGCCAAAAATCGTGCATCAACATGAGCGTTATCGCCTTGAATTAGAGATTATCACTGATCCTGCGCGCGATGTCTTGCTGATCCATTATCATCTTGAAGGTGAAGGGCTGCGATTATATCCGCTATTAGCACCACATCTCGGCGGCGATGGTGACAATAATTATGGTTCGGTGACGTCTCAAGGGCTAGCGGCTCAGAAGAACGGGCAATATCTGATCTTGTCTGCTGAAAATGGCTTTGCAAGAGGCAGTGTGGGGTATGTTGGTAGCTCAGATGGTTGGCAGGATTTTAGTCAAAACGGTGGTATGAGTTGGGAATACCAGCAGGCTGGGCCAGGTAATATCGCGATGATAGGCGAGTTAAATCATAACTCAGGCGTATTGGCGTTAGCATTTTCTGCCAGTGCGCAAGGTGCTGCAACCTTAGCTAATAGCGCCCTAGCAGAGGGCTACCAAGAAGCAAGGCGCCAGTATGCTTATTTGTGGGCGGCATGGAATGAAACGGTGAATTTCCCTGGGTTAGATAAGCTGCCTAAAACGTTATCGGATGCTGTTCGCACTTCGGTTGTGGTCTTGAAAACCCATGAAGGTAGAACATTCCCCGGCTCGCTGGTGGCAAGTTTAAGTACGCCATGGGGAGATACTCATAAGGATCCGGGAGGATATCACCTTGTTTGGCCTCGTGACTCCGTTGAAGTCGGTTTTGCCATGTTGGCGTGTGGTTTGATCACTGAGGTTCGAGCTTTACTGGCTTACTTGATTGCTATTCAACAGCCAGATGGTCATTGGATGCAAAACAATTTCACCGATGGTCGGCCTTATTGGCAGGGGATCCAATTAGATGAAGTGGCATTGCCTGTTTTATTTGCAGCGAAATTGCATGAACAGGGCTTACTGGGGGAAATGCAAGGTGCGGCAATCCGCATGGCGCGCAAAGCGTTAGCCTTTATTGCGCAATATGGCCCAGCCAGCCCACAAGACCGCTGGGAGGAGAATTCAGGGATCAACCCATTTACGCTGTCGGTTTCGATAGCAGCATTGGTGGCTGGCGCCAAAGCGGGCTTCCTTGAGGATGGAGATAAGCAGTATGCGCTTGACTTAGCGGATGATTGGAATGAGCGGTTAGAATCATGGGTGTATGTGGCTAACACGGAGTTAGATAAAGAGCTTGGTATCTCTGGGCATTACATCCGCTTGAATCCAAATTGCCATTCTGCACGTTTTGGTGAGGTGATGTTGCGCAACCGGAACAATGAAACCATCAATACGCGTGCGTTATTGGGGATGGAATATCTCTATCTTGTTCGCTTAGGTTTACGTAAGGCATCAGATAAGCGGATTGAAGAGACGACTAAACTTGTTGATGAGCAACTGTGTGTCAATTTACCCGCGGGGCCATATTATTATCGTTATAACGAGGATGGATATGGCGAGCATGAGGATGGGCGTGCTTTTGATGGTAGTGGTGTAGGTCGTCTTTGGCCGTTACTCAGTGGGGAGCGAGGGCACTATGCCGCCGCCCGTAAAGAGGATATTAAGCCTTATTTAAATGCCATTTTGGCTTCAGCAAGTACAGGTGGTATGTTGCCGGAGCAAATTTGGGATAAGGAGAGTATACCTGAGAGGGGGCTATTAACGGGTAGGCCAAGCGGTAGTGCGATGCCACTGATTTGGGCTCATGCGGAGCTTATCAAGTTAATCTATGTGCAAAAGACGGGTGTGCCTATTGAGCAACTAAAATCGGTGAGTGAGCGTTATGGCAATAAACCTCCAGCACCACGCGCACGACATTGGCGTGATAATTTATCTTGTGGTGCGATACCCGCCAATCGCCAGTTATGGATTGAAGCACAAGAGCCATTTGTTTTGCATTATGGTTATGACAATTGGCAGGATATCAAGGAGCAGAGTAGCCAACCTCTCGGTTTAGGGTTATATGGTGTTGCGTTAGATGTCAGCGCATTGGCAGGAAAAACACTACAATTTACGCGTAGGTTTGATGCTAAGGGCTGGGAAGGACGTGACTGGCAAGTTGAGATAGAGGTGTAGTACTACTCCATTAATTAAACTAAATATCAATCGAGCACTTTATGGTGCTCGTTTTTTTGAATATAAAATCGTACTGCACCTAAAATATAGGTCAGCGTTACCTTCTCAAAGGGCAAATTAAAAAACTATTGTTTATAGGTAATAGTGACTAATTTATGGAATAATTATATATATAAATTATTTATTCTAGGTTTTAATAGGCTGTTAATAAGAACGACAAGAAAATTATCTAATCAACACCATTTATACTTATAAACACTTCACTCTTGACTAAGCCTAATCACTTATCACGTTATAAAATTTAGCTGTTGAGATTATACTCTAACTGCGGTTAATTATTTTTTTTATTATTTTGGTTAAATATTTTGTTAACCTTATAAAAAATTTTGTTTTATATTGTAGAAATTAATCAGACCAACTATAAACAGGGTTAACTATTTATCGCTGTTTATTTCTGAGATTAGTCTTATTTATTATTAATAATATGGTTCTTAATTGGATTTTTCTTATTTTTAATTTTTTTATCGTTTTGTTTAAAATAAGTTTAATCTAGATTATTATTTTGTTTTTATGAGCAAATTATATTTACTCAGCATATTTGAATGTTGAGAATAAGTTAATGCTGGATATCGCTACTTTTATTGTTTTATTATTAAATACGTACCTCCACATTAATTGCTTGTTAAATAATGATTTTTTCCTTGTTAACTCGTAAAAAGTTATAATGTTTTACTATTATATAGTCATTAACCAATGTTCTAAAAAAAATTAATTTTTTATTAAATTACGCCTGTTTTATCTTTTTTTAACGTTAAGGAGAGTTAGTTAATTAATTGACTTTTATGCTTTTTTTGCTGCTCTGTAACATATGATTGCAAAAAACATTTTCCTTAAGGTGAGTTTTGCTATTGACCATAAACAAAATTTATATATTATATCCCGATAAAAGCCAAAATAATCAGTATAAATAATTATACACCTATATTTTTGACCACCGGGACAAGTTAACTCTCTTAATGGGTATTCTGTACTCGTTAGGACTTCTATGCTCTGAATTTATTATTCATTATAATTTTGAGCAATTTTTAATCATGTAAGCAGGTTTAAGATTTTAAGCTAATAAGGGAGCTTAACTTATAATGAGTAAAAAAGATCTCGGTAGTGTTGCACCAAAAGAAAGGATTAATATCAAATATACACCTAATGATGGTGGAGCTAAATCTGAAATAGAATTGCCGCTTAATATGCTAATCGTGGGAGACATGATTGGTCGAACGGAGGAAACTCCGATTGAAGAGCGTAAAGCTATTTCCATTAACCAGAATAACTTTAATTCAGTCATGGAAAGTGCTGGAATAAGCTTAAATATCAATGTGGAAAATACACTTGATGAGAAAAGTGATTCTGATCTTAATGTGAATTTAGATATTAAATCCCTTCAAGATTTTTCTCCCGACAATGTTGCTCGCCAAGTTCCAGAATTGAAAAAATTACTTGAACTTAGAGAGGCATTAGTCGCTTTGAAAGGTCCTCTTGGCAATATTCCTGCTTTTAGAAAACGTCTGCAAGAGCTTCTAGATAATGAAGAGACTCGCGAACAGTTGCTGAAAGAACTTGATATTGCTAGCCAAAAATAATGTTTATAGAGGATTATTTCATGTCATTAAATAGCGAAACGCAGGAACAACAAGTTTCCTCATCCAATGTTTCATTGTTAGATGAGATTATGGCTCAATCTCGTATGTCTCCTGAGTCAGAAGCTTATGGTATTGCCAAACAAGGTGTTGCTGCATTTATTAGCAATCTTTTTGCTAGCCAAAATGAAGAAGAGCAAATCAATAAGCTATTGATTGATAAAATGCTTGTTGAGTTAGATAACAAGCTGAGTACACAAGTTGACCAAATTCTTCATGCACCAAAGTTCCAAGAGCTTGAGTCTTCATGGCGTTCACTGAAACTGTTAGTTGACCGCACCGATTTTAGAGAAAACATCAAAATTAATATTCTTCATGCAACGAAAGAAGAGTTATTGGAAGATTTTGAATTCTCTCCTGAAATCGTACAATCAGGCTTCTATCAGCACGTTTACTCATCCGGTTATGGCCAGTTTGGTGGTGAGCCAGTAGCCGCTGTAGTCGGTAACTATGCTTTCAATAACACCACGCCTGATTTGAAATTAATGCAGTATGTGAGTGCTGTAGGCGCTATGGCGCATGCACCATTCCTTTCTTCCGTTTCACCTAATTTCTTTGGTATTAACAGCTATGCGGAATTACCTGCGATCAAAGATATTAAGTCTGTCTTTGAAGGCCCTGCACATACTAAGTGGCGTTCATTGCGTGAAGCAGAAGATTCCCGTTATCTTGGTTTAACAGCACCTCGCTTCTTGCTGCGTCTGCCATATTCACCAACAGAAAACCCGGTTAAGTTGTTTAACTATACTGAAAATGTTAAGCAGGATCATGACCATTACCTTTGGGGAAATACGGCATTTTTATTAGCAAGCTGTATCAATGACAGTTTTGCTAAGTACCGTTGGTGCCCAAATATTATTGGCCCACAAAGTGGTGGTACAGTTAGCGATCTTCCTGTACACGTGTTTGAAGCAATGGGCGAATTACAAGCTAAAATTCCAACTGAGGTTTTAGTTACTGATCGCCGTGAATTTGAATTGGCAGAAGAAGGCTTTATTACATTGACGATGCGTAAAGGCAGCGACAATGCCGCGTTTTTCTCTGCGAACTCAGTTCAGAAACCTAAAACTTTCCCAAATACTCATGAAGGTAAAATTGCCGAAACCAATTATAAATTGGGAACTCAGCTTCCTTACATGTTCATTATCAACCGCTTAGCACACTACATTAAAGTGTTACAGCGTGAACAAATCGGTTCATGGAAAGAACGTCAAGATTTGGAACGTGAACTGAACATTTGGTTGAAGCAATACATTGCTGATCAGGAAAACCCACCGGCTGATGTACGTAGCAAACGTCCATTACGTTCAGCACAGATCCAAGTTCTCGATGTCGAAGGGGATCCAGGTTGGTATCAAGTTGCGATTCAAGTCCGCCCTCATTTCAAATACATGGGTGCTAACTTTGAATTGTCACTTGTTGGTCGCCTAGACAAAGAGTAAGGCAATGGCTGCTAACTATAACTGGGATTCTTCAGAGACTGCCAGCTTATTTGAACGCATCCAAGGGAAGAGCTCCGGCTCTTCCCATCATGCTCGAATGGATGCCTTAGTGAGATCAATTAAGAACAATTTAAATCAAATCCTAAACAGTCGACCAGATGCTTGTCAAAGTTCGGCTAGCCTAGGAGTACCTGATTTAAATGATGCAACACAAGCAGCAACAGATTTTAGGCGGAGCCTAGAACATTCTATTACAACCTGCATTCAAGACTTCGAACCTCGGATCAGTAATGTCCGAGTGACATTTATCGAAAATGATGCAGATGCCTTGTTGCTCCAGTTCAGCATCACCGCTTTTATCGATCTCGACAGCCAGCGGCAGCTCATTGAATTTAATATGCAGCTCGATAACAACCGGCGATATCAGTTGAAACAATTCTAATATGTCTTCAAACCCGTATTTTGCGAATGAACAAGAGTACTTAAAAGAGCTTGCCAGTCATATAGCGATAGAAAAGCCTCATCTTGTTGATTTATTATCCAATAAGATTCAGGATCCTGATGGTGCACGCTTGATGGATGGGTTAGCCTATCTTTCAGGAAATCTTCGTGAACAGCTTGATAGGCAATTCTCTGAATTAACGAGCAGCCTAGTCAATATGCTGTGGCCTGCTTATGCTCGTCCTTTTCCCAGCATGACTATTGTTGAGTATCAAACAGATGCTCAGACACTCAGCTATGCAAGCAAAATAGCCGCGGGCCAACCTTTTGTAGCTAAGCCTTTGTATGTTCAAGGCGAAACCCCAAATGCAGATAGCCTGCACCAATGCCGATTTAGCCAATGTAGAGACCTTTGGTTATTACCTGCAAAAATTTCACATGTACGCCAACGAACCAAGTCCATTGAGATTGATTTCAAACTCGATAAACCCCGCGTATTAGCAGAAATTGGCTTAGATAAGTTGCGTATCCATTTGAATGGCGCAACCTATACGACACATCAATTATTTTATTTGTTGAGCCATCGCATTAAGCAAGTGACGCTTGTCACCGAACATCATCGGTTGCCTTTAGATAATTTTGCAGCATTGCCAGTGGGTTTCAAAAAAGAAGATGCTTTATTGCCGTACCCAAAAAATAGCTACGATGGGTATCGTATCTTGCAAGAGTACTTCTGTTTTCCTGAAGCCTTTATGTTTATGGATATTAAAGGCCTTGAAGACCTACCTTTAGCACTGAATACAGATTCCTTCACATTAGAGATTGTGTTTGAAACGGAGATCCCTGACGCGGTGGTGATCCGAGATGACAGCATCAAACTGAATTGTGTACCTATTGCCAATTTGTTCACTATTGACAGTGAAGCTATTGACCTTACAGGTAAAAATGATGACTACATCTTGAGCGCCAGTTACCGAACACCACTTTGTTATGACATTTTTTCGATTAACCAAGTACAAGGGTTAAGGTATCCACAAAATGCCTCTCCTTATGCCGTCAATTACACCGCATTTGAAAGCTTTCATCACCAAAGCCATAACCTGAAAGATAAAAATCATGGCTATTACAGGCTAAAAATCAATCAGATGAGAGAGGCGGTAGGCTATCGGCATACGCTCTCCTTTGTGCGTGACAATGAAACAAAACTACAAAACTGTGAAGAAACCGTTTCTGTGTCATTAAATTGCACAAATAGGAATGTTGCTTCAAGGCTTTCAACCCATTCGATTTCACTTGATAAAGCCTATCGACCGGAAGGTGCTTTATCTGCCACAAACTTGTTTAAGCCAACAGCGCCATTATACCCATTGTTGGGTCAAACATTGTATTGGTCTGAATTAACGAATCTTTCGTTAAATTATCAATCACTTTTGAATCTAACCTCGTTGAAGCAGATTCTTCAACTCTATGATTTACCGTCTGTTTTTAATCGTCAAACAGCAAGGCAATCTCAGCAGTGCTTAGATTCTCTCATTAGCTTAAACACAGAGCATATTGAGCATCTTTATCGTGGGTTACCAGTAAGAGGATTAAAAACGACATTAACGGTTCGTCAAAGTGCTTTTTTAAGTGAGGGTAGCTTGTACTTATTTTGTACAGTTATTGCTCAATTTTTTGCTTTGTATACCAGCGTGAATATGTTTCATGAGCTGGAAGTAATCAATATTGATAATAAGGAAACCTACCGGTGGCCAGCACAAATCAATCAGCAAATACTGAAGTGATAGCGCGCTGGCTAGATGAAGCTGGCAATTCTGTTACTGAATATAGTTTTTATCAACTTGTTGAACTACTTAATAAGTTACAAGGTAAAAGCACAACCACGCAGGAAACAACGGATGAAATAATTCGTTTTAAGTCCTGTGCAAATATTGCTTTTCCTACGAGAGATGTCATCTCGGTCAAAAAGAATCAAAACGGGCAGTTTGAGCTTGAAGTCTCCTTCTTGGGGTTACACGGTAGTCAGTCTCCGTTACCGAGCTATTATCTGGATGATTTTGCTTGGGAAGATGCCCAACAACAACCTAGCGTGACAGATTATTTGAACCTTTTTAATCACCGTTTAGTCACGCTTTTACATCGTATTTGGCGTAAATACCGTTACTACATTTGCTTTGAAAATGAGGGAGTTGATTCATTTTCTCGCTATATGTTTTCGTTGGTTGGCTTAGGGAATGAAGTCAACAGAGAAAGAGTTCATATCAATCACAGTAAGATGTTGGCCTACGCTGGGCTTTTAGCGAGTCCAAGCCGTTCTCCCGATGTTATCAGTAGTTTAATTGCCCACTGTTTCGATCTCGAACACGTTGAAGTTATCGGTTGGGAAACTCGTAAAGTACCTATTCCTGAAAATCAACAAAATCGGTTAGGTGTGATTTCTCATCAGGCTGGGAAGAAATCGCAGCCCCGTATGTTATTGGGCGATAACTTTAGTTTGGGCGGGCATATCTATGATTGTAATGGCAAATGTACCGTCGAAATCAGTGAATTATCACTCGAGCGTTATATGTCCTTTCTGCCTAATGGAGCTAATTTTTTACCTCTTGTCGCTTTTGTCTCTTACATCTTCCATGAGCAGTTGGCATGGGACTTACGGCTCAATATTGCTGAAAAACAAGCTGAAGGGATCCGTTTAGGCCAGAAACAACACAATCAATTAGGGTGGCAAAGCTTTTTAGGTAAACCTGAGAAACAACCTAATGTCACCATTACTGTACTGGAATAAATCGCATGGATAAGTATTTACCGACAATTTCATTTCGCCTGATTAATAGTGAATTACTCGAAAGCGGTTATGTTTCGAGTATGACATTTTCACAAGATGGCGGGCAAATAGGCAGTAGTGCACAGTGCCAGTGGCAGATTCAAGATAACCAAAATTCCGTGGCACCAGTGCAATGCACTATTCTTTGGAAGGATAAGCACTTTTGCATTAAGACCAATACAGAATCAGTTTATGTCAATAATGCGATTGTACCTCTTCATCTTGATGCGGTACGGCTTGCTCATGGTGACCAGATCAAAATTGGTCAGCTTAAATTGTCTGTTAATGTGAATCTTACTGGACAACCAGCAGAAGACTTAATGGCTGTCACCCCTCAATCACTGGTTTCTAGCGATAGTAATCCATTAGATTCTCTATTTAATACCACACCGACTCAATCTTATGAGCAAGAGGAGTATGAGCTTGCTCCGACCGTTCAAGGGTCCCTAACGTATGATCCGCTTCAAGCCTTAGAAAATGAGAGTCTTAGCTTAATTTCTCAGAAAAATAAGCAAGCTTCAGACCCATTATTAATGAATGAAGCACACTTAACGCACTCAGTCACCTCCCCATTTTCAGATAATCAAGGGAATACCATGGTTCAGGAATTTATGGATTTACCAAAAATCACACCAACACTTGATGACACTATCACAGACATTGAGCATGTGGCTGTAAACCCTTTAATGCAAGGGCTTGGTATTCATTTAAATTTACAAACTTCACAACAAGCGAACGATTTTCTAGTGGAGCTAGGGAAGACTATTCGCTCCGCCATCGAAGGTTTATTGGCATTACAGCAACAGCAAGAAAGCCTGCAAGATAAGCAACTTAGACCAATTGAAGATAACCCATTGCGTTTAAACAGCAGTTATGAAGAAACAATGAAGTTGATGTTTACGGACGAACGTAGTCCCGTTCATTTATCAGCCCCTTCAGCGGTAGCAGAAAGTTTGCATAACATTCAGTTGCATTATCGAGCAAACCAAGAAGCTATTTCGACGGCACTTTCAACGATGTTGGCTGCTTTCTCTCCTGAACACCTTTTAAATCGTTTCGCGCACTATCGCCGTGCTTCAGATAACTCTTCGACAAACGATGCTTGGGCATGGGAAATGTACACCAACTACTATAAAGAGCTGTCATCTTCTCGCCAGCAAGGTTTTGAAAAGTTGTTCTATGAAGTCTATACCCATGCCTATGACAGAGCCTTAAGAAAAGGGCTTGAGGAAGCATAATATGCGTGCGAAAACCTTACTAGGATACCTATTTTTACTCTTTTCAATGATGGCGCTTAGTGGATGTACTAAGCCATTGGAAGCTGTATCCAAAATAGGTCAAGTCATATTAGACCCTTCGATTCCTATCGGGCCGCCACAAGATAGGCCATCAACGATATCGTTGACTATCTTGGCTGAGCCCAACATCAACCCAAATCAGGATGGTGAAGCAACGCCACTGAATCTACAGATTGTCTACATGAATGAAGATTCATTGTTTGCTGCGCTCGATTTTGACCAGATTGAAGAGAAAGATGGGGATCTCGAAAAGGTACTGAAAAAAAACTATATCGACCATCAGGACTACACCATTTTACCTGGGCAATACAAGCCGCTACCTGACATTGAGCTATATCCAGACAATCGTTATATCGGGGTCATTGGTTACTACTCAGACCCTGATAACGCGGAATGGAAAAAAATTGTTAAGGCACGTGGAAAAGGACGCCATTACTTCCTCCTAGCTCATATCAGAGGAAATGAAATCGAATTTAGACAAGAGGAAGATGACTAATATGTCGACAAAAAATAGAGTGATTTGGCGTGAAGGTTTATTTATTAAGCCTCAGCATTTTCAGCAGCAACAGCGTCATCAAGACTATATTACTGAAAGCATACTGAAGAGCTATATTTCTCATTTTTGGGGGCTCAGTTCGTTAATTCTGAGTGATGAATTGTATAGCTTAGGTCGTATTGGTATCAAGGAAGCTTCAGGTGTGATGCCTGACGGCACGATCTTTTCTATGCCTCATCAAGATATTCTTCCTCAACCTATTGATATTAAAAATATTAGTGATGGTGATAACAATATCGTTTACCTTGCATTTCCCTTAGTGAATAGCACGGTCAATGAAGTGTCGACTGAACATAGTGGTAACCGCTTGTTATCACGTTATAGCGACAGTATGGAAGATGTTCGCGACCTGCATACGGAAGGTGGGGATGTCAGTACGATCAATGTGGCCAAATTAAGACCGATTCTGAAGCAAGGCTCCAAAGAGATGGATGCTTATGTCACTTTGCCTATTTGTAAAATTAGGGAACGTGGTGCTGATGGCAGCTTAACACTTGAGAATGACTTTATTCCGACATGTTTGAATGTGCGTATCTCACCAATGCTAAATGAGTTCCTGAATGAAATTCATGGTGCTTTATATGAGCGTGGTAAACAAATTGCGTTACGTATTGGCTCCCCAGGGCAACAAGGTGTCGCGGATGTAGCAGAATTTATGATGTTGCAGGTATTAAATCGTACCTATCCATTGTATTCGCATTATGCGCAAGAGCCGGTTATTCATCCGGAAAAACTGTTTAGAGATTTGCTCGAATTGTGTGGTGAATTACAAACGTTCACTAATACCTCTCGTTTACCTGATTCTGTGGCTAAATATAAACATTTCAATTTATCTGAAAGCTATATCCCACTCATCAAAGATATTAGGGAAGCACTGAGTGTGGTGTTAACACCTCGCGCAATTCCAATTCCATTAGATACGCAAGAGCACGGTATTCGTGTTGCGACGATCCATGATAAGCAGTTACTGCAAAAAGCAGAATTTATTATTGCGGTCAAAGCGAATATGCCACAAGAACAGTTACGTCAACTGTTCCCACAACAATCGAAGATCTCTTCAGTGAGCAATATTCGTAAAGTGGTCAGCGTGCAGATCCCAGGTGTGAAATTGATTCCATTATCAACGGCACCACGTCAATTACCTTATCACTCTGGTTATAACTACTTCGAATTAGATAGAAGTGGCGATGTTTGGCAGGAAATTAAGCAGCACTCCAATATGGCATTCCACGTTTCTGGCAATTTCCCTGAGCTTGATATTCAACTTTGGGCGGTAAGAGGCGGAATAGACAATGACTAATGCAGCTTTCCTTAATGACTATGCCGAACAGGGCAACTTGCAAAAAAATTATCAGTTGCCTTTGCGGGGGAATAGCATCAATCCAATGATTGATGCTGCGACGCCATTGCTTGGGATGGTTCTCAGAATGAAAGCGATGTCAGAAACCCCTCTTTCGGAAAAGTTATATCAGCAGGTGGTGACCGATATCACCTCAATAGAGCAACAACTACAAACCCAAGGTTATGAACCTGGGGCTATTGTTTCATTTCGCTATGTTCTATGCACCTTTATTGATGAAACAGCATTGGGATTAGGTTGGAACCAAGACAACGGCTGGGTTAAACAGTCGTTATTAGTACACTTCCATAATGAATCTTGGGGTGGTGAAAAGGTTTTTGTATTAATTGAGCGGTTACTCGGTGAGCCTAAACGCTATCTCGATTTGCTGGAATTTATCTATTTGTGTTTGTGCCTTGGCTATCGTGGTCGCTACAAAGTGACAACAGGGCATAGTGATGAATTTAACCATTTACTCAGACGGTTACAGAAACAGATTCAGCAACTTAGAGGCGAAGCAAAACCCGTTATCCTTTTTGATGAAGGGGGTAATAAACACCATCGCTACCGTTTAGGCCGGCGCTTTGGTGTTCGCTACGTCATTCTTGGCGCCGTTATCTTAGCGGCAATTATTTACAGCATTTATTCATCCCGACTGAATCATCAAACACTCAGTATCGTGGAACAGCTTAATACTTTATTCGGCTAGGATGCACTATGATTCAAATTGATCTTTCGACACTCGTTAACCGTCTTCACCCTATCGCGAAGCATGCGTTAGAAAGTGCTGCGGCTTATTGTGTGAGCCATCAGCAGCCTGAAATTACGGTATCGCAATTTTTGCAACAACTGGTCGAAACACCATTGACGGATATTCGCTTAATTAGCCATAAAGCGGATCTGGATTTAGTCGCACTTGTTGAATTGTTAGAAGTACAAATTCCGCCACATCATGCGATTACTCAAAGCTATCCGAGTTTTTCTCCGTTATTGATTGAATGGATGAAAGACAGTTGGTTATTAGCCTCGACAGAATATAACCACAGTGAATTACGCTCTGGTACTCTGTTTTTAACCCTTTTGCAGATGCCATTACGTTATCTGTCAAAACCAGTTGCTGACTTATTATCACAAGTAAATCGTGAACAACTGCGACTGAATTTTGATAGTTGGACTGCGGGTTCGGCTGAAGCACCACTGACTGAAGCAGAAAAACAATCTGGAGAGAGTCGTCCTGCGGACTCTTTACTGGCGAAGTTCACGCAAAATATGACTCAGCAAGCGCGTGATAACCAATTAGACCCTGTTTTATGTCGTGATCATGAAATTGATTTAATGATCGATATTTTGTGTCGTCGCCGTAAAAACAACCCCGTGGTTGTGGGAGAGCCGGGGGTAGGTAAAAGCGCCCTAATCGAAGGATTGGCATTGCGTATTATTGCAGGTGAAATTCCTGAAAAATTACGTGGGTGTGAATTACTTACTTTAGACCTTGGTGCTTTACAAGCGGGTGCTGCGGTCAAAGGTGAATTTGAAAAACGCTTCAAAGGCATTATGCAGGAAGTGAGTCAATCACCTCATCCTATCATTTTGTTTATTGATGAAGCACATACCTTAATTGGTGCGGGTAACCAACAAGGTGGATTGGATGTCTCCAACCTATTAAAACCCGCCTTGGCTCGCGGTGAATTACGTACTATCGCGGCGACAACATGGAGTGAATACAAAAAGTATTTCGAAAAAGATGCTGCCCTTGCGCGCCGTTTCCAACTTGTTCAAGTTAAAGAGCCAACGGCGGCAGAAGCAGTCATCATCATGCGTGGCCTACGCTCTATTTATGAAAAAGCGCATAAGGTCTTTATTGATGATGAAGCATTGCGTGCGAGTGCTGAGTTAAGTGAGCGCTACCTATCAGGTCGCCAACTCCCAGATAAAGCGATTGATGTACTTGATACGGCGGGGGCTCGTGCGGCTATCAACTTATCTTCACCGCCGAAAAAGCTCTCGTTGCTGAAAACGGAACTTCATCAGATTGGTATGGAAACGGATGTGCTACAACGTGAACAACAATTGGGGCTTAATGACCATAGTTCGCGTCTGAGTGCACTAGCTGAACAGGCTGAAACTATCAATGCTCAGGTTGAGGAGCTACAAACCGCGTGGGAAACCCAGCAAGAGATTGTTTCTCAAATTATTGCATTAAGAGCGCAGCTACTGGACAGCGACCAAAGTGAAGAGCTTCCAACTAACGACAGTTTGGTATTAAAAGAGCAGCTTAAACAATTAAATGAGCAATTGAATGAGCTACATGAACAGCATTTATTAGTCTCGCCACATGTCGATAAAAAACAAATTGCTGCCGTTATTGCTGAATGGACGGGGGTACCTTTAAATCGTTTATCGCAAGATGCTCTATCAGTGGTAACGGAGTTACCCGTTTATT
Source organism: Providencia sp. PROV119 (assembly GCF_028482435.1). Taxonomy (NCBI): domain Bacteria; kingdom Pseudomonadati; phylum Pseudomonadota; class Gammaproteobacteria; order Enterobacterales; family Morganellaceae; genus Providencia; species Providencia sp. PROV119. The sequence continues at coordinate 79,445 of NZ_JAMPQL010000026.1, forward strand.
TAGAACAAACAATCAAAGGGCAATCATTAGCGATTGAGTGCTTACATAAGCATTTGTTAACTGCTCGCGCTGACTTACGACGCCCAGGTCGACCGTTAGGTGCATTTTTATTGGCGGGGCCAAGTGGTGTCGGTAAAACAGAAACGGTTATTCAAATAGCACAACTGATGTTTGGTGGAACGCAATATTTAACGACAATCAATATGTCAGAGTTCCAAGAGAAACATACAGTTTCACGGCTGATCGGTTCACCTCCAGGTTATGTTGGTTATGGTGAAGGCGGCGTACTGACAGAAGCGATCCGCCAAAAGCCTTATTCTGTTGTTTTATTGGATGAAGTTGAAAAAGCCCATCCTGATGTTCTGAATCTATTCTATCAAGCCTTTGATAAAGGTGAATTAGCCGATGGGGAAGGGCGAATTATTGACTGCAAAAATGTCGCTTTCTTCCTAACGTCTAATCTAGGCGACCAAATCATTACTGCCTATGCAGATAAGCCTGATGAGTTGCAAGATGCGCTTTATCCGGAATTAACCGCATTTTTCAAACCTGCACTGCTGGCACGTATGGAAGTGGTTCCTTATTTACCATTATCTCAAGAGATCCTTCAGCAAATTGTCGGTGGCAAGTTAGCTCGTCTGACTTCGTTACTTGAACAGCGTTTTGGTGCGGAAGTTGTGGTCGATGACAGTGTACCTACAGAGATCTTACGTCGTGCTTCTCGTGCGGAGAATGGTGCGCGGATATTAGAATCCATCATCGATGGCGCACTGTTACCACCGTTATCGCTACTGCTACTACAGCACAGCGCAAAAAATGAAGACATTAATCACATTCAATTATCAACACAGAACGATGAGTTCGTTGCGACGGTGAATGCTGAACTATGAAATCACGACTGAAAAATGCCTTAGCCTTACTTGAATGCACTAATTTGGATGTGTTAGCGAGCCAATTTTTAACGTTTAGCTTTACACGCAGTCCATTTAGCGCACTGATTGTGTCATTAATCAACCGACCTGAAAATTGCTTACAGAGTTGGAGTATTAAGCAATCAAATGAAGTAGAACAAGGGCATTTGGATGTCGAGATCAGCGATGCTGACCACCCTTTGATTCAGTTGATATCAAGGGGTGAAAGTGTCCTATGGGAGAACCTGAATCAAGGAATTCACATCAATGATAATAGGTTTCGCCAATTTGTGGCTGAATTACCAATAGGTACAGGGCTGTATAGCCTCCCATTAACAGATTTACGTCATAAAATTTGCGGAGCTATTATTTTGTTTGGGAAATCACTCAATACGGAGAGTTATGAGCAAGGAATTTTCCCTATTTATTGTGCGTTATTTCACCATCAGTTGAAAAGTCTCCTCGAATTATCTTTGACTCAGCAGAAGATTTCTCACCTGCAATACCTTAATTCACTACAACAAGATCGTGAACGGCAACTACAGGCAGCTGTGAATATGTTAACGACATCAGCTCCACCTGTTGCGAGTCACCATTTCTCTGATTTTAGAGAGATTGATGACTTAACCGTGGCAACTGAACGTTACGAAGAACAAATTTTAAAAGACCGACAACAACAGGTTAATGGTGATTTAGATACGATGGCAACGAGTCTGAATTTATCGAAACGGTCCCTAATATACAAATTGAAAAAATACGGGTGCATGAGATGAATATTTCACCGCTTACATTGTGGTTGATGACCTCTTTATTCGTCGTCACCACTGCCTCAGCGGAAAAAACAAATCCGCAAGCACTGGCTCAGGCGCTTTCAGAGTGCCGCCTTGAGTCGTCTCAACTGATCCGTCTTGCATGCTATGACCAAATCATGGCCGACTCACCTGCACAGACACCTTTTGACCCGAGTCAAATGGGTAAAGCATGGCGCCAGGCAATGGAGCATGAAATGCAACGAGAAGATAATAGCGCGGGGTTTTTAGTCACCCTTCCTGAAACAGGAAATTACCCAGTTATTATGACTATCCCTGCGATTGGTTTTGCGCCGCCTCGCCCAGTCATGATGATCAGTTGTATCGACAATATTACTTGATTGCAGGTTGCCCTCCCTCGCCAACAGGAGGCGGGAAGTGTGATGTTAACGACAGACAAAACGCAATTCACTGCCGATTGGTTTCTTCGTGAAAACGGTTATGTATTGGAGTCGAGTCGTGGCATTCCCGGCATTGATGAAATTAAACGTTTATTAAACGGTGAAACACTGACGTTGAAATTAGCAAACAATGACCGGCTAACTTTCAATATTTCAGGTATTTCAACTGATATCAAACCGCTAAGAACGGCCTGTCACTGGTAAGCATCATGACGATTAATACACAATTAAAATGGAAAGAGCAGCTATTAGCTCCCCTTGAAGAAAGCCAGCAAGCAGCACCGATTGCCGATGATAACCCTGATTGGGAATACATTGACGGCGAAATGATTAAGTTTGGCTCACTTAGCCATGCTCAATTAAATATTGAGGAGATCCAGCGCAAGGCATTACAACTGTTTGCTAATGAAACGAAAGACTTCCGTTTATTAGTGCACTTATTGCGTACCTTACAACATGCAGGAGAGGCTGATGAGCTAGCTTTAGCCGCTGAATTATTGGCGGAGTTTGTTCGTCATTATTGGGAAAATAGCTATCCGCAAAATATAAAGCTTAAACAACGGCTTGCAGGGCAAATCCTTAAACGATTTGAAACTGTACAAGACAGTTTTTGCCGTCAAGCCGATATTAACTTGCGCGACAATATTCTCGGCTCCTTTGCCTTTTTGGCTAAATCTTGGCATGAAAAATGCCCAAATTTATCCGCTGAAGTCGATACATTAAGCCGTGGTTACAGCCGTATTGAACAAAGTGAACCTGTCATCGTTGTGGCAACGGAAGAGCCAACAACAGATAAAAAGGGAACAGTAGAAAATACTCAACAAGCACAGACTCCGGTGGCAGCAACAAAAGTACCTACAGTTGAGGTGAACCAAACGGATGAGCGTCAGTGGAAACAGACATTGCTTAAAGTGGCTGAGGCGTTATGTGAGCAAACGCCTTCGGATGCGGTAGGTTATTGCTTACGGCGCTATGCTATTTGGCACTCCATTCATGCGTTACCGATGGCAAATAATGATGGAAAAACGCCATTAGCTCCTGTTTCTCCTGACCGAGTGATTGATTACAAAAACCAAATGGCGCAACCATCAATGGCGTTGTTGAATAACATTGAACAAAGCTTAACGTTATCGCCTTATTGGCTGGAAGGCCATATGTTAGCTGCTCAAGTTGCAACAAAGTTAGGCTATCCGCTGGTGGGTGTTGCGATTGCTCAGGCGTTGCAACAGTTTTTAAACCGATTACCTGATTTAGCCAAACTGAGTTTTTCTGACATGACACCTTTCTTGCCTGAAGAGGTTCAGTCTTGGCTTTCAGCTTCTCAAAAATCAACGAGTCACGACGCCTCGACGAGTTCTCACAGTTTACAAGCTGAACAACAAGAAATTTTACATTGCTATGAACAGCATGGCTTAAGTGAAGCGTTAAAAATGGTCGAAAATTTTATCGCTTCTACGAACGAGCCGAGAGCTCGTTTTTATAGCCAATTGTTATCTGCCCAGTTATTTGAACAAGCGGGGATGCAGCATATGGCTGAGAACCTGTATCAGCAACTGCATACCGCAGCATTACATTACTCGTTATCGGACTGGGAACCCGATTTGCTCAATCGTTTAGCACAGAAGGTGCAAGACAAGCAGGAAATGACTTTTGATAGGAATTCACAACAATGAAATTATCTTTTCTATCCATACCAAAAATAACGGGTTCTCTTAAGAAGCTGTTTTTTGGCGATAAGCCCAAAATTAAATCATTCTTACTGCTGTGTTTGGCACTGCTCCCAGCGATTTTGATTATTTGGATTTGGTGGTGGGGACCCGATTTTAACTACAAGGGCAGTTATCCCCTTAAAGAGCTGAGCGCGCGTTGGTTAGCGACGATTATTATTCTTCTCATCATTGTGAGTTGGATTGGGATCGCGACATGGAAACGTGTAAAACGCCTTGAAAGCCTTAAATTAGACGTGGAATTAGCGGTTGTTGATCCTGTTCGTCACGATATTGAGTTTCAAAATCGTTATCTCGATTATTGGAAATCGCAATTTGTTCGTCACCTCAACGGACATACTCAATCCGTATATTTACGTCCTTGGTATTTCGTATTGGGGGCCGATGAGAGTGGTAAGCATACATTACTAAAAAATAGCCTTAATACTTTAGATATTGCACCAACAGAAAATGTTGTTAGTGACCAGAAACTCCCTCTGCATATTCAATGTCTACTCGCGGATAATGCCGTCCTTTTTGTGCCAGATGGGAAATTATTGACCCAGCCAGTGAGTGAGGGGGATAAGCCCCAGCTATATCATCGTTTATGGAATGAACTTTTACACTGGTTAAGCAAAAACCGTTCAAGACAACCAATGAATGGCATTGTTTTAACCGTGGATACTTTGTCATTACTGACAAATTCGAAGGAAAAAAATAGCCAGCTCATTGCTGACCTACATATGCGTATTGAAGAAGTCCGTATGACATTCAATAGTCAATTACCACTCTATATTGTGTTGACTAAACTGGACTTGTTACGTGGTTTTGATGCGATGTTCCAATCCCTTGATGCTCAACAGCGTAATCAGGTATTAGGGGTATCTTTTAGCTCAAAAGAAAATGTTAATTGGGAAAAACAGCTCAATCACTTTTGGAGCCAATGGGTTAGCCAAATGAACAGTGCTTTACCTGAAATGATGTTAAATCGTTCAGAAGGAAGCCAAAGAAGCGACTTATTTAGTTTTGTTCGCCAAATTGAAGGGTTACAAAGCAGTGTAGCAAAATTAATCTCTGCATTGGTCGCTAACAATGAACAGAAAAATATCCGTTTAAGAGGGGTTTATCTCACCTCTGCGACTCAAGTTGGTCAGATTGACGACGTCTTTAGCCAAACGGCGTCAGTTCAATACCATTTACCAACAGCACCACTAACAACTTGGCCTATTTCAGATACACATCCCTATTTTACGCACAACTTATTCAGTGATGTGCTGTTTAGCGAGCCAAACTTAGCAGCGGAAAACCATTATTGGCTGAAAAAACATCGTACCAGACTTTTAGTTGCTTCAACTGTCAGCATTGTTGGTTTGATATTGGCTTGGAATGGCTGGAGCCATTACTACAACAAAAACTATCGTGCGGGCGAGAATGTGCTTAATGAAGTTAAAGCATTTAAAGCGATTGAATCAACGACAACTAAAGATACTGACGGTAGCAAACAACTTCCTGTTTTGAACCCACTTAGAGAAGCAACATTAGCTTACGGAAACCATCGTGATAAAAATGGCATTCTGTCTGAAATGGGATTATATCAGGGGCAAAAAGTTGGACCACAAGTTGAAAATGTCTACTTGCAATTGTTAACGGAACGCTTTTTACCCGCCATTATGGCAGGGTTACTTATTGAGCTGGATAATGCTGAAAAAGGCAGTGAAGAGAAGCTCGAAATCTTACGTGTTATGCGCATGCTTGAAGATAAAAGTGGGCGTAATAACGGGGTGGTTGAAGATTATATGGCAAACTACTGGAGCCAGCTATTTACAGGGCAACGAGATATCCAAGCTCAGCTTCGCGGCCATTTACATTATGCGTTAGAGCACACTGACTGGAAAGCTGAGCGTAATCAAGGTTCAGCGATTGCCAATAAAGTCTTTGGGCCATTTGCCAAACCAATCAGTGACGCTCAAAAAGAGCTGAGCACGCTGTCGCTATACCAACGTGTTTATCAAACACTGAGGCTGAAAGCGAATCAAACACTGTCATCACCATTAAACCTCCGTCATCAAATAGGCCCTGGTTTTAACTCAGTGTTTACTGTGAACGATGAAGATAAGCTCGAAATCCCTCAGTTTCTCACCCGTTCTGGGCTGATTAACTACTTTATTAGGCAAAATGATGAATTGGTCGATCTGACATTACTTGATGCTTGGGTGCTAAATTTATCAAGCAATACACAGTATAGCGAGAGTGACCGTAAAGAGATCCAACGTCAAATTAGCGAACAATATCTGAATGACTATACTGCGCAATGGCGTGGGGCGATGAGTAATTTAGAGATTCGTGAATTTGACACAATTCAAGATGAAATCAATGCATTAGAACAGATAATCAGTGGTGAGCAGCCGTTAAGACGTGCATTACAGGTACTGAGAGATAACACTTCTTTACCTACCATTGATAGTTCGCTGTCTTCACAAGAGCAGCAAAAATTGATGGCAGAGCCGAAATACAGGTTGCTTAGCAGGTTGGATAGAGAGTTTTCACCCGAAACTGAGATTTTAGTGAGTAACAATGGTGAAAACCTACAAAATCTCAATCAGAAGCTAAATGAATTGCATCGTTATTTATTAAGTATTCAAAACTCACCAGTACCAGGTAAAGCTGCACTAAAAGCGGTGTCTATGCGTTTGAATGATAATAACCGTGATGTCATTTTTGAGCTATCACAAATGGCGAAAACATTACCAGAACCATTAAATCGTTGGGTAGGAGACCTCTCGGACCAAGCATGGAATGTGGTACAAAAAGAAGCTATTCGTTATATGGAAGTCGAGTGGAATGAAAACGTTGTCAAACAGTACAACGCGTACATCGCTGGACGTTATCCATTTAATCCGAAATCTAAACAAGATGTGCCATTAAGCGAATTTGAACGTTTCTTCAAACCAAATGGCACCATCGATAGTTTCTATCAACAGAATCTACGTTTATTTGTTGAAAATAACTTGATTGAAAATATGGAAGGCCAATCGCTGATTCGCCCTGATGTATTGGAGCAAATTGAGATTGCTAACCGCATTCGAGACACCTTCTTTACTGCTCAAGGTAATCTTGAAACACAATTTGCGGTAGAACCGTTGTCACTGTCAGGTAATAAACGTCGCAGTATCTTGAACCTTGATGGGCAGATTATTGACTACTCTCATGGGCGCAGTAACACCGTACATATGGTGTGGCCAAACTCAATGCGTTCAAACATTGAAAGTAAGCTGACATTAGTGCCTCTTTCTGGTGATAAATCCCCTCGTTCGCTCAGCTTTAGCGGACCTTGGGCGCAATTACGCCTTATCGATAGCGGCAGGTTAATGAATGTGAAACCAAACTCTTTTGAAGTTCGCTTCACAATTGATGGCGGAGATATGACTTATCGCGTGCAAATTGATGAATCTAACAACCCGTTCTTCGGAGGATTATTTACCCGATTCCGTTTACCTGAAACGCTTTATTAATATGATTTTTCAGTATTAATACGAGGGAATAGAACAATAAATGAGTACGCAATCAGAAAACTTGGTGATTAAAGTAGGAGGGTCTCCCTTGGAGACCCCAGAATTTATCGCGCTAAAAACCGAGTTCAATAAACTTAACCATCCAGCCCGCCCTGAAGTGAGCTGGACTTTAATTGAGTCATTGTGTTTAACGCTATTTAAAACCCATGGTATTGATTTACAAAGTGGAATTTATTACACCATCGCGCGTTTACAATTACATGGTTTAAACGGTTTTACCGAGGGATGTGAACTATTAGCAAGTGTTGTTGTGACACAATGGGATCATTTGTGGCCAGAACAGCCCCATCATCGTGCTGATATTTTGAATTGGTTTAATAGCCGTGCTGGTTCAGCATTGCGGCAAATCAGTTTTAAAACCAGTGATCTACGGTTAATCTATCGTTCCGAGCGTGCGCTACAGCTCATTATCGATAAGCTTGCCCAAACAACGTGGACAAAAGTACCGAAATTAGAAAACCTTTTGTGGTTTTTCCAAAACTCAGCGAAAAACCTCGAACAGCGCGAAAATGCATTAAATCAAAATAAAGGTCAAACGGTAAAGCTGCCGCCTTTAGTTTATATCCAGCAGCCGAAAACGGAGCAAGAGCCACCAGCACAATCAATCGTGATTGAAACAGCGGCTCAAAAACGGCCTTCTTCACCTATGCCTACTCAGGAAAAAATGAGTGCGACAAAAGGGTTTTTTTTAGGGGTATTATCAAGCGCAGTCATCTTTTCTGGTATCGGCTATGCGTTGTATTACTCGACCCAGCAAGAAGTTATTGCAATGGCTTCTGTTCCTGAAGGCGCGGCGGCTCAATGGCTATATAAACCTGAACTTACAACCTACGCGGATAACTTAGGGTTATTAGAGAAGCAGTCACCTATTTTTACCTTAAAGCTCGCTGATTCATTAGTGGATGTAGCCAAAAAACGGTGGCCTAACAATGCAGATCAAGCTTATGTCAGCCGTAACTGGCAAAACTTGATAACAACTCGGTTAGAAAATGCGCCAATTAGCGATAGTTGGTCAGAAACAGCGACATTATTACAGCAGCTATCAGACAAAATTGTGATGCAAGAGCGCAATCGCGGGAGTTTTACTCTCTCTTATTTGAAAACTGCTATCTATGATATTCAAAAGCAGCATAACAAGAGTACACCTGTTGAAGAAAGACTACGTGAATTCTCTTTACAAATTGAAAATGACCAGCCTATCTCACCAACATTAATTAGTAATATCGATTCACAAATTAATGGCTTATTAGCACGTTACTATGATTTGCAAAAACAGGCAGAAGAACGCGGTTTAAAACCAAACTCATATTAAAAGGATATTATCATGGCGAATATGATCTATTTGACATTAAAAGGCAGCAAACAAGGTGCAATTTCTCAAGGATGTGGAAGTTTAGAATCGATCGGTAATAAGTATCAAAACGGTCATGAAGACGAAATTTTTGTCCTACGATTAGGAAATGGCTTTAGTCGTACTCAAAATATTAATTTTCAACCTGTTACATTAATTAAGTTGTTAGATAAATCATCTCCACTGTTGGCAAATGCAATTGCCAATAATGAAACACTTGAGATGACATTTAATTTTTATCGGACTTCACAAACAGGCTCTCAAGAAAAGTATTACACCATTACTCTGAGAGAAGCGTCCATTATTAATTTAGAGTCAGACTATCCTCATTCATCGAATAATAATGAGCAATTACCAGAGGAAACACTAACTGTGAAATATAAAGATATTATATTTCAGCATGTTATGGCTGGGACTTCAGGCTACTGTAGCTGGCAAGAAAATACAATTTAATGGATGTTGAGCCTAAAAGATGAGTGAAATAAAGTATCTACAAGAAAAGCAATATTTACAAAAACTCGCTGACGATTATGCGAGAGAGAAGCCGCATTTGGCTCACGTATTAGATCCACAAGATCCTCATACGGGTTATTTACTTGAAGGGTTTGCTTTTCTTTCGGCACGCCTACAAGAAAAAATTGATGACGCTTTTCCTGAAATTACCTTACCTTTACTACAACGTTTAGGCTCACAAGCGATTAAGGGGCTACCTTCAACAACAATTATTCAGGTTGACCAAGATGGGGTCATTGATTATCCATATTATCTTTCAGAAAATAATTTGATTCTAGGTCCTAAAGGTGCCAGTTTTAGTCTTTGTTATGGAGTGACCCTACAACCTTATTCTATTGTTGAGCGAAAAATTACTCATCAGCCTAATCGGAGTTGTATCTCATTACGAGTAAAATACCGAGGCATAATAAAAGAATATGATACAGCATCGCTAAACCTCTTTTTGAGTAAACAAAAAGCTATTGCAGATACTTTGATGCTCGGGTTTAGCCAATATTTTGATTATATAGAGCTGAATCATGATGGAAAAAGCTATCGTGGGAACAGCCTTGATTTTTATTTTGAGCCGAAGATAGGTAAAAAATTTCAAATTTTCCAGCAAACAGATAATCAATTATCAGCCCCTCAACAGCTACTGGAAGGGTTTTATTTACCACATGTTCATCATTTTATCGATATTAATGTACCGTTGATCACTAAGCAGCTTAATTGGCAAGATGATGATACGTTTGTGATCAATATCTATTTCAATAAGCAGCTTTCGATTACTCAGGCACAGTGTGAAGAGAGTTTTTATTTAAACTGTGTACCTGCAATTGATAAAGAAAAGCAAAATGAACTGAAAATAGATTTTAAATATAATCAATCGTCGTATTTATTACCTATACCTGATAATCACTATTTGGCGCATTTATCAGATATTCAGTTGTCATTAGAGCCTCACGAAAAGGTTCGTGGCTTATATTGTGATTTTTATCCGATGACGGATTTTACTGCGGCATCACGTCTGCTGCCCCAATATCAACAAGCGTTGTTTTATGCACTCACTATTGATAACGATATTCGAGGAAGGACACTATATTATTTAAATTTTTATGATAATAAAGGTACACCGATGGTAGTGCCTCCTAGTTTACGTTTTTCATGTAATTATGTGAGTTTTGAACAATATCAAGAAAGCCGCATAGGGGTCTTAAACAGCCATAGTGAGAAGGTGCCAGAAGGAGTAAAAACAGCAAATATCACCGAGTTATCAAACTGTTATCCACCGATTGTGAATGATAAATATTATTGGCAATTACTATCACACTATAGTGCTAATGCTTTTATGTTGATGTCTCTTGATACTATCAAGCAGATGTTGACGGAATATATTTTATATCGTGAAAACGATAGACAAGTTACACGCAAACTTGAACGGTTATTATCAGGTTGTATTGCGCTTAAAACGAATTTATATGATTACATTTTAAAAGGAAAACCATATCGCTGCTTATCCCTTGTGGTGACATTAGACATTCAAAAATTTGAAAATGAAGGTGAGGCATTTATGTTTGTCACTCACCTATATCATTTTTTCCCTTTTTGTTTATCTGAAAATATGTTGTTGGAAATGTCAGTGAATTTCAATGATGCTGATTTACCGACATGGTATTTATCACCCTCACCATTACAAGGATATAAATCACTGTTATAAAAAACCATGGCGCAACAATTGAGTGCGCCATTTTGCAAGGTTAAGTCTATGTCTTCAAATATCTCGAGAAAAAATGTATCTGATGCTGAAAAAGCGGGTCAACATTGGCAATCTCTATTAAACAGGCCAGAGCCACAGCGCCTTAAATCGGCTTCTGACGCCAGCGGATCTCAGCCCTCTCAATCTAAGAAAATAGATATTTACGATGCAATTGCTAATCGTAAGCTGTATTCCGGACTCGTATTTACCTGCCAAATTGGTGATCTTCCTGTAGAGACCTTTCAGGTCACCCAATTTGATTTGCACGAAGGGTTATCCGAGTTATTTACGCTGAACATTCAAGCCGTCAGCTCACAATCAGAGATTGATTTTCAAGATGTATTGGGGATGGCTTCCTCCATCACCATCATGCGTGAAGGTATTGTTACCCGTTGTGTACAAGGGATTTTAGCTAGCGCCGAGCAAGGCAATACCGATGGCGTGAAAACGTGGTATCAGTTTGTCATCCGCCCTGAAATGTGGATCATGACGCTTAAGCAAGATAGTCGTATTTTCCAAGACACTACCGTCCCCAACATACTAGAAACCTTGCTGAATGAATCCCATGTTAAACACGATAAATTATTTTATCACCCTGAAGAGCATTTGCAGCGCTCTTATATCACGCAAAAACGTGAAACCCTGTATGAGTTTTGGTGTCGCCTCGCTGCCGAAGAAGGGATTAACTACTGGTTCGAGGAAGGCCCACAATTATTCTATAGCGATCGCCACTTGGGTATGAAAGCGGGGATCCATTTAACTTATAATCCCCAATCAGAAACCGATATTACCGACAGCACGGTCACCGCATGGCGTTATGCTGAACGCTTATGTAGTGATATTCGTATTGATAAAGATTACAATCAGTTACGTCCTTCTTACCCATTGAGCCATCAGGTAACGGGTGAAGTACATCAACAACACGAAGTATTTGAAAGTTATGGGCGCTTCCAAGAAGATGCT